>CAYVDS010000126.1:0-3222 GCA_964450145.1 uncultured bacterium
TCCGCAAAGGCATCCAGACCAAAGATAAGTCCATAATCCACAAAGTGGCCCTCGACCAGGTCAAAGCGGGCGCAAACGCCCTGGACATCAACGTCGGCCCGGCGTCCGACAAACCGCTCGAGACGATGGTATGGCTTGTCGAAACGGTACAGGAAGTGACGAACATCACCCTCAGCATCGATACCCCGAAATTCGACGTCATGAAGGCGGGGATGCAGGCCTGTACCAAGAATCCGATTCTCATGAACTCGACCAAGGGCGAAGAAGCGAAGCTCGACAAATATATGCCGCTGGCAAAAGAACACAATGCGTCCATCATCGGCCTCTGCATCAACGAAAAGGGAATCCCGAAGGACGCGAACAGCCGCGTCGAGACTGCCGCCCTCATCGCCGCCAAAGCGATGGAACACGGCATTGAAATGGACAAGGTTTACATCGATCCCATCGTGATGCCGGCCAACGTCGCGCAAGAACAGAGCAAAATCGTGCTCGAGGCGATCTCGCAGTTCCGCCTGCTGAGCGATCCGTCGCCGCACATCGTCGTCGGCCTGAGCAACCTCGGCCAGGGAGCGCGCGAGCGCGAACTGCTCACCCGCACGTGGATCGTCATGGGTGTTTTCAATGGGCTCGATGCCGCCATCATGGACGCTGCCGATAAAGAGATGATGGAAGCGTTCGTTACGGCGGAGTTGCTTATGGGCAAGGCCATTTACAGCGACTCGTACATAAAGGCCTACCAGGCCAGCCATAATCACCAGCAATAGAAGGGGAAAGGGCAAAGGCGAAAGGCGAGCGAAAGGGGACCGCGCAAAGCGCGCGGCAATTGAAATCCCCCGTTCCTCGTCAAGAATGGCACAAATAACTACCGGACCACGGTCATTCCCGCGAAAGTGGGAATCCACGAACTCGATTGCGACATTCTTGTAGGGGCGCAGCATGCTGCGCCCTTTGCTTCATGAAGCAAGCGGCTGGGTTTCCCCACGGTCTCGTCTGTCTCCGCGGTAAGGGTATAATCTAAAATCCAAAAGAAGAACATCTGCGTTTGTCTGTATTATCAACATCAAGATCGTAAATTTCCGTCGTGATTCTTACAACGCAGTCATTGCGAGCGAAGGGCCGTAGGCCCGAGCGAAGCAATCTCCGTGACATGCAAAGATTGCTTCGTCGCTGCGCTGCTCGCAATGATAATTGTTTTTGGTTGCGACTTCCTGCGTTGCGTTCAACTGCGGCTACATAGGAGGCGATTCTTGAATAGATCCAGCGTCGAAACCACCCTTTCCATCGTCAAACCCGATGGCTTCAAAAAAAGGCTCATCGGCAAAATCATACAAAAATATGAAGAAGCCGGCCTTAACCTCGCGGCAATTCAACGGCTCCAACTCTCACGCGCCAAGGCTGAGGGCTTCTACGCCGTCCACAAGGAACGCCCGTTCTTCCCTTCGCTCATCGAGTTTATGACCTCCGGTCCGGTCGTCGTCATGGCGTGGAGCGGCGAAGGGGCAATCGACAAGGTGCGCGAAATCAACGGCGCCACCGACCCCAAGAAAGCGGCGGCCGGCACAATCCGCGCGCTCTGGGGCGAGAGCATCCAGAACAACATCGTCCACGGCTCCGACGGTCCAGAAACCGCCAAATTCGAGGTCGGCTACTTCTTTCCGAAACTCTAAGCATTTCTTCATACCTCTGCCTTCCAAAAGGTCTTCTTCACCGCAAAGGCGCAAAGGGCGCAAGGAGAGAATCAACGGGAAGTGGAGGATTTCTCTTGTAAAATAGCCTTTCCCCGTCGCTTTCCGCTGAGGTCTCCGAAGTCCCGCGCCTCGCGGGATGCCCACGTAGAGTCTTGACACATCAATACTCTCATGATATAATTGGTCAGACCATCAGATGTTCCTACACAAACTACAAATGAGCGAGAGAATGCGGAACAGACAAAACGATAACGATGAACAGCCTGTAAGAGGTGGAGTGATGGCAAATTCGATCCATTCGAAGATGCTGGATGCCGGAGGGAAGAATAATGTCGTTCAGCTCCGACCCATAGAAAAGACAACGATTCCCGGCGAGATTATCGACCAGATAGTTTCCATGCTGCTGACCGGAAAGGTTAAACCGGGGGATAGGCTCCCGCCAGAAAGAGAGCTCTGCGAGTCCCTTAATGTAGGCCGCAGTTCAGTGCGCGAGGCTCTGAAGGCCCTGGAAACCCTCGGCATAATTCGGCGCGATATACGAGGCACAACCATATGCCCGCCGGAAGACAATCGCTATCCCAGCCTCTCACTCGCCGCCGGCGCCGCCTCGCTGGAACAGCTTTTGGAATCAGCCAGAATCGTGGGGATTGAAGCCGCCGGGCTGGCGGCGGAACGTGCAGGCCGGGAAGACATAGAAAGAATATCGAAAAGAATTGAGGAATCCGAGGACACGCAGAAAGCGGCCGCCATCCACTTCTCATTTCACCGGGCCCTCGTGCAGGCCGCTAGGAATCCGGTTCTGTCGCAAATGTACAATATGCTCACGGCCCTCGTAGCGCAATCTCGCCAACTGTCTGCTGCAGTGCAAAGTACAGAGGAAGATGAGCGGAGGATTTTCATAAGGGATATCTTCGGGGGCCACAGAAGAATTCTCCGCGCGGTTGAATCCCATGACCCCGCCGCCGCCAAAAAAGCGATGAAAGAGCATTTCGAGTGCATGGAATCCATGGCCCTGAAAAGTGAAAGAAGAGGCAAGAAAAGTCAGCGGGGAAGCCTCTGAGAAAGGCAAAAGGCGAAAGGAGCAAGGCGAAAGGCAGAGTCTTCTCCTCGCTCCTAAGAAACACTTTCTTCCCCCCTTTAGAAAGGGGGGGAGGGGATTTTTCCGCTAATTAAGGCTTAGATATGTTTCTTTCAAAATTAACCCCGCCTCGGCGGGGGCGAAGGCTCAGAATGAGCGAGACAACCCAACAGGCAGTGGGCGACAAGAGCCTTTAAGCACGGAGGAAATGATGTATGGCTGACGCAAGCTTCGATGCCGTCATAATCGGCTCCGGTCACAACGGACTGGCCCTTGGATGCTATCTCGCAAAGTGCGGATGGAGCGTCGGGATATTCGAAAAACGCCACGAGGAAGGCGGGGGACTGTGCACCGAAGAACTCACGCGCCCGGGCTTCCTGCACAATGTCCACTCTAACTATCATACGCTTGTGGGTGTGTCCCCGGTGTACGAAGACTTGAATCTTTTCCAACACG
>CAYVDS010000126.1:3232-9902 GCA_964450145.1 uncultured bacterium
GGAAGCGTCTTCGAAGACGGCTCGGCGCTTACGATACACACCGACATGAATAAGACTTACGCCTCAATGGCGCGTTTTTCGCAAAAGGACGCCGACACGTGGATGCGGCTTTATGAGGAGGTCAAGGGTTTCCTGGATTTGCTCGTAGGCGCTCTGATGTTCGCTCCGCCGATAAGCCTGAACGAAATCACCAACGCGTTGACCGTGTGGGGCGTCGAGGAAAAATCTGAATTCCTGAGGGCGCGTCTGCGCAGCATGACCATAAACGATTTCTTGAATAAGCACTTCGAAAACGAAAAAATAAAGGCGATGCTCGCATTTCACGCAGCGGTGTGCGCCTATAGCAACGACATCGTCGGCCTCGCTGTTTCGTTTCCGCTTCTTGCGGGCAAGATCGACAATTGGCAGTGCTGTATCGGCGGATCTCACAAGCTGGCCCATGCGCTGTGGTGGACGTTCCTCGCTGACGGCGGCGTGGTTTTTCCGGCCGCGCCCGTCGAGAAAATTCTGGTCCGAGACGGTCGCGCCGCCGGAGTCAAGTTGCTGGACGGTTCGGAGATCGAGGCGCGTAAGCTTGTGGCGAGCAACGTCGACATCGAGCAAACGTTCCTCAAATTCTTAGACGGAGAGATCAAGGACTCCGGTTTCATCGGCAATGTAAAGAACTGTCGGCACAAGGACTGGTCTCTTTTCAGCGTGCATCTCGCGCTGAACGAGCCTCCCAAGTATTCGGCGGCCGAATTCGATTCCGACATCAACCAGGCATGGGTAATGAACGTCGGATACGAGTCGATTGCTGATCTGAACGACCACTTCAAGAGGGTTCGCCGTGGCGAGTTGGTCGATCCGAAACTCAACTGCGCAGTGAATTCACTGTTCGATCCGACCGATGCGCCTCCCGGAAAATACACTGGCCTCATCAGGCAGTTCGCCGCGTTCAAGCTCAATGGGAGCGAGGCAGAGTGGGACAGAGTGAAGGTTGAATATTCAAAGAGATGCATCGAGAAATGGCGCGAATACGCTCCCAACCTCGATGAGGACGCCATCATCCAGTTCGCGCCGTACACGCCGAAGGACATTTCGGACAGGCTAGTGAGCATGGTCAATGGCGACTGGATGCTGGGCGACATTGCGCCCGACAATCTGCTCTCTGAACGCCCGTTCCCGGCGCTTTCTCAATACCGCACCCCCATAAAGGGATTGTACATGTGCGGCTCGACGCAGCACCCGCACGGATACATCACTTTCGCTCCGGCATATAACGCCCTCCATGTGATAGCCGACGATTTCGGCATCGAGAAGTGGTGGAAACGGGTGTAACTAGAAGGGAGAGGCGAAAGGCAAAAGGTGGAGAAGGATACTAAAGGAATGTCGTGGGCGGAGCGTATAAAGCGAGATGCTTGTGAGCATGAGTTCTGAGAGCGTAAAAGTCACAATCGCACAGAGCGGCGAACCAAGCGGGCTTGCCATGATAATGCTGCAATACTTTGAGCAGAACATCCGCGACTTTTCGTACAAGAGCCGGCAGGCCCGGAAAATCAGAGGCAAGATGACGTTCGAAGCCGTAGAGGGCGATGTCGGTGTAACGCTGAGCTTCAAAGATGAAGGAATCGAGATAACCGACGGGTGTGCTGATGACGCGACCATGTCCGTCCGCGGCGGTATCTTTGACCTTACCGGGCTTGCCGCCGGGGCGCCCGGAACTCTGGGGAACGTACTCCGCGGCAAAGTGAAGGTGCAATCGGCATGGAGACACCCAATCTTTGCGCTCAGAGTTGCCAGATTCATACGTCTTCCAAAGGAGATGCGAACCGAGAATGCGGCGGCGATGAGCCTGACAGGATGGAAATTGGCAGCAGGCGCAGGCGCGGCAATCCTACTTGGGTTGGCCGCATATTTTGTGAGGAGATAACGGACCTTAATTCGGGGACACCTTGCTGCAAGGTGTCCCCGAATTAAGGGGAATAGCCTTACCTTTTACCTACTTCCTTGGGAGGGAAAGTTAAATGGAATCGTACGATGCCATCGTTATTGGCGGCGGGCACAACGGCCTCACACTGGCTGCATATCTGCAACGGGCCGGCATGCAGACGCTGCTTCTCGAGAGGCGCCACGAATGGGGCAGCGGCCTCACCACCGAGGAGGTCACGCTTCCCGGCTTCCTCCATAATCTGCATGCCCAGTACATGGAATTCATCGACTACATGCCCATCTATCACGATTTCGGGCTGGAAAAGCTCGGCGCCAAGATGATTTATCCCGTCAACCAGTGCGGAATCACTTTTGCCGACGGCAGGCCGCCGATAATCGTGCACAATCCCGATCATCTTGATCTTACCTACAAAAGCATTGCTCAATACTCGAAGCGAGACGCCGAAGTCTTCTGCGAACTCAAACGCAAAACGATGGAGGTCGACCATCTCTTCTGCACCCTCTATTGGAACCCGCCCGTTCCGCCGGAAGGGGACAGCCTGCGTAGCGGCGACGAGGTAACGGTTGCGCTCCTGAAACATTTGGGCCTCGGGAAAGAGATTTTGAGCAAATCAGTGAAAGTCGTGGTCGATGAGACGTACGAGACGCCGGAACTCAGGATGATGCTCTACAGACAATCGATGGAATGGGGAATACCGCCGGAGTGGGAGGCGAGCGGATTCGGATTCATCGTGTCCATCTGCTGGCTGATCGGCATTTGGAAAATGTGCGTCGGCGGCACCCACACGCTCAGCCACGCGATGGAAAGCGCATGCAGGCGAGAGGGTGTCGCGATGCGCGAGAACTCGCTTGTGAAACGTATTATCGTCAAGGGCGGGCGCGCGGTGGGGGTGGAGTTGGCCGATGGAACGAAATTCGAGGCGCGCAAAGTGGTGGCAAGCAACGCGGATCTCAAACAGACCTTGTTCGAACTCGCGGGCAGGGAGAACCTGAGCGCTCAATGGATAAGGCGCACCGAAAACTTCAGGATTGGGCCAGACCATTGCCTCGGGACGACCACGTTTGCGCTGAAAGAGGCGCCGGATTACAAATCCGCTAAATGGGACCCGGGCATCAACAAGACGTTCTACACTGTCGTCGGTTACGAGACTCCCGCCGACATGGTGAACTATATCCGTGAGGCGACCCACGGAAGAATACCATCGCGTCCCGGCTCCGGAACATGGGTAAACTCGCTGTGGGACCCTACGCAAGCGCCGTCCGGTAAACATGCGATGACCGGCTGGTTCTTCTTCCCGAAGGCGAGCGAGCTTACTCCGGCTGAATGGGACGAAGTTCGCTCGACTTACAATGAGAAGTTCAGACAACTCTGGCAGCAGTACGCTCCTAATATGACGCGCGACAACGTGCTTGCCCACGCGCTCTACACTCCGCTTGATATAGAACGCAAGAATCTAATGCGCGAGGGATGTTTCTCGAATGGCTCGATAGCACCCGACCAGATGGGCTGGATGAGACCGTTCCCCGAGGCTTCTCAATACAAAACCGAAATTGAAGGGCTCTATCTCTGCGGGCCGTTCACGCACCCGGGAGGCGGCGTATTCGCGGCCTGCGGATACAACGCGTTCAAATCCATCGCGCAGGACTACGGTTTGCCGAAACTCTGGGAGCAGACCGACAGAGGATACTGAAAAGACGAAGGGGAAAGACGAACTCACAAACTGTCAAACCTGCTTTCGTAGGAGGTAAAGATGGCTGAGATTTACTCGAAAGAGTGGTACGAAAAACTCAAGGCGCTCGTAAACAGCCGCGACGACATCACCGCACGCGCGCCTCAGGGGCAATGGCGCATATGCATCGAGATCGTCGGCGACTCGAAGTCACCCTACGTGGGCCAAGGGCAGGCGAAATACTTCTTCGTCCTTTTCAATAAGGGGAAGTGCCAGCAGTACGAGCAGTTGTCCGAGACCATGGACGGCAAGGGACTCGATTTTCGGTTCACAGGCCCGGCCACTGTGTTCGAGGAGGTGGCCGCCGGCGCGCGCGATTTCATCGAGGCCGGCCTGCGCGGCGCAATCAAGATACGTGGCGACATGAGAATCTTCATGCAAAACGCCGAACTCGCAAAGATCATGGCCGAGCTCTATTCCCAACAGATAGACACCGAATGGCCGCTCGGCAAACCGCCGTATGATTGAAGGAATCCGGCCCGCAGTTGATTTCACCGCCGAGGCGCAAAGGGCACGAAGAGAAGAAATTAGCCTGTTGTATCTGCCAATATTGCCGAAGCCTCGCCAAAATCCTCATCATTTACGACCCAAAGTTCCGGCATCACCTCCGGAAACGGAACTCCACCCGCAAGACGGAACAAGATATCGTTCTTGATGAAGCATTCTATTCCATTGGATTCAAGAAGAGCCTTCAGCAAGTCGCATTCTGCGAGGTTCGGGGCGGTTGTGAGCTTTTTCATTCTGAGTCTGCGGCGTCCCCGTGGCGTTAGTCGGTTTCAAAATCGAGAATTCTTGTCAATGCTGTTCAAGAAAAAAAGCTCCAAGATGAAGCTAAACCTCGGAGGGCGCGGAGGGTCGCAGAGGAAAGAAGAGGACGGATAGTATTCTCCGCGTTCTGCGGTTAATAATCATGGCTGCTTGCGCGTGGAGTCAAATCGTTATGCTAGCGCATCCCTTGTCGAAGGCAAGAGAGAAACCCTTACTCATTTCATCTTATCTTTTATTGAGGGCTTCCGCAATATTTTTGATTGAACTAATAGGAATGACGGAGATTCCTTCTTCAATGGAGTATTCGTCTTGGCCGGGATAGACTACCCACAGGTGTTCCAAAACCAAGTCTTGAATGGCAACATGCATTGAGCGGCTTCCGCCGGGCGCATCTGCATACTTAAACTCAAACCCGTAGTGCTTGCCTTTAAACCTGAGGAAAAGGTCCAGTTCTGCCCCCGCATGTGTCGCCCAGAAATAAGCGTCGCGGCTCTCAAACGCTCCGATTACCTGCTCCACACCAAAGCCTTCCCACGACGCTCCGACCTTCGGATGCGATTGCAGGTCAGCATGCGTTTGCAGTTGCAGCAGAGCGTGCAGAATACCGGTATCACGGATGTATACCTTCGGAGCTTTCACCTGTCGTTTGCGGATGTTCTCGAACCATGGAGGAAGGATTCTGATCATGTAGGCGCCGGCAAGGATATCGAGATACCGGCGAGTGGTGTTTTCGGATACGCCGAGCGACCTGGCAAGTTGCGCTGCGTTCCAGACCTCACCATGACAATGCGCGATCATGGTCCAAAAACGTCTGAGAGTTTCGGCAGGAATCGAAATGCCAACTTGCGGAATATCCCTTTCAAGAAACGTTCGAATGAAGTCGTCGCGCCACGTCATGCTCATCGCTTCGTCGTCGGCCAGAAAAGACCTGGGAAACCCGCCGCGCAGCCATAGACGCGAGCGATGCTCGCCACCCACCTCCTCGAGGCTGAATCCGGAGAGATCAACAAATCCCATCCGCCCGGCGAGGGATTCAGAGATACCTTTGACCAAATGCGCAGAGGCCGAACCAAGCAGGAGAAACCGGGCCCGATTCTTAGGTCTATCAACCAGAACTCTGAGCAGTTCAAAAAGGTCGGGCCGCCGTTGAACTTCATCAATGACCACCAATCCGCCGAGTTCCTCGAGCACGCTCATTGGAGCAGACAGTCGGCGGATGTCAACCGGATTCTCGAGATCGAAATATGTGGACGGTTCGCGCTGCGCAATCATCCTGGCGAGCGTAGTCTTCCCGCATTGGCGCGGCCCGAGAAGCGCCACGATCGGGTGGACGCCAAATGCCTTAATGATTTGCTGCAATGCCTGTGGTCGCTGGATCATACTTACTATTATATCATTGAAAATCCTCCAGTCAAGTATCTATTTTCAATCATCGTAAGAACCCGAACCCTTCAGACGACGCAAAGCACAGAGGAAAGCAAAGAAAATGATCCCTCCGCGAACCTCTGCGCCCTCTGCGGTTTGTCTTTCTCTTCAAAATCGCTTGACTCTGACTTCGCGCCTTGCGCGGCCCCTTTCGCCTTTGCCCTTTCGCCTCGCACGTCCGCATTCATCCTTCGTCACTCATCATTCCCCTTCGATCAACTTGAACGCGAACTAGCCGGCGAAGACTGATGATAGTAGCAGTTGTGTGCACGAATCGTTTCCTGTGCCTTCATGGACCATGTTTCTTCTTCCCCCTTTCTGTCCAGAATCTGTGAAAATCTGCGAAATCTATGGATTCCTGTTCCTTCCTCTTTGTTTGGTTGGCCTTTGCGGAACGCTTGACACGTACCTCCTATGGTGATACAATGTATATACAAAGACAGGCCATAAGGAGGATTCGTCATGATCAAGAAACTCACGAAACACGGCAACAGCCTGGCATTGGTGATTGACAAACCGGTGCTTGATCTCCTGAACATCAATGCGGACACACCGCTGGAAATCTCCACCGACGGCCAGGTGCTGGTCATGTCTCCCGTCCGCGATGCTACCCGCCGCAAGAAATTCGAGAAGGCTCTGGACGCGGCAAACAAGAAGTATGGCCGCGCCTTGAAACGACTGGCGGACTGACAGGTGGGCATCACATTCCTCAGTCTCGATGAAGTTCTCGAGATACACCGCGATCAAATCAGCCGTTACGGCGGCAGTCACGGCGTACGCGACATGGGGCTTCTCAAGTCAGCCCTCGCAATGCC
>CAYVDS010000126.1:9912-14639 GCA_964450145.1 uncultured bacterium
TTCGGCGAGCACTTATTGCACGATGACGTTTTTGAAATGGCCGCCGCTTACCTCTTTCACATCGTCAAGAATCATCCTTTCGTTGACGGGAACAAGCGAACGGGCGGTGTGACGGCTCTTGTTTTTCTATCTATGAATGAAGTAGACATGAATGCCGATGAGCTTTCTTTCGAGAACCTTGTTCGCGCAGTTGCCGAAAGCAAAGCAAACAAGGCCGAGATCGCAGATTTCTTCCGAAAGCACGCAAAGACTTAGAGATTTCCGGCCACTTCAGCTCACTTCACAATCCATCCCTCATTTGAAGACACTTCCATTGCTCATTTGCGTTTCCGCCCGCGCCCGATATATACTGACAAAAGATAAGAACTTGCAAACTCAATATGCAGCAATGGAGGGCATATGACCAGGCAATTGACGGCTATTATCGAACGGGAAGGCGATGGATTCGTTGCTCTTTGTCCGGAAGTTGACGTGGCCAGCCAGGGCGATTCAGTTGATGAAGCCCGAAGGAATCTCCAAGAAGCCTTGGAACTATTTTTCGAAACGGCGGCGACTGAAGAGATCGAGGAAAGGCTTCATCGCGAAGTCTATATCACTCAAGTCGAGGTAGCCATTGGGTAAATACACTCTCCTCTATCATCAGACAATCACCATTGCCGCGTTCGTTATTTGAGTGACATGCCCCCCTTCTCGACTCCGGTTATTCCTTTTCTTGGCGCTTCGTGCCCTTCGTGGATCAATCTTTCCTCTTCTCAATCCGCAATCTGAAATCCGCGATCGTTCGACTCGCCCAGATTTGATTCTATCCCGATTCCTTGTATAATATTAGAAGGTGAATCGCCGACTGGTTCAAGCGGAAAGACATTACCCATGGGCATTGATGAACTGAAACAAAAACGAGAAGAGATTCTGCGCATTGCGGCCAAGCATGGAGTGAAAGCTGTCCGCGTTTTCGGTTCTGTGGCGCGCGGCGAGGCGGGAGAAGACAGCGACATCGACTTCCTGATCGAGGTTGGCGGTCCTACGACCCCGTGGTTTCCCGGCGGCCTCGTTGCGGATCTCGAAGAGTTGCTTGGGCGCCGCGTCAGCGTTATCGAGCCCGACGCCGTCCGAGAGCCGTTACGGAACGCCATCCTCAAAGAGGCAGTCTCCATATGAAGGATGACCGGGTCTATCTCGATCATATTCTGGAATGCCTCGAATGGATTCATCGCTACATTGGTGAAGGGCGGGAAGCCTTTCTGGCGGATCGGAAAACTCAAAGCGCAGTCCTCCGAGAACTCCAAACGTTGGCGGAATCTACGCAGCGTTTGTCTATTGCGTTGAAGAAAGCGCATACGGAGGTGTCATGGCAGGGGATCGCCGGGTTTCGAAATGTTCTGGTTCATGACTATCTTGGCATCAAGTTGCCGAGAATCTGGGAAATCATTGAAAAGGATCTCCCGGAATTGCGGGCCGCTGCGGAGAACATGCTTCGGGAATTGGATGAACGTCCCTAAGTCCCGCGTCCCGCGGAGCTCCCGTTTCCCTGTTTAACCATTTCCCCTCAATCCTTTTACCACTTTAGACACTAAGCTCACTTCGCACTCTTCCCTCCCTTTCGTCTCGCTCCTTTCTCCTCCATCGTCTTGCCGCTTGATTTTGAACAAACAAATCTGTTAAATTCAAGGCAATGCGCTCCGCCAAGGAACAGGGAATCATTTTGTATGAAGTCCTGACTTTACCGGTCGAGTCTGCGCAGATGTCGGCAGCGTCTATCGGGAGACAATGATATGCCCAACAATGAGCCAATAGTGTGGGGAATTCACGCCGGGGAAGCAGGAAATGCCGAATTTCTCTTTCTAAAAAAGAACTATATTGCTGTAGGGTGGTCTCGCGTTGGCAACTTGCAGGACATAGAGCCTGACCGAGAGGCATTCAAAGCCAAAGTCATGGAATGCTACCCTGAGAAGAAAAGGGGCGCGATCCCTGTCTATGCAGGTGTGCTATATCGGTTTTTGTGCGTAATAAGACCCGGAGATATAGTTGTGTATCCGTCAAAGTTGAGCAGACAAGTCCATATTGGCCGCATCACCGGTCCTTACAAATACGATCCAGCCCTGTTGGAGACATATCCGAATCTGAGACCGGTCGAGTGGAGTCGTACGGTGCCGCGAACGCACTTCACGCAGGGGGCGCTATACGAAATTGGCTCGGCCGTGACGCTGTTCCAAATCAGGAATTACGCCGAAGAGTTTATTGACGCTCTCGCCGGTAGGCCACCCGAAATTTCAACCGGGGAGGATGAAACTGTCGTCCTAGTAACGAAGGATATTGAAGAAACAACGCGCGATTTCGTTCTGAAGCAATTGAGCACTGAATTGAAAGGCCATCCTTTTGCCGAATTCGTCGCGCATCTGTTGGCAGCAATGGGCTATCGTGCACGGATCGGGCCGGAAGGTCCGGATGGCGGCGTTGATATTATCGCGCACAAGGACGAACTCGGTTTTGAGCCGCCAATCATCAAGGTACAAGTGAAGAGCACCGGAGGCAGCGTCGGCGATCCGGTAGCCTCTGCACTTTACGGCAAGGTTGCACAAGGTGAGTACGGACTTTTGGTTACTTTGGGCAAGTTCACTGCTCAAGCAGAGGCGTTCGCCAAGAGCAAGACAAACCTTAGGCTCATTGATGGCGAAGGCTTGGTGGAATTGATTCTCCAGCATTACGAGCAATTTGATGCAAGTTATAAAGGGCTCATACCTCTCAAGCGAGTGTATGTGCCTGAAGTTCTGGAAGAATCCGATGAGTAGAACGATCCATTGCGTAGCTGTATAGGATTCAGCGTGCGCCCAGGTACGATTTCAATTGCCGAACACGTTGCTGGCAGCCACTGGAGTCCCTTGTACCATTCTTGTGTTCTATTGCCCCCAGTTGAAAATGGAGAACTGAGTGCCAGTCATGACCATGCCACCAATGTCTTGGTTTGATCCCAATCACTGTGAGGAGTTGGTGAATCTGTTCCCGGGTTTTCTGGCAAAATGGCAAGACGTAAACTGGCACGAAGCCCTGCGGGAGGCAATCTACTGGTATCTCAACGCTAACTATACCCCTCGGGGCATAGATGCCGGAATCATCCTCTCACAGGCGGCTATTGAGAGGCTGTCGTATTCGTACTCGGTTGAGAATAATAAGTTGATTTCCTCCAAGGGTTTCAAGGATTTGTGGGCATCGGACAAACTCCGACTCTTATTCTCTTCTCTGGGTTTGCCACTCGAAATACCGCCGTTACTCACAAAACTCTCCGATTTGGCCAAGAAATGCAGTTGGATTGACGCTCCGAAATACGTAATGAGCAGGTCCACCCCCGGCATAAGCACAAGGGAAAGTTTGGAGAAGCGCTATTTGAAGCATGGAATCTCGGCCAGTGGTATATTGAAATGGTTGTGCTTCGCCTCTGCCAATACGAAGGCACATATGGCAACCGTCTGAAGCTCGGAAGGTGGTTAGGTCAGGTTGAGCACGTTCCATGGATGCTCCACCCATAGCAGGAATGTGAAAGGGGAAGCCTGAGTTTTTTCCTATCTGTAAGGCTCCACTTTTCTTCCGTGCCTGAAGTTTGTCAGAATCATCTCTTTGTCGAGAGGGCAGAGAATCATGAATACGCTTCGCGAACGGACAAATCTTGCTCTTGATGCATTGATAGAGGAACGCAATGATGCCGCTTTTCAGCGGCTTGCCCGCCACTATTTTCGTTCGAGACGGCCATCTCTGGCCTCGGCTCCTGAACAAGCCGAATCTCGGAGAAGATGCAATTACTACCCCAGGGGAGGCATCGGATGGAATTGTGAGGTCGCTGGCATGCTTGGAAGTGCCCAAGAGACTGCTCAGGACATTTGGCCCACACGTTCTGAGCTTTGCAGCAGTAGATATTGCGATTTCAAGGAAAGAAACGAAACGGTGCGAGGTATCCTATGGCACTTGAAAGAGATCTGGGGTCACTACAAGAGTACGACCTGCAAGAGTTAGTGCAGAATAAGGTCCCTGAAGGGAAGAATATCGAATACAAGCGGATGCTGCCGGCTAATTCCGACGACAACAAAAAGGAATTCCTGGCGGATGTCTCATCGTTTGCCAATGCTAGTGGTGGGCATTTACTTTATGGCATTCGCGCCGAATCTGGGATTCCCGCTGAGATTATTGGATTGAAGGGTGTCCCCGACAATGAGAAGCTTCGATCGAGAACATAATTCGAGATGGCATTGAACCGAAGATTTTCGGCGTGGGCCTCCATGCTGTACCTCTGGCAAGTTCTGGGTATGTGCTGATTATTCGGATACCCAGAAGTTGGTCGCCGCCGCACGGAGTAAGAACAAAAAGCAAGCACTACAAATTCTTCTCTCGCAATTCTGCAGGCAAATATCCCCTTGATTTGCCAGAGATCAGAGCAGCCTTTGCGCTTGCTGAGTCAATCCCGTCACAGATTCGGGATTTCCGGGCAGACAGGCTGAGCAAGATCGCAACAGGGGAGACCCCGGCACCCCTTCCCGAAAAGCCAAAAATCGTGCTTCATATCTCGCCGTTCTCTGCATTCGGTGCTGTCACGAGGTTTGACCTGTCAATTGTTCTGACTCATTTTGAACACTTTGGGCTTGGGTTTTGCCAAAAATCTGCAAAAACCCCTTATTTTTCGGGGGTTCGATTTCGCAAACTTCAAAATGTAGTGTCAGCGGTCACTTAAAACCAGCCAC
>CAYVDS010000127.1:0-14484 GCA_964450145.1 uncultured bacterium
GGCAAGAAAGAGCTTCTTTTCGCGTCGCTCTGGCTGGCGCTCGGCGTGCGGCTGCCATGCGAGTGGCCGCAAGCTTCGGGGACAGTCCCTATTCTACGGCCTGAAAAACGCGGCCTGTAAATGGGGACAGTCCCCTTCGCGCAAATTCGGCCGCACAAGGCCCTGCATACAGAGCCGTGCATGGCAAGGGTATTCTCCGTGTCGGGCGTCTGTCGGCCGTAGTTCCCGCCTGTTCGCGCTTCTCTGTCCAAGTCTTCCGCAGAAGGCTGTGGGAGGCCACTTGGTTGAGCCTGGCGCCGGTACTGGGCTCGAATACCGACGGCTGTCCGTCCAGAGGGATTTCCGCCGGGGGCGGATGGTTGCCGCTTGTATAACGATCGTATCACTTCCTTTTGCACTTCCGTAGTTCATGCGAATGCGCATTCCGTGCCAACCAGGCCACCTGGCCCATGAGGGGCCGGTGTTCTTTCAATTGGCTGGGCGTATTAAACCATAGGGGGGAAAGTTGAGCAACGAATTTTTTGTTAATTATTTTGCGAATTTTGGAACACGAATGACACGAATGGGTTACGAATATGACGAATGGAGAAGAAATGGAGAAGAAGAGGATGGGATCACGAATGACGCGAATGGGACGAATCATACGAATGGAACCTTCTCAGCGTCTTCTTCGGGCAAAAAGAAAGAGAGACTCTTAGACACGAATTAAGCGAATTACGTCCCCAAATTCGGGGGACACGATGCGGCATCATGTCCCCGAATTATGGGGCGTTTCTCCCAGAGTCAGCCGCGCCCTGGCGCTTAACTGCAGCAGCCGGAACCGGGGGCCTGCTTCGTTTTGTCGGCGGGACATTCGCCCGACGAAGACGATTTGTCCGACAGCTTGCTGCCCGTGAGCACGTCGGCAGCCTCTTTCATGACAGCGGCAGGCTTGTCCTTCACGAATTGCCCGATTTCGACGGCCCGCCGCATATCCGTTTCGGACACTCCTGCCTCTATCAGGTCGGGAACGATTCTGTTGAGACAGTATTCGCAGTTCGCGCCCATAGCCGCGCCAGCCGCAATGAGCATCATTACCTTATAGCGGGTGTCTTTCTTCATCGTGTCGCCCGGGCAAAAATCCGTGGCAGACTCTCCCCCAATGTGGGCGCCCGCCAAGGTGTCCGCTACGTCTTTCATGATAGCAGCCGCTCGGTCCTTCACAAACTGACCGGTGACAATCGCGCTGCGAATCTCATCATCGCTGACCTTTGCTTCTTTGAGGTCGGGGATGATTCTTTTTAGGCATGGCTCGCAGTTCGCAGCCATCGCAGCGCCGGCCGCAATCAGCAGCGTTACCTTGCGGTCAATCAGACCCGGCTTGATTTTGGAGTCGGTAACTTGCCTGACTTTCGTTGCGCCTGGCACGTTACCGGTGGACTGTTCCATGCCGCCGCCGCAACCGCATCCTCCGTTGATCGTTGTCATTGCTCTGCTCCTTTCTTTTAAGCCCGAAGGTCATGGCCCCCACACTCGCAGCAGGCCGCTTCTCCTTCATTTCACAAGACAAACACACTCCCGCACGAGCGCAGCCTCACACACCTGTTCGAGGGCAAACGCGCCCAGTTCCGCTTGCGCCCCTGAGAACTGTCCGTTCTCCATCGCCCATTGGAGGTCAGCTCCACCCACGCCCGCTTTTTCGAGCTCAGGCATGACCTCATCAAGGCACGGACGACAGTCTGCCGCCATCGCGGCCCCGGCCGCAGCCAGGAGAGTCACCTTGTGATCCACTCTTCTCGGGATGTGCTTGTCCATGTTTTCGCTCCTTCCTTTTCGGCCGGCATGTCGCCCGGCGAGGCTATTCTCATATTTAGATATTACTAATTGACGAATTATAGTCGAAAAAAATTAGCCTCTTTTCGCCATCTCAAAAACGAAACGTGACAAATGCTGCACAAGCTGTTCCATCATCTTCGGATTGATCGTGTAGTACACCCATTTCGATTTCTTGTGGCGCTCGAGTATGCCCGCGTTGTGAAGCTCCTTCAGATGCTGGGATACGGTCGATTGCGCCATGTCAAATTGCTTTCCGATCTCGTCCACGCAACAGATTTCATCCGCACAGCAGGCGGCCGCGTGTTTTGCGTTGAGCATCTCGAGTCCTTCAGGACAGCAGTTGGTGTTGACCTGATAGTGCCTGATGGCTTCAAGGATTTTTATCCGGTTTTCGTTGGCAAGCGCCTTGAGAAGCTTGACAAGTTGGTCTTGATTCATATGTCTCATCCTACGTTAATTCTAAATATCACTATCTTTCGATATGAATTATACCGCAGAATATCACTGTTGTCAAGCATTTCTTTTGGAATCTTCAAGAAGGTCGGCCTGCTTACTTGCTAAAGCGTTCACCATCAACATATTACATCAAAATCGTTGCTGATGAAACTAGTGTAGTGTCTCCAACGCTTCTTTACATTTGGCTTCGGGGACAGTCCCGATTCTACGGCGCAAAGCGCCCGTAAATCTTGGGACAGTCACCGTCGCAGCGCGCCAAGCTATTCATAAGACAGTACACTAGTGGTCCCTATTGGATCCTCCTCACCTGAACCTTCGTGGAATTGAACGGGCTGATTTCGGTCGGAGTGCGAATATCGGGACATACCGCGTTCGCGCACCCTTTCCCGTCGACACCATTGGCATCGAGCTCGAATTGCATCCCCTGATCGATGTTCACTGTTCCCGGGATGATGCGCTCGGTTACTCGTGCGGGCAGCATTGTGACGCCGACGGCGCTGGATACCTCCACCATGTCTCCATGCGCGATGCCTCTCTCCTCAGCGTCAATCGAGTTTACCCACACTTCCTGTGCTTCAGTCTCGCGCACCCATTCCAGATTGTAAAACATCGAGTTCGATGTCTTCCTCCCGTGTCCGGTCACCAAGGAGAGCGGGAATTCGTCGTCGTCGTGCTTCGCCGCTGCTTCGATGTACTTCGGAATCGGCGGAATGTCCGGATTTTGCATATCAGCAATAGACTGGGAGAAGATTTCTATTTTGCCGCTGGGAGTGGAGAAGGGATTGTTGTCCATGTCCTCGATGCTCTCGCGAAACGCGACGTGCGATTTGTCAAGACGATATTTCAAAGACCCTGTTTTCTTGAATTCGTCCCAGTCTTCGATTCCGGCGTTCGATGTTAAGTACTTTAGCCACTCGTCTTCGTTCATTTCCCGATAACCTTCAATGCCAAGGCGCTCTGCCAGATCGGCAAGAATATCAATATCATTCCGGCATTCGCCGTAAGCCTCGATCGCTTTGTTGGAACATGTGATGTAATGGCCCAGAAGCCACGGCGTGAACACGTCGTTGCGCTCGAATTGAGTGGTGACCGGAAGCACAAAATCAGCGTACCGGGCCGTTGCGGTAAGGAACTGCTCGTGGACGACCATGAACTCGACAGACTTGAGGGCGCGATCCGCCTTGCGAACGTTCCCCAATTGGTTGACGGTATTGCCAGCAATGGAATACACCATCTTTATGTCGGAGGGATAGCCGCCCGCGCGGCCTTCCAGAATGGCATCGGCCCATTTGTTGAAATGGACCGAAACATTGTCCGGGCAATATCCTCCCGGTAACTGCATCATCTTTGTCATGATGGGATATCCGAAGATGGGTATCCCGGCCTCGCCTCCGGGTACGCCCACGTTTCCCGTCATGGCGGCCAATGTGGCAGTGGCGCGACTGAACTGCTCGCCGTGCGTTGTCCGGCAGGGTCCGTAGCCCGTGACGAGCGCCGCGGGCTTTGTTGTCCCGTAGGCGCGTGCAATTTCGACTATCTTCGCGGCAGGCACTCCGGTTATTTTCTCGGCCCACTCCGGCGTCTTCGGAACGTCATCCTCTCGCCCTATTACATACTCTTTGAATTTGTCGAACCCGACCGTACACTTCTCGATGAATTTCTGATCCTGCAGGTTTTCAGTGATGATCACGTGTGCCATTGCAATCAGCATAGCCGTGTCGGTTCCCGGACGAATCGGAATCCATTCGTCCGCAAGCGCAGCGGCTGAATCCGTGCAGCGAGGATCGACTGCGACGACGCGCGCGCCGCCTTCCCGCGCGAGAGCCGCATAAAAGCTTGAGTTCGTGCTCCATACCGAATGGCTCGGGTTCCATCCCCACATGATTATCATTTTCGAGTTCAGCAGGTCCTCGCGCTCGTTCGCCGTGAAGACGGTGCCGTACGTGTGAAACGCAGCAAACAGGGCGCCGTCATTTGAGACATATGACGTAAGCGTCGTCTGTCCGCCGAACATGTTGAGTAAACGGTCAAGACACGACCTGCGGTGGTAGGCGCACTCATTGGTTGCCGAGTGCGAAATATTCATGATGGATGTTGCCCCATGCTTTTGCTTGATTGCGAGCATCTTTTCCGCGATCGCATCCAGGGCTTCCTTCCAGGAAACACGCTGAAATTGGCCGGACCCTCGTTCGCCGGTTCTCTTCAACGGGAATTTCAACCTGTCCGGATGATAGATTCGCTGCCGATACGCGCGGCCTTTCAAGCACGCGCGAAGCTGTGCGACCCCGGGCTTATCCGGAAGCGATTCATCGGTCGTAATCCGCTTTATAACGCCGCCCTCCACGTGGGCAATCAACAAGCAACTGCCTCCGCAGTTATGTCCGCAACCCACGGGTACTTTTTTCACGTTCGCGCTCATTCTCATCCTTTTCCTATTCTTTTATATTCTGCCGAAGTGATTTCATTTGCGATTATTGGGCTGCCCTCAGCGCCCATGCGGAACAACTCGCCTCTGTCTTCCAACTCCTGCAGGAACAGGGCAATGACTTCGGCGCCCTCCGCCACCAAGCTGATGCATTTCTCATTCTCTTTCGATGCGTAGAATTGCATTGCCTGTTCCATGTCCGTGAAGACAACTCCCGATATGTCCCTGCACATATGCGACCCGAACGTCTTGATCAGCCGCCCCATTAACTCCTGACCCGGGAGCACAATTGGGAAAAGCCCGTCCACTCCATCCTCCAGCCTGTCTCGGCCCATGAGCAAACCCAGGACCATCATGGCGGCGGTGTGAATACCGCATGTAAGAGAGCACAGCATCCCGCCGTGTGTTGCGCCGGCAGAGCGAATGGTTTCCCGCTTTCGCGGGAATGACCTTCGGGGCGCTATCGACGAGCGTGAGGGAGAGCCCCCAGGAACAGAATCTCACTTCTTTCGTCCTATGCGGATGTGGTTCCGAGCAATTTCTCAGTCGCTCTGCGCGCGGAGCGGACGACGGTTTCGAGGGTCGAATGGCCGTAGTAGTCGCCGACGAGATGGAGGCCCTTGATTCGGCGAATGCTTTCGAGGAAATCGCGCAGTGCGCCATATGCGCCGACCTGATAACGGGGCATGCCTGTGTGGTGACGGACTACCTCGACCGATTCGATCTCCGACTCGAAGCTCGGAATGACTCGATTCATTTCTTTTTTGGCCAGCGCGATAATCTTTTCGTCCGACTCATCAACAAGCTGGTAGCCTGCCTCGCCTGCGAACCACGTTTGAAGAATCGATTTGCCGGATGGGACCATTTCTCTGCACTTGACTGCGGCGTCGGACGTGTACGCGGTCTTGAAGTTTTCAGCTCGCGACAACACGTATGCCCACTGATTCCCGGATACCTTTCGCTTCATAAAGAAGTTCGCGAGCGGAAACTGAGAGTATTTGAATGCGGCAACACCCTTTTTCTCCACATCGTTGAGCGACGGCAGCAAGTGGGCAAGTTCCTTCAAGGGTGTCGCACAGATCACGTCCTTCGCCTCGATTTTTCGGACTTCTCTTCCTACGCCTACCTGCACTCCTTTCACCTGATTCGACTCTACGATGATTTGTTTGACATCGGCATTGTACGTGACGGGCACTTTCGCGGCAAGCGCCTGCGGAAAAGAGAGCATTCCGCTGGGCAAGACCATGTCGGACGCGGTGAGAAACTGCTTGCATATTCGCAGGAAGTGGGCGAGACTCTCGCCCTCTGGATCAGACAGGTTGAACGCGCAGATTATCGGTCTCACGAGATACTCGAGGACTTCCTTGTCGCATTTGCGGAGAACGTAGTCCGCGAGTTCGATATCTTCAAACTCCGGGAGTGGATCGTTGTAATAAGGGTCAAGCCTTCCAAAGTTTCTCAGTGCGGTCAAGACAATTCGTCCGAACTTCAGATTGGACCAAAAAGGGACGATCTTGTATCGAATCGTGTTGTGCTTGACAGGATAGCCGCGCCCGTTCCGGATCATCTCGACCGGCGGGTGGATGGGAATGAGCTTGTCCTTCAGACCGACAGTCTCGAGCAGTTTGTAGGTCTCGACGTAATTCGTGTGGAAATACTGAGTGCCGACATCGACGCGCGCGCCGTCTTTCTCGAGCAGTTGTATTCTTCCGCCGGGAATTCGAGCGCGCTCGAATATTTCAACGGGCCGACCGCCTTCGGAAAGGAAATGCCCGGACGCCAGTCCGCCTATTCCCGCGCCTATAATGACGACCTTATTGGAAGATTGCATGTCATTTCTCCTGAGAAACTCGGTTCATGGTTTAGGGTTGATGGCGGGCATCCCTTTCGCCTTTCCCCTATTTTTGCGGTCGCTCCTCACTGGGCTTGAAGAACTCCTTCGCCTGCGCTTTCCCGTTCAAGAACTGGATGGCAATTGTGCCTTCTTTCCCCGTCCACGTCAATGCCGCCCCCGAGAAACCTCCGATGGCGATGCTGCTTGTCTCAGTTGGCGGACCCAGGATTTTCTTCACCTCGTCTTCACTCATTCCTATTTTGACCTTGTCGAAACTGGCTTGAGTAACCCTTGGTCGACAAGCAATCGCTACCGACAATATCAGGACTAAAGCGACAAGCATCCACAGGTAGCGTACTGGTTTTCTGTTCATATGACACCTCCGACAAAACGGTTTCGGGTTTCAGGTTTCAAGTTTCAGGTTCATTGCCGTCCAAGAAAAGAAACCCTGTACCACTCACTGTCAATTTCTCGAAATCTTGTCGTGATTTTCTTAGTGCCTTTTCGTGTGACTTCGTGGATTATGCTTCTTCTTTCTCCTGCTTCTTCTGCTTCTTTGTGTCTCTGTGTCTTTGTGGTGAACTCTTTTCCTTCTCTTTGGCTGCGGCTACGTCGCGCTGTGGATTCCTCCATGCTTCTTCTTTCTTTGCGACCTATGCGCATTTGCGGTGAAATGGTTCTCATCTGCCGAAGAGCTCCCTCAATTTTCGGCCTGCGCCTTTAACCGCTTCGCCGGCACCATTGGCAACGTCTTCAGCGGTCTTTCCAACTTTGCTGCTCTCGCTGGCTGGCTTCACTTTCACCCCCGTCTTGGCGGCATCTGCGGCTGCCGCGCAGGAGACGCCTTCGCCACTGCCGGCCATCGCTGCGCCCGCGCCGATGGGCCCCAGGAGCGCCATTCCGCCCGCAGCCTTGCCGATCGTGACGGCTGTTTGAGTCGGATCGATAGCGAGCTTCGGATTCGCCAGAGTGCCGCTCAACTTGAAAGGTTTTACCAATTCGCCAAGATTTAAGCTGACTCCCCCGACACTCGTCGCCGAGCCTTGCTTGGGCGACGGTTTGAGCGACAAATCGAGTCCCTCGGTTTTGAGATTTACTCTGCCGGCGCCGATAACGCTCATTTTGCTCGTGTTGAGAACGAGGACGGTGCTCTCGGCGATGCCGTCGTTGATGTCGAACCGACTGATGAAGCAATCGAGGTCGGTGTGGCTGGCCTTTTGCGCGAACGGATTAATCAGGCGCAGCACTCCGGCACCCACATCCGCGCCGAGCAAGTCGATATATTCATTATTGATGCGCCCGTCGCCGATCTGCACGATAGCTTTGCCATCGAGCGAGCCCATCAGTGCGGCGACTGACTGGCCGCGGCCACTGACGTTGATATTTGCGTTGAGGCTGCCTTGCATTATTTCTTTCGCATTCAGCTCTTTGAGCATGCGCGCAAGATCAAGATGCGCGACATCAAGCCGTAAGTCAAGGTCGGCCACATCGCCCCCTGCGCGCAGATCAACCACGCCGTCGAAAGAGCCGCCGCCTATGGTAGCCGTAACCGGTTTGGCCGTGAGGATGCCGTCCTTGAGGGTCACGGCGGCAGTAAGATCGTTCAAAGCCGCCTGTGGCAGCAACATTCGGTTGACATTGAGCGTCGCTCGCGCGTCAAGCTTTCTTAACGCATCGAGAGGCAATGGTTGGTCGGGAAAAACTCTTCCCTTCTTCCCTTTCGGTTTGGCCGGAGCCTTTGCCGCACCGTTTGCCCCTGTACCGTTCGACGAGAGCGGCCTCAAGTCGAGATTCTTGGACGTGAGCGTCGCCGTCAAGAAGGGTCGCTCATCGGCAAGGGCAATCTCCGCCGAGCCCGCCAGGTCGCTGGCGCCGAACGACGCATTCAGGTCCGACAATCTATAAGTTTTCTTTGAAGGGTCAGAAAGCTTGACGCTTATCTTGAAAGGACCCGTCTCGGGCACTTCTCCGAGGTCGGCGATTTTCGCAATTTCATTAGCCGACTTGCCCTCGGCCGTGACGTTAAGGTCCATGCCTTTGGCGTTCATGACATCCTTTATCGCGCCGTCGACAGTAACCACTGCGCCCGCCGTCTTCGCCGTCAACTTCACCGGCCACGGTCGGCCCGGATGCGCCAGTTGCCTGAGCGGACCGATAGTGCCTTCGGATTCAACGGGCGCCCTATTGTATGAGCCTTTGAGCTTTATATCTATAGGTTTGTTCCGCCCTTTCGATTGCGCGCTTAAGCTTTCAAGCGCCACCATGTAGGTCTTGCCCGAGGCGCCGTTCTTGTAAGTGAGATGCCCGTTTTCAATGCGGACATCGTTGAGCGTCAGGTCCGGCGGCGCGCCCTTCGCTTTCGCGGGCTCGCGTTGCTTCGGTTTCGCCGCCTCGTCTTTCTTTTCAAACGCGAGATTGGATTTTCCGGTTGGGTCGGTCTCGATGAGGATATCGGGTTCGATAAGCGCCAGACGCTTGACTTCGATGTTTCCGCCGATTAATGGAACAAGGGCCACCTGCACTTCGAGGCTTTTGACCGAGGCCAGATGGGGACGCGAGCCCCACGGAGCATTCTGGAAGCTTACGTTGTCAACGACGAGCGCGGGCTTCAGGCCGATGTCGAGTTTAATGTCGCCGCCCATCGCGAGTTCACGGCCCGTGGCATCAAGAACGGCTTGCGAGACCTTCGGCTTGAGCGTATTGAAGTCGTATCTTGATACAATTCCGTACGCTATCGCGATGGCGATAATGAACACGACAGCGAGCGCGATCAGAGCCCATTTCAGCCATTTCGACATTATTCTAATTACTCCAAAGAAGAGTTTTGACACGAATCACACGAATAAGGCGAATCGCACGAATAGCCCGGGAGAAACGCATCCTCTTTCCCCCCTTTACAAAGGAGGTGAGGGGGCCTCTATATTACCTGAACCTGTTTCTTGCAAAATTAGCTTTACTACATACTACACTAAATACTACACTACCTGGGGTCAGGCGCTCGTAAGAAACCAGCACCCGAACCTAACATTCTTGTCATTCCCGCGAAGGCGGGAATCCATTTCCCCGCAGGCGTTCCCTTCCTAATCATACCACTCCGGGACTTATTCATCCACAAAATGCGGCGGTAGGAGCGCCCGTTTTGTAATAAAGAAGCAAGAATCGTGCAGGAGCAACCACACAAGGGCAAACGAAACACAGGATGGGAACCACGGAGAACATAGCGCGGCATAGCCGCAACCGAAAAGAAGAGGCAGAGCGGATTTCACTGATTACACGGATTTGGGAAGAAGAAAAAAAAGATAATCCTAGACCACGAATTACACGAATTACACGAATGAGCAACATTCTTTTTATCATTCCCACGAAGGCGGGAGTCCATGCTATTACAATGAGTTACATAGTACGTTTTCTGAAAACCACGACAAGATTTCAAGATTTTGAACGTTAGTAGTACAGCGCAGTAGCCGCAACCAAACACCTCCACCACAGAGGCACAAAGTCACCAAGGAAGAAAAGATTGGAACCACGAACTTTATGGATTCGAGGAAAAGAAGAAGAAAAAGAGGCATTCTTATCCACAGACTAACACGGCGCAGCGAAGCCGCAACCAACGAAAAAGAAGGACTGGGAACCGCGGATGAACGCAGATGAACGCGGATTTGGAAAAAGAAGAAAGGGAAAAAGACGCAGTTTGGAACACGAATTACGCGAATTACACGAATGAACTCCTTCTTTTTGTCATTCGCGCTAAGGCGGGAATCCATTTAGCGACAATAAGTTATGCAAGTATCTCTTGAAAATCACGACAGAAATTAAAGAAAATGCAATGGAGTAGTACGGATTAATACGGATTTAGGAAAAGAAAATGAAATCGAGACGGAAATTCAGGATTTCGAGTAGGAGGGAGAGAAAATTCCCCTTGTCCACGGATTCACGCGGACACGAATTTAGGGAAAGACAAAGAACAAGAAGAAACATTCTTGGCGGTGAGTAGACGCGGATCGGCTTCGTGTTGCTTCGTGACCTTCGTGGATTACGTGTTTCTTCTTTCCATACTCCGTGCGCTCGGCGGCCTCCATTGGCTGACCGCGCAATTGAAAAGCCTGTTGCTTTTTGATATATTGTTTTCCATGAGAGAACCCTAAGCCACAGAGAACACCGAGGTCACCGAGACGGAATGGAAAAAGAAGCGGCAGAAGCAAGCACGGATTTCACGTATTGGAACCAGGGACAGAAAGAGAAGCCGAAAAGTCGTGAACCGCAGATGGACGCCAATGAACGCGGATTTGGGAAAAAGAGGCATCCGTCTACCACGGATTGGAGCCAGAAACCAGAAACAAGAAACCGGAAACCTCTCTGTCAGCCACGGATCGACACGGATTAACAAGAAGAAAAAGAAGAGTCTCTTGGAACACGAATTACGCATATTGCACGAATCGCGGATGGCGGATTGAAAAGAATCTGAACCGGCGGAGGGCGCAAAAGCGCGCAGAGGAAAACATTAGAATAGCAGTTTTCTCATTGGCTTCTGTGCCCTCGGCAGTTAATGATTTGTGGAGGTGCGGGGTGTTTCAACGGCTGATGTTCTGCGCAGTGTTGATTTCGGTTGGCATCGCGCAGGCGGTGTTTCTCGCAATCCACACGACGGTCAAGGCAGTGATAGTGAAAGAATCTTCCGACAAGGAGATGGGGCAAGCGCTGTGAATGGGGCTGTTGGTATTGCGGAGAGATGCTTCACATTTCAAGACCTGAGCCCGGGGATTCCGGATAGGCAATGGAAAAGGTAAGGAATGGTTAAGCGAAACGCAGTTGATGCTTCCAAGTTCAATGTGAATGCGATCCTGCCGTACGAACTGAGGCTCCAGGATTTCCAGATGGCCATGCAGGATGTCTATGACTTCTTTTACGACGTAAACGCGCACCTCAGCCGAAAGGGGCTTCAACGACTCGATGACATGCTGCGCCCCGCCATTATGTCAGGTGTGCTGTCCGACATGTTGACGGCAAGCCTTGCAAAGCATTCGCGAGCTCTCACCGAGAACAAATACTTCAACGGGCATCCTGATTTGGTCGTCCGAGGAATTTATGCTGAGAACGCGATAAAAGCCGGCACTGAAGGAATCGAAATCAAGACCACCAGAAAGATTGGCGGGACCGTTGATACACATGGGGCCAGGGATCAGTGGATGTGCGTCTTCGTTTACGACGTGGACATGGAATCTGAGCCGGCTCGCGATCGCCGACCGATGACTTTTGTTGAAGCCTATCTTGGCAGAGTTACAGTGGAGGATTTTCGAAAGAACCCTCGGGGCGAGTTAGGCACACGAACGGCGACTCTCCACAAAGAAGGTATCAAGAAACTGCGAGAGAACTGGCTGTACAGACTATAGGTTTCCTTTTGGGTCGAAGCGCATTAGCTTGGGAATGGCTTTGCAGGCCATGTCGAAGTAAAATTCGTCTTTTTCGACGCCGACACTTTCGTAACCGACGGCCTCGGCGGCAGCCAGTGTCGAACCGGCGCCTGCAAATGGGTCCAACACGATCCCTTCACCCAACGGCAGCACGGCCCGCGCTACTTGACGCAGGAATGCCTGCGGCTTCAGGCTTGGATGCGGAGCAATACTGCGCTCGGCCTTGCGAGTAGGCGCCGACCCGATGACATCTCCGAAAGGCTTATCTTTGCTTGGCCGCCGAAAGCCGCCTGTCTTCCACTTCCGCAAGTTATCCTGTATCCTTCCTTCAGGGGGTTTTCGAAAGACCTCCCAAGGTTCCCACAAAGAGCGGGGCATAACGCTCACTTCGGGAAACTCCTCATGCGCCGCTTTCGGGCGGTCGCCTCCACGCATAGTCATCGTAAGGCGAATGATCTCGCCACGGCGCTCCAATCCTGCGTCGGCAAGTGCGCCGGATACAATGAACGAAAGGAGAGGATTCGACGCGACAATGACATGCGCGCCCGGAACGAGTTTCGGCAAGAGCAGTTTTCCCCAAAGAAAAAAGAAAGTCCGAATCTCTTCAAGCTGTTCCGGCGTAAGCGTGGTGAAACGTGGCAAAGGGGACCTCTGATGACCATCGAACGATGGCGGTATCCTCCAAACACCGCCCTTGCCGTTGCGCAGTTTGATTTGCTGCTCTTCCGTGTATTCGTGCAATCCGTAAGGAGGGTCTGTTACAACGGCATGAAAACTCAAATCCTGTTGGGTTCTGAGCCAGTCGAAACAATCGGCATGATACAACGTTGCTTCCCCAAATCGCTCAGGTTCGCGCCAACGAGCCAAATCCAAGTCCTGCTGCAAAACGGCTCGCTCATTTCTTCGCAGAATGTACAGGCCGGGGGACTCCCGAACAAACAAGTCGGGACTGTTCAGGCGCAGATAAGAACGGATCGAGGAGGATGGGGTTTCTCCTAACATTCGGCAGACATCGTCTTCGATTTCCCTGACCGAGAGAGGACGTGAAGCCAAAGACATTACTTTAATGATCGCGTCTCTCACCCGCCCCGGCTGGTATCTTGTTTTCTGCTCTTTCATGGAAGTCATTATAGACGTCTGGACGTCTTGCTGTCAAGAACAAAAACGGTAAGATTATCCACGAAGATCGCGAAGCGACACGAAGGACAAGATATCTCAAGGGGAAAACGATAAATAGGGAAACGAATGAACAGAAGAAGAACAAGAACAGCAAGATCATCCACGAAGTTTACGAAAGGCGCGAAGAAAGCGATGCGGATTGGCGATTGAGAGGAAATTGATTTTATCCAAATGTGTGTGGTATTCTTTTCGAAACATGAATACGGCGAATCGCGGAAAGCGCGAAACGAATTGCGCGAATGATGAAGAAGAGACCGGATCACGAATGCCACGAATCGTACGGATTGCACGAATGTGAACTTCCTCTCTTCTTGTCATTCCCGCGCAGGCGGGAATCCATTTTGGGACAATGAGTCATCCGTATATTCATATGAGTCACGACCGGGATTCACTGTTTACTAAGAAAAGAATCTGAACCACGGACGGGCGCGGAAGGAAACTGATCGATGTGCAGCGAGTCCTCGGCGTCCTCGGCGGTTATTGATTTGGGCGGTGTATTTCATGGCCAATGTTCGGCGCGGTGTTGATTTCTTTTGATATCGCGCAGGCGGTGTTTCTCGCAATCCACATAGCGGTTAAGTCGGTGATAGTGAAGGAATCATCCAACAAGGAAATGGAGCGTCATCGGGATGAAAATGTTTGATCCCAAGGCAGACCTGTTCTTCCAAGATCCTGGAATTCACCCGCCTAATCCCGCTGATTATGGAGTGCTGCATCTATTGCGCAGGGATATCTACCGCTGCCTTGGGTGGGATCCCAGCACCGGTGCCAAGACAGGCCATGTGACACTCTGGCCCGGCGGGATGGCTATTCTTGCCGGGATAGACCTTCTGGCAAAATCTTACGAAGGGAACGACGAATCTGGACCTGGGAAAATTGGGCAAAGGTTCAGAGAGTTCATCAAAAAGTATTTTCAACCAATTTCCTCTGGAGATGCAGAGACCATTTATCAGTTGCGGAATTCCCTTCTCCACTCATTTGGACTCTATTCGCGCGCGAAAGGACAGGAGTACCACTTCGCCTTGTCAGCGCACGGAGCGCCGCTGGTCCAGGCAATTTCGGACGGTCACTATCAAGTCGATCTCCTTACGCTTCATGCGCAGTTTGAAGATTCTGTTCAGAGATATGCCTCGGAACTAAATGACAACTCCGCACTTCAAGAGAAGTTTCTCAGGATGTTCCCGATTTATGGATCAGTAAGAATTGAATGACTGAACGAAGCTGGCCAAGTTTGGGGATCTGCATGAAAGACGGATCCGTTTTGGGCATTGACGTAGGTTTTTCAGAGCGCAAGAACACAACATGCTTCTGCCTCATGGAGTGGTCTGAGAAGACCGTCAGATGGTCGTTCGAGGTGGCCAGTG
>CAYVDS010000128.1:0-5183 GCA_964450145.1 uncultured bacterium
AAAATGGCGGGTTTTAAACCGCCCCTCCCTGGCTGGGTTTGAAGTGACAGGTGACACTAATTCAACGCACAGCAAGGAGTTACGTTATTGCTGAATCATGAGGAACTTGCGGAAGCGCTGCTCACCGAAAACCTGCCTTTCGAGCATGCGCGGAGGATTCTCGCCGAAGCCGGCGTGGCCGACCCGGTCAAGGCAAACAAGAATATCCAGCTTCTCGCCGGGCGCGGGCCTGCATACGAGGCTTTTTGCAGGATTCTGCCTCTGGCGCTCGATTTCCTCAGCCGCGTTGCCGACCCGGACATGGCGTTAAACAACTGGGAGCGCCTCGTCGAAGTGAAACGTGACCGCGAATCCCATTTCCTCAATATCGAGAAGGACCCGCAATCGCTCGATATCCTGCTCAGAATCCTTGGCGCAAGCCAGTACCTGGCCGATATCCTGATCCGAAAGCCTCCGCTCTTCTCTCAGGTAATCGTGAGCGGCAAATGGCGGGAACGCATCGAGCCCGATGCTGTTCGGTCGGAGCTGGCCGCGCGAATCTCGGATGCGCCCGACTACGAATCGAAGCTGGCCGCTCTCCGCGAATTCAAATGCCTTCATCTGCTGCAAATTGGCTCACGCGATATCTGCGGCGAGGCAGCCGTGGAAGAGACGCTGGATGAGACGACAATGCTTGCCGACATCTGCGTTCAAACCGCATTTGAGATTGCGCAAGGCGAAATCCGCAGGCGGTTCGGCGGCCCGATTTCCTCCGCAGCAGAAACTCCCGAAGAAGCGACAATGGTCGTCATGGCGCTCGGAAAGCTCGGCGGCGCTGAACTGAATTACAGTTCCGACATCGACCTGATGTTCATATACTCGCATGACGGCGACATGCAGGCGTTCGATGCAAAGAAAGGAACGATTGCGAATCACGAATACTTCTCGAAGCTTGCAGAGAAATGCATCGATCTTCTTTCGCGAGTGACGGAGCAAGGGCATCTTTTCCGCGTGGATATGCGCCTCCGTCCGATGGGAAGCAAAGGCCCGCTCGTCGGCTCGCTCGAGAGCCATCTTTCTTATTACGAGATCTTCGGCGAGACATGGGAGCGACAGGCGCTGCTCAAGGCGCGCCCAGTGGCCGGAGACATCGAGCTTGGCCGCCGATTCCTCAATGAACTCAGGCCGTTCGTCTATCCGAAATACCTCGACCATCGCGGAATCCGCGAGATTCAGGAACTCAAGCGGCGCATCGAGCGCGAAGTGGATAAACAGGGGCGCGCGAGCACCGAGGTGAAACTCGGACGCGGCGGAATCCGCGACATCGAATTCACCGTCCAATTCCAACAACTCTTGAACGGCGGCAAACATCCCGAATTGCGAGACACAAACACACTCGCGGCCCTCAGCGCGCTGGAGAAAACAGGCTATCTCTCCCCCGCCGAAAGCGCCTCGCTTATCGAAGCCTACAGGTTTCTGCGCCGGGTCGAGAACCGCCTGCAGATAATGCAAAACCGGCAGTTGCACGTTCTGCCGTCGCATCCGGAGGACGCGGAGGTAGTCGCGCGCAGCCTCGGCTATCGGCGCGCGGACGGCCGGTCGGCGGCCCAGTTGTTCGAACTCGATTACAAGCGCCACACGGAGAAAGTCCGTGAGCTTTTTAACAAATTCTTCGGAAAGATGTTTTCGGGCGGCGAGCGCGTTTCTCCGGTGATTGACCTCATATTAAATCCCGAGCCGGCCGAGGCCGAGATCGAAGAAACGCTCGGGCGCTACGGCTTCCGGGACTGTGCGGGAGCATACCAGAACCTTCTTTTGCTGGCGGACGGCCCCATTTCGTCGCCGAATCCGCCGCGGTCGCGCAATTTCTTCTGCAACATCGCGCCGATGTTGCTCCAGCATCTCGAACAGTCGCCCGACCCCGACATGGCTCTTAACAACTTGCAGAGGTGCGTCGCGGCCCTCGGCGCGCCCGCCACGTTCTACGAAATTCTATCCTCGAATCCGAAATCGCTCGAGCTGTTCGTGGCGCTCTCCTCATACAGCGACCATCTTATCCGCCTGCTTGTGAACGACCCGGGCGTGATCGACTTCCTCATGAGCACCCGGATTCTTGAGGGCGAGAGTTCGCTGGCAAATATCGATAAGGCCCTCGGAAAATTCCTCGACATAAACCCGAACTTCTACGAGTCGATTCAGAGATTCAAGAACGGCGAACTGCTCCGCGTCGGGCTGAGAGACATTCTCGGCCTGGCCGACATTGGCGAGGTCACCCGCGAACTTTCGTCGGTGGCTGAGGTAATGCTCTCGCGGGTGTATCAGAAATGTTTCGACGAACACGTGACGCGTTATGGCGAGCCGCTGACTGGCGAACCGCCCGCAAGCGCCACCATGGCCATCCTCGGCATGGGCAAGCTCGGCGGCGCCGAAATCAATTACGCCTCTGACCTCGACGTGATTTTCGTGTACTCGTCGGATGGGCAAACGCAAGGCGGGACTTCCGCACCCATTTCGTGCCAGCAATTCTTCGTCACCCTCGCCGGGCAGGTAATGAAAAAAATGAGCGAGTTGAATCCATACGGCTACTTATATAAGATGGATGCGCGGCTCCGGCCCGACGGCGATCAGGGACTGCTCGCGGTCTCGGCCAATTCGTTCATGGAATACCACCGGCGAAAGAGCGCGCTCTGGGAAAAACGCGCGATGACCAAACTGCGGCCCGTCGCAGGCGATCTGGCGCTCGGCGACCGAGTCAGGGATTTCGCGCATTCGATCATCTACTCGTCCGGTTTCTTTTCCGCCGACGTCATCGAGGACGCCACGTCGATGCTCAAGAAAATTTTCGAGGCAGCGCGAGTGGAAGAGCATGAGGGCGTACAGATAAAGAATGCCGCCGGCGGCATCGTCGAAATCGAGTTCCTTGTGCAACTACTCCAACTCAAATACGGCGCTGACCGGCCCGGGCCCAACGCCACAGAGACACCTAGACACACGATCGCAAGCGCACCCGATGTCCGAACCACAGACACAGGAGATGTCATTCTGAGCGAAGCGAAGAATCTCGGCCCTTCTTCCCCACCCAACGTCATTCTGAGCGAAGCGAAGAATCTCAGAACTACGAACACACTTGAGGCGCTCGACGCCCTCGGCGGAGGAGGATGCCTCTCGAAGCAGACTCATGACGACCTTACCGCCAGCCTCGTTCTGTTGCGGCGCGTCGAGAACCGGCTTCGTCTCATGCACGACCGCTCGCTCAACGAATTGCCGGCGGACCCGGACGCCCTCAACAAACTGGCTCTGCGGCTCGGAGTGACGGCCTCCGCCGACCGAACCCCCGGCGAGGCCCTCGTCGACACACTGGAATCATATATTCACCGCTCGCACCGCGTGTTCGAAGAACTGATAAGAGATATCTGTGGAACGTAAAAGGATTCTTTTCATAAGCGATTCGCATCTCGGCTCGGGCTCAAACGAGCACGAAAAAGAGCGGACTCTCATCGAGTTCCTTAACGGCCTGTCACCCGAAACGGTCTCAACGCTCTACATCCTCGGCGACCTGTTTGATTTCTGGTTCGAGTACGGCACGGTCATTTTCGCGAAGCATTTCCGCGTGCTGACTGCGCTCGCGCAAGCGGTCGAGCGCGGCATCGAGATTCATCTGATTGTCGGAAATCACGATTTCTGGGCGGGCGATTTCCTGAGGAAAACCATCGGCATCAAAGTGCACTACGAGCCGATTCTCGTCAACATAGAAGGCCTCCGCGTGTTCATGTGCCACGGCGACGGAGTCAACCCTTATGACCGCGGATACCTTGTGCTTAGGGCAATAATCAGAAGCAAACCTGCCGTCTGGGCTGCGCGCATGATTCATCCCGACTTCGTCATGTGGCTCGCGCGTATGTTCTCGAAACTGAGCCGCGAGGGCTCTACGGTCGCGGGCAAACTCAGAGAAGACGACGGCCTGCGCCAGTTCGCGCTCAGAAAGCTGCATGAGGATATCGACGTCGTAGTCGCCGGCCATTCCCACCAGCCGCACGCCGAAGTCCATTCCATCAACGGAACAAACAAGCGTTACTACAACTCCGGAGACATGCAGGAACACTTCACGTACGTCGAATATTCCGGCAGCAAATTCCAACTCAAGCGACTGAAGTAGATTCCTTGGAAGCACGGATTTCGAGGATAAGCAGGCAACGAAACACAAATCCCCTGGCCACGGGGAACACGGGGAAAGGCTCCAAATCCGCGGGTACGAAAACTTTGTTCTTTGTGCCCTTTGCGGCTTTGCGGCAAAGCGATTCTTTTTTGACTTTTGTTCGGGCGAGATGCTAAGATTTTGTTCTGATCGAGGGTTGGTGACGTATTGCCCGTCGTTTTCGGCCATATTCGGAGAATCAGTGAAGAGCAAGCGAAGCAAATCTGCAGTCGCGCCCGCCCGCATACCGCTCTGCAAACCCTATATTTCAGAGGATGAGGAACGGGCGGTCGTTGAGGTGCTCCGGTCGGGCTGGTTGATGCAAGGCTCGAAAGTGGCCGAATTCGAGAGACTTATCGCCGATTACGTGAGGGTTAAACACGCCGTCGCGGTTAACTCGGGCACATCGGCATTGACACTCGCGGTCAAGGCAGTTGGTCTGGGCGAAGGCCACGGAGTAATTATGCCTTCGCATTCGTTCGTCGCCACTGCGAATTGTGTGTTTCATTGGGGCTCCAAGCCCGCCTTTGTGGATATCGCACGGAACACATATAATATTAATCCGTTCCTGATAAAGCAGGCGGCGGATTCCCATACACAAGCCATAATGGTGGTTCACCAACTCGGGTTCGCCGCCGACATGGACCCAATACTTACAATCGCTGGTAAGCGCGGCCTCGTGGTCATGGAAGACGCCGCTTGCTCGCTCGGCACAACTTATAAAGGGCAACAGACCGGCGGGTTCGCGGCAGCCGCTTGTCTCAGTTTTCATCCCAGAAAAATAATCACGACCGGTGAAGGCGGCATGGTTCTCACCAACTTCGAGGATATAGCCGAGACGGTCCGCACTTTGCGCAATCACGGCATAGCGCCGTCAGGAAGAGCCAGAAAGCCGCACTGCAAAAAAGCGGGATTCAATTTTCGAATGACGGACATGCAGGCGGCGATAGGAATCGCGCAGTTCAAGAAACTCGAGGAGATTATCCGGTTACGGACGCGCCTTGCGCAC
>CAYVDS010000128.1:5193-14462 GCA_964450145.1 uncultured bacterium
GAAGAACTGGCGGGCGCCTTTTGCGCCCTTGATATTCCGGTTTGGCATGATGATTCGGTTCCGAACTTTCAGAGTTTTATCGTGCAGCTTGCCGACGATACGGCCGATAGAGAGGCTGTTCTTGACTATATGGCGCAGAATGGCATCGAGTGCAAGCCGGGTATTCAGCCAATTCATTTGGAGCCCGCTTACTCCAAGGAATACTCCGGGGTGAGCTTACCTGAGACCATTCGAGCGGCCGAGCGTTCATTTTTCCTGCCGCTTTACCCTTCTATGACCGACGAAGAGCAGGGCTTTGTCATAAGAACTCTGGAGAAAGCTATTTATAAGCGCGCCAAAGGCAAGGAGGCATATTGAAAGCGCTGATCACGGGGATAACGGGACAAGACGGCTCGTATCTCGCCGATTTTCTGCTCGAAAAGGGATACGAGGTTTTCGGCATGGTGCGCCGTTCGAGCACGGAGAACTTTGAGCGGATAAACCACATCCGCGACAAGATCACGCTCGTGCAGGCCGACCTGATGGATCAGGTTTCGATGATAAAAATCATCGACCAGATTCGTCCCGTCGAGGTCTATAATCTCGCGGCGATGTCGTTCGTACCCACCTCGTGGGACCAGCCGGTGCTCACCGGCGAGGTGACCGCGCTGGGAGTAACTCGCGTCCTCGAGGCCATAAAGGTGGTGGACGCCAAAATCAAGTTCTATCAAGCGTCGAGCAGCGAGATGTTCGGAAAAGTCGTCGAAGTTCCTCAGACCGAGAAAACGCCTTTCTATCCGCGCAGCCCGTATGGTGTGGCAAAGGTGTACGGCCACTGGATCACCGTCAACTATCGCGAGAGCTACAACATTTTCGCGGTTTCGGGCATCTTATTCAACCATGAATCCCCGCGCCGCGGCCTCGAGTTTGTGACCCGAAAAGTCACGAACGGCGCAGCCAAAGTGAAGCTCGAGCTCGCATCGGAACTCCGGCTGGGAAATCTTGACGCGAGCCGGGACTGGGGCTACGCCAAGGATTACGTGCGAGCGATGTGGCTAATGCTACAGCAGGAAAAACCGGTTGACTACGTCATAAGCTCAGAGCGCACACACACCGTCCGCCAACTCGTCGAGATCGCGTTTTCTCACCTCAACCTCGACTGGAAGGAACACGTAAAGGTAGACCAGCGTCTCGTTCGCCCCGCCGAAGTTGACCAACTCCTCGGCGACTCCGCGAAAGCTCACAAGGAGATCGGGTGGTATCCGACGACTTCGTTCGAGGAGTTGGTTCGGATCATGGTGGACACCGACATCAGGTTGTTGAAGAGACAGAATAATATCGTGTAGGCGCGAATTTATTTGCACACTCCGCACGACAACCGGGAAAGGATTATGCGAATAAATTCGCACCTACATTAATCATTAGGAATTTATGAAGAAATCAAGCAAGAAATATTTCGCTCACGAGACCGCCTTCATTGATAAGCCCGTCAGCATAGGAGAAGGCGCCCGCATCTGGCATTTCTCCCATGTCATGCCGGGAGCGCGGATCGGGAGCGGATGCAACATCGGCCAGAACGTCTATATTGGCTCCGGAGTCGAAATCGGCAACAACGTGAAGATACAGAACAATGTCTCGGTTTATGAAGGTGTCACTCTCGAAGACAACGTATTCTGCGGGCCGTCGTGCGTCTTCACGAACGTTATCCGGCCGCGCTCGGGCTTCCCGCGAAAGGATCGCAAGTTCGACGCAACTGTCGTGAAGAAGGGCGCCACAATCGGGGCGAATGCCACCATTGTTTGCGGTATAACGGTCGGCGAGCATGCTTTCATCGGAGCCGGTTCGGTCGTGACGAAGGATGTTCCCTCACACGCGCTCTATTTCGGGAATCCGGCGCAGCAACGCGGCTGGATGTGCGAGTGTGGCGAGAAATTGCGTCCACCGACCCACCGGCAGGCTTTTGCATGTCGCGCATGTAAGCGAGAATACTACAAAAGCGGGGGCCAAATTACCTGCTCGGAGAAAGATCGCAAGCGATGAGAATCCTTGTAACAGGCGGCGCCGGTTTTATCGGCTCGAACTTTATTCGGTACATGCTCAACAGGTATGCCCACTGCCGCATCACCAATCTGGACAAACTGACTTATGCCGGCAACCTCGACAACCTGCGAGACATCGAGAATGACGGGCGGTACCGGTTCGTCAAAGGCGATATCGCCGATGTGAGCATCGTGGGAAGCCTGGCGGCAGAGGTTGATATCGTGGTCAATTTTGCAGCCGAGACACACGTTGACAGAAGCATTCACGACCCCGGCGGTTTCATACAGACCGATGTCGTTGGCATCTACGTCATCCTCGAAGAAACACGCAAGAACAAAATAAGGAAAGTCGTGCTCGTCTCGACGGATGAAGTCTATGGCAGTATCGAAAAGGGATCGTTCACCGAAGAGGATAGGCTCAGCCCGAGCAGCCCCTATTCGGCCAGCAAGGCCGGTGGCGAGCTTCTCGCGCGGGCGTACCATAAAACGTTTGGCGTGCCCGTATGTGTCACACGCGGTTCGAATACTTACGGCCCATACCAATTTCCTGAGAAAGTCATCCCCCTGTTCGTCACGAACGCGCTGGACGACATTCCCCTGCCGCTTTACGGCGATGGTCTGAACGTGCGCGACTGGCTCCATGTTCTCGACCACTGCGGCGCGATTGACCTCGTGCTCCATGAAGGGGTCCCGGGAGAGATATATAATGTGGGCGGGGGCAACGAGCGCACCAACATCCAGATAACCCACATGATTCTCGATATTCTGGGCAAACCGAGGACGCTCATCAGGCCGGTTCAGGACCGACTCGGCCACGACCGCCGATACTCGATAGATTGCTCAAAAATCAAGCGATTGGGCTGGCGGCCCGAGCATTCCTTCGAGGAGGGCATGCGGGCGACTATCGAGTGGTATTCAAAGAACGAGCGATGGTGGAGAAGACTTAAATCGGGCGAATATCTCGAATACTACAAGAAACAGTATGCGACCGGATTGGAATCGACCAAGGAGCGGCAGTAATGCTGAGAGTCGGCATTGTGGGAGCGGGCGATTGGGGAAAGAATCTCGTCCGGATTTTTTTCCAACTACGCGAGGTCGAGCTCGCCTATTGCTGCGACGCGGACGAAGGCCGGCGAAAGGCGGTGTCTCAGAATTATCCGGGCGTGAAACTGACGGAAAAATTCGAGGAGATTCTGGCCGACCCCTCCGTGCGCGCGCTGGTAGTCTCTTCGTCGGCGGTCAGCCATTACCCGATTGCGAAAGCGGCTCTCGAAGCGGGAAAGCACGTGTACGTCGAGAAGCCGCTTGCGCTCAGCTCCTCGCACGCCGACGAAATGGTGGCTCTCGCACAGGCAAAGGACCTGAAGCTCATGGTCGGACATCTGCTCATTTACCATTCCGCTGTGAACCACATCAAGAAGCTCGTTGACTCCGGCGAACTAGGCGACGTTTTCTATATTTATTCGCAGCGCGTGAACCTCGGCAAGATACGCCATGATGAGAATGCGCTCTGGAGTTTCGCGCCGCACGATATCTCGGTCATTTTGCATCTGCTCGGGCAGTTCCCCACTAGCGTGAGCGCCCGCGGGGAATCGTATTTGCAGCAGGGCATCGAAGACGTAGTCTTCGTGAACATGAAGTTCCCTAACCGCAAAATGGCGCAGCTCCAGGTAAGTTGGCTCGACCCCCACAAGGTCCGGCGGTTCACGATAGTCGGGAGCAAGAAAATGGTCGTGTTCGACGACGTCGAAAGCACCGAGAAAATCAAGATTTTCGATAAGGGCGTGAGCGGTGTGAGCTATGAGAGCTACGGAGACTCGATCACGCTTCGGTTCGGTGACATAAGCATTCCGCATATACAAATGACTGAGCCGCTGCGCACAGAGTGCCAGCACTTCGTCGATTGCGTGCTGAACGACAAACGGCCGCTGACCGACGGCGCCGACGGAGCGCGCGTCGTCCGTATTCTCGAGGCCGCTCAACGGTCGATGAAACGCGACGGCGAGCCCGTTCTGCTCGCTGATTCCATACCGACGGAACAAAAATGAAAATACCGGTTCTTGACCTTAAACCTCAGATTGCGGCGCACCGCGCCGAGATAATGGAAGCGATAAATTCCGTTGTGGACGCCACGAACTTTATTCTCGGCCCCGAAGTCGCTGAACTCGAGAAAGCGGTAGCCTCGTACACAGGCGCGAAGCATGCGATAGGAGTGGCATCCGGAAGCGACGCGCTCCTGATTGCTCTTATGGCGCTTGGCGTCGGGAACAACGATGCGGTGATCACCACGCCGTACACCTTTTTTGCCACGGTCGGCGCCATCAGCAGGTTAGGCGCTCTCCCCATCTTCGTCGATATCCGGCCAAACTCGTTCAACATTGACGTCGAACTCGCTGCCGAACGGCTCAAAAAGGGATGCGAACCCGACCCGGCGACCGGCCTGCCGCGCGACAAGACATCCGGCCGGCTTGTCCGCGCGATAATACCGGTACACCTCTATGGCCAGTGCGCCGATATGGGCGCCGTAATGGCGCTCGCGCGGCAGCACAATATCTCCGTGGTGGAGGATGCGGCTCAGGCGCTGGGCGCGCAATGCAACGGCATACGGGCCGGCTCCATCGGCCACATCGGCTGTCTGAGCTTCTATCCGACAAAGAACCTCGGCGGATTCGGCGACGGCGGAATGATTACGACCTCTGACGACGCCCTCGCCGAACAGTGCCGGATAATCCGAGTTCATGGAAGCAAACCAAAATATTATCATGCTCTCGTGGGAATAAATAGCCGTCTCGACGCCATTCAGGCAGCCGTACTGCGAGTAGGCTTGAAGTACCTCGACCAATGGGCCTCGATGCGGCGCGAGCACGCGCGGACGTATACGGAATCATTGAGGGATACGCGCGGCATCGTGGTTCCTTTGGCTCTGCCCGGACAGCATCACGTGTTCAACCAGTACGTAATACGCTCGGGACGCCGCGACGCCCTCAAGAAATTCCTGACGGATGAAGGGATCGGGACCGAAATCTATTATCCTCTCCCGCTCCACGTACAGCAGTGTTTTTCCGGCCTTGGCCACAAGAAGGGGGATTTCCCTGAGTCGGAGCGAGCCGCCTCCGAATCGTTGGCCATCCCAATTTTTCCCTATTTGACCACTGAACAAAGGAAGACGGTGACAGATGCAATCAAGAGGTTCCAAGAAAGCTAACCGGCAACCCAAAATGTCAACCCGCGGAAATCTCCCGCAGAAGCTGGGCGAGATGATTGACGCCAAAAAGGCGGCCGTAGGCGTGATCGGTATGGGGTATGTCGGCCTGCCTCTCGCGCTTGAGTTCTGCCGCTGCGGTTTCAGGGTGCTCGGGTTCGACACGGACCGCGCAAAAGTCGAATCGCTGAATGCCGGAAGAAGCTATATTGGCCATATTCCTTCCGAAAAAGTGAAGTCGTTCTCGAGCAAGGGACGCTTCTCGGCGACATCCGACTTCTCGCGCCTCCGCGAACCTGATTGTATTACCGTATGTGTGCCGACGCCGCTGAACGAGCAAAAGGAGCCCGACCTTACCTACGTGGCCCAGACGGCCGCTGATATCGGGAAGACCCTGCGCAGAGGACAACTCGTAATCCTTGAAAGCACGACTTATCCGGGCACGACCGAGGAACTTGTCCTGCCGGCGCTGAGCCGGGACAAGCTCGCCGTCGGCCGCGAATTCTTTGTGGCATATTCGCCCGAACGCGAGGACCCGGGCAACCGCAGGTTCCCGATAGAGAAAATCCCGAAAGTCGTTGGCGGCGTGACCCCCCACTGCACAGAACTGGCGGATAAGCTATACTCGAAAATATTCCAGCGGGTCATCCGCGTGTCGTCGCCGCGCGCCGCCGAAATGACCAAACTTCTGGAGAACATCTTCCGCTGCGTGAACATAGCGCTCGTGAATGAACTGAAGATGCTGTCGGAGCGGATGGACATCGACATCTGGGAAGTCATCGAGGCCGCCTCCACAAAGCCGTTTGGGTTTATGCCGTTCTTCCCTGGACCGGGGCTCGGCGGGCACTGCATACCGATAGACCCGTTTTACCTCTCATGGAAGGCGAAGGAATATGATTTTCATACCCGCTTCATCGAACTCGCGGGCGAGGTAAACACCGCCGTGCCGTACCATGTGGTCCAGCGCTTAAGCGACACTCTGAATATGAAAAAGAAGACCCTGAGCGGCTCGAGCATCCTGATCCTGGGCGTCGCGTACAAACCCGACGTCGATGACATGCGCGAATCGCCTGCGATCAAGATAATCGAGCTGCTGCGCGAACGAAGCGCAAACGTTTACTACAACGACCCGCACATACCCCGGTTCCCGAAACTGCGCAAACATGATTTCAATCTGAAGTCGGCCGAGTTGACTCCGCAATTCATCAAATCCATGGACTGCGTCGTGATCGTGACCAACCACTCGAGCTACGACTACGATTTCATTGTAAGACATTCAAAACTGATCGTTGACACGCGAAACGCGACGCGAAACGTGAAGAACGGAAGAGCGAAGATTATTAAGGCGTGATTCGGACACGGCAAGTTGCCCATAGTCCTTTGTCATTCTGAGCGAAGCGAAGAATCTGCGTTTGCGGGGCATATTTGTGTGAAAACGAGAGATTCCTGGTCGCTCCGCTCCTCAGAATGACAAACTCCGGCTGTGGAATCTCATTGGGCAACAGGCGATGCAGTCACGGAACAGTTTCTTAGGAGGATCAAGGGAGAAGCAATGGATATAAGCGTCATAGGCGCCGGTTACGTCGGCCTCGTCACCGGCACATGCTTCGCCGAGATGGGAAACGACGTCATCTGTGTGGACGTGGACACGCGGAAAATTGAGATGCTCAAGCGCGGGCGGTCGCCCATTTACGAGCCCGGTCTCGAGGAACTCATCCGCCGAAACCTCCGCGAGAGACGGCTCGCGTTCGCCTCTGATATCGCCGAGGCAGTCCGCAAATCGTACCTGATATTTATCGCGGTGGGCACGCCGTGTCGCGATGACGGCGCATGTGACCTGTCGCAGGTCTATGGGGTCGCAGGCCAGGTTGCCGAATCCATGGACAGCGAGAAGATCGTGGTCATCAAGAGCACCGTCCGGATCGGCACCGCCGACAAACTTCGCGGGTTGATGCGGGAGAAGACGGTTCACAAGTTTCACGTGGTGTCGAACCCGGAGTTTCTGAAAGAGGGCGCAGCGATAGACGATTTCATGAGACCCGACCGGGTAGTCATCGGGACTGACAACGAAGGGGTTGCGGAAATCATGAGGGAGCTTTATCGACCGTGTGTCCGAACCGGCAGGCCGATTATTATCATGGATAACCGCAGCGCCGAACTCACCAAATACGCGGCGAACGCGATGCTCGCTACGCGCATTTCATTCATCAACGAGATCGCCAACCTGTGCGAACATCTGGGCGCCAACGTGGCCAACGTGCGCGAGGGAATCGGCTCGGACGGGCGAATCGGATTCACGTTCCTGTTCCCGGGTGTCGGCTACGGCGGCTCGTGCTTCCCGAAAGATGTGAAAGCCCTTGCCGCCACCGCGAGAGACGCCGGGTATGAGATGAAAATCCTCGAGGCGGTTGATGCGGTCAACACCGCGCAGAAAAGCATTCTGGTGCCCAAGATCAAGCAGCACTTTAATGGAAAACTTAAGGGAAAGACCATTGCGCTGTGGGGCCTCTCGTTCAAACCGCGCACCGATGACATGCGCGAGGCGCCGTCGATAGTCATCGCGGACGCGCTGCTCTCCGAAGGCGCGAAACTGCAAGCCCATGACCCGGTCGCCGTCAAGGAGGCTCGCAAAGTGTTCGGCCATAGGGTGAAATATTGCGAGCATCATTATGACGCGCTCGAGGGCGCGCACGCGCTGGTTCTGGTGACGGAGTGGGCAGAGTTCCGCAATCCCGATTTCAAGCGCATGAAAGAACTCATGGCCGGCCACGTCATTTTCGACGGACGCAATATTTACAATCCGAAGATTCTGCGCGACATGGGATTCACGTATTATGGAATTGGGCAATAAAGTTCGAGGGGGAAAAGGGGAAAAGGCGAAAAGGGAAGGATATATTTCGTTTGATACAACAGGGGATGTCTTCTTTGAACGCAGCCCGTCAAGAGTCGGTCGGAAAAGTCAAATGCGCATTCTCGTGACAGGCGCGGCCGGCTTCATCGGGTCATGGCTCTCGGAAAGACTCCTCGCATTGGGCCACGAGGTTACCGGTATTGACTGCCTAACCGATTATTACCCACCCCAAATCAAACGCCAGAATCTAGAGGCGGCTCTCCAGCATTCGCGCTTTTCATTCCTCGAACAAGACCTTCTCAACGCTGACTTGACCCAGCTTCTTGGCAACTGCGAAGCCGTGTTCCACCAGGCGGCTCAAGCAGGCGTGCGGGCGAGCTGGGGCCGCGACTTCGAGATTTACATCAACAACAATATCCTCGCAACACAGCGCCTGCTGGAAGCCGCAAAGAGTGTTGCGCTGAAGCGTTTCGTTTTCGCGTCGTCATCGTCCGTCTACGGCGATGCGCAGAAGATCCCCGTGTCAGAGGATGATCCTACTCACCCCATGTCACCTTATGGCGTCACTAAACTTGCCGCCGAAAATCTATGCCAGCTTTACCACAAGAACTTCGGGATTCCCACGGTTGCGTTGCGATACTTCACGGTGTTCGGCCCACGCCAGCGGCCCGACATGGCATTTCACCGGTTCATAAGAGCGCTGCTTCGCGGTGAGATGCTGCCTGTATTCGGCAGCGGCGAACAGACGCGCGATTTCACTTTCGTTGAGGACGCCGTGAGCGCCAACGTGCTGGCCATGGAGAAGGGCCGAAACGGCGCGATTTACAATATCGGCGGGGGTTCGCGTATTTCGCTTAACCGCGCAATCGAGTTGCTCGAACAGATCGTCGCTAAGAAAGCAGTGCGGAATCAATCGGGGGCGCAGAAGGGCGACGTCATGCATACATGGGCCGACACAACGCGCGCGCGAGAAGAATTGGGCTTCGCGCCGCAATGCAACTTTGAAGAAGGCCTGCGAAAAGAGTTCGAGTGGCTGGCTCGATTGCACGGCTGATGCTGGCCGAGGACAACTCTCTCCTCAAATCACCCGTAACTCAAAAAGCAACAATTTGTCGTTCCGAGCCCCCTACCTTCGACGGGGTTACCCATTAAAGGCCCCCCTGTCAAGTTTGCACAGAAGTTCCGGTCGCAAAACAAC
>CAYVDS010000129.1:0-13722 GCA_964450145.1 uncultured bacterium
CATCGGGAATGCGCCGTGCGCACGAGTCGCCGCATTCCTGGCTGCTGTGTTCCCAGGGGGCCGTTGAGAGTCAAATCTTTATACGTTACTTTAGCGTGAAGCTGCAAACGCATTCGATGTGTGATGTGTGGGGGAACATATCAAGCGGCTGGATTGTTCTGAGAAAGTATTCGCCCGTCACCAGAAGGGATTTGATGTCGCGCGCCAAGGTAGCGGCATCGCAAGAGATATAGATCAACTGTTGGGGCGATAGGTGCAGAATCTTGCCGCATACGGCCTTTGATAGTCCTTCTCTGGGCGGGTCCATCACAATCAATTCCGGCCTGTCATCGCCGCAAAGGAACGAGTCAAGCGCATCCTCGGCGGACGCAGCAATCACTTCTATGTTCTTCATTCGATTGGCATTCAGATTGGCTAGAGCGTCTTCGACCGCATCCCGATTCCATTCAACGGCCACAAGCCTCTTGGCCCTTTCAGAGAGCATCATCGAGAAAAGCCCGACTCCGGCATAGAGTTCCACCACCGTGTTAATGTCGTTGGCCTTGACTGCTCCCAATACCTGTTCAACCAGAACTGGCAGCAGGCTCATATTTGCCTGGAAGAAAGAGGCCGGGCTAACCCTGAATACTCGACCATCGACTGAAATCGTCGAATGGCTTTCACCCCACAGCAGATTCGAGCGGGACCCGACCATGGCGACCGTTCCGGAAACAGCGATGTTTTCCCGCAGCCCGTTAATGATTCCGGCGCCGGGTGGAGAATCCATCTCGAGCGAAAGAACGACGCGGGAATTCGTGTCTTCCACCATCTGAATTTCCGACAGACCTCTTATTGGATGTTTAGAAAGATAAGATGAAAATTGTTTTAGGGAGGCGTTTATCCGGTCGGACAACACGGGACAATGGTTCACCGGATGGATTGTGTTGCTGCGGGACTTATAAAAGCCGACTTCTCCTCGATGGCAATGAAGCCTTACTCTGGCGCGATATCCCCACTGTTCGGGAGACCCTATGCAGGGACTCACATCTATATCTTTGAGGCCGGCCAAGCGCGTCAAGGCATCATCTAATATGAGACGCTTGCATTCTAATTGAGCAGCATATGAGATATGCTGTAGTTGGCATCCGCCGCATCGTGTGTAATGGTCACAAAACGGACTCACGCGGGAAGGAGATGGAGAGAGAATCTGTTTTATATTGGCCCAACTGACTCCTCTGCGGGTTCGGACGTCCTCGAGCAGCGCTTCATCTCCGGGGGCGCTATAGGGCACTAGTACCACCTGACCATTCAAATGGCCAAGGCCGTAGCCTCCGGAAACCAGCTTTTCGATCCTTACCTTTTGTGATTCCATGCCTGACATGATTATAAACTTTTCCGTGTCGGCCGATCAATCTGCCGCTTGACAAATGGGAGGCTTTGGGTATAATAAGGGCGTCGGTAAAAAACAAGCGTTTGTTTTTATCAGAGGAGGTTACTATGAGCGCCCCCTATTTCACCGAAGAACACGAGATGTTCCGTAAAACCGTTCGCGATTTTGTCGAGAAGGAGATTACGCCTCACGCAGACGAATGGGAGTCCGCGGAAGACTTCCCCGATGAGATTTTCAGGAAAATGGGAGACCTCGGTTTCCTGGGGATTCGCTACCCGGAGGAGTACGGCGGATCAAATCTCGATTTCTTCTACACGGTCGTTCTGTGCGAGGAGCTTGCGCGGGCCCGCACGGCTGGGGTCGCGCTCGCGATAATGGTCCAAACCGACATGGCGACGCCGCCAATCGCGATGATAGGAACGCACGGGCAGAAAGAAAAATACCTTCGCCCGGCCATCCGCGGCGAAATGATCGGCGCCCTCGGCATATCGGAACCCGGTGCGGGTTCAGACGTGGCGAGCATGAAGACAACCGCGGTGCGCGACGGCGACCACTACGTCATCAACGGGAGCAAGATGTTCATAACGAACGGCGCCCGCGCCCACTTTATTATGCTCGCGGCACGAACCGAAAAGGACTCGCGGCATGGAGGACTCAGTCTGTTCATCGTGCCGACGGACACGCCAGGCTTCGCCGTAGGCAGGAAGCTGAAGAAACTCGGCCACCTCGCGTCCGACACCGCCGAACTCATACTCGAAGACGTGCGCCTTCCCCGCGAAAATTTATTGGGGGAAGAAGGCAAGGGATTCTACGAGGTCATGAAAAACTTCCAGGGAGAACGGCTTGTCGGCTCCATTTTTGCCGTGGCGAACGCGCAGTCGCTGCTTGAAGAGACGATAGAGTATGCGAAGAACCGCGTTCAGTTCGGACGCCCCATATCGAAGTTCCAGGTGAACCAGCACAAAATAGTGGATATGGCGACGGACCTCGAAGCCGCGCGCCGGTTGGCGTATCACGCGAGCTGGTTGTTCGACCAGAAGAAAGAATGTCTCAAGGAAGTCTCCATGGCCAAGGTCGTAGCCGCTGAAACTGCGATGCGCGTGGCCGACAAGTGCCTACAGCTCCACGGAGGATACGGTTATATGGCGGAATACTACGTGCAGCGCGCGTGGCGCGACATGCGCCTTTACAGCATCGGCGGCGGCACGACGGAGATCATGAAGGAAATCGTGGCGAAAACAATGGGATTATAACGGCGCATTCGCGGAGTTCCGAGTCCCGGGTCGCGAGTATCGAGTCCGTGATCGACCTGAGGCAATTGATGGGACGTGAAGAGAAAGACGAAAAACGTGAAAAGGGAGGCGTCATGAAAGCGATCGCGTTCAACTCCAGCCCAAAGATGGACAAGGGCAATACGGCAAAGATTCTGAATCCCTTCCTTGATGGAATGAAAGAGGAACGCGCCGAAGTCGAGCTTTATTACACCAAAAAGCTAAAGATAAAACCATGCCAGGGCGAATTGCATTGCTGGCTGAAAACGCCGGGCAAGTGTTTTCAGGACGACGATATGAACGAGCTTTATCCGAAGGTTCTTCGGGCGGACATTCTGGTCCTTGCCACGCCTGTCTATGCCGATGGCGTGACGGGTCAGATGAAGATGCTGATGGACCGCCTTGCGGCGACCGTCCAACCGTTCTTCGAGATGCGCGACGGCCACTGCCGACATCCCGTGCGCGAGGCGCACAACCGCAGCGGCAAGGTAGTTCTGGTCTCGAATTGCGGTTTTTGGGAGATGGACAACTTCGATCCGCTGATCGTTCACATGAAGGCGGCGTGCAGAAACATGTCGAGAGAATTCGCGGGGGCGCTGCTGCGGCCTCACGGCGAGGCTATGCAGAAACTGGGCATGTCTTTGGACGACGTGTTTGGCGCAGCCAGAGAGGCGGGCCGCCAACTCGTGCGTGACGGCAAGATTCTGGCCGAGACGCTTGCCACTGTTAGCCGGGAACTGATGCCGCTGGAGACGTATATGGTGGGCGCTAATCAATACTTCCAGCGACGACTGGATAAGCTCGCGAAGAAATCATAGAAACTGCGACGGGAGCAACTATCATCTTGTGGGCGGTACTGGGCTCGAACCAGTGACCTCCTGCTTGTAAGGCAGGCGCTCTCGCCATCTGAGCTAACCGCCCGTAATGAATGCCCCTTCCGAGTTTATGGTTCACAGTTAAAGAAAGCGAAGGGTACAGGCCGCGGAACCATTTTCAGCACGTCTTTATTATAGCAGTCGAGGTTTTAATGTCAAGCTTTCCCAAGCGGGAAATGAGCGGTTCGCATTCGTGTAATTCGTTCCATTCGTGCGATTCGTGATCCAGAATTTTTCTTCTTTTGGTTGGTTGCGGCAATGTCGCGCTATGAAATCCGTGGGTTGAAATCGCTGCCCGTCAGAATTCCAGCTTGTTGACGCTCTTGACGCCGAGATACATCGGCGCGAGAGCCGTGAAGAGGCTTATGGCAAGAACCACGCCGAAGGCAAGCGAGATAGCGTTGTGGAAATCCATCCTCAGGAATTGAACCAGCCAGCCGCTCTTCCCGCGTTCGGTGTATTCCCAAAAGACGACGCCCTCGAGCAGCACGATGACGGATACATAGAGCATGCTGAGTATGAAGTTCAGTGTGCCGCCGAGACCTGAAACGATGCGGGCAGGATTGTCGTCTTTGAAGTTGGGATACATCGCCCCCAGTCCGACCGCGAGCCCTGCCATCGCGAAATTCATCACAAACATGGTCGCGCAACATACGATTGTCACAGTCCGGCTGAGATTCAAAGCTACGCTCGACACAATCATGAGCGTTTCGGTAAACACCAGGGTAATTCCGATGCTGAGGAAGAACTTCTGGATCAGCAGTCCGCTCCGTCTGACGGGTGCGAGGCCGACAATCCAGAACCTCTTGCCCTCGAGGCTGAACAGAGGGAAAACGAATCGCGTAGTCAGGACGGAGAGCACGAGCGCCGCAGCGCCTAGGTTGAGGAATGCGATGCGCGTCTGCCATTCAGGCCCGATGTACTTCTCGTAGTTATAGAGATTGCTCACGTACACAATCAGCAAACCGAAGAAGAGCGTGAACTGTGTCCACTGTGTCGGATCGCGCCAGAATACTCGTAAGTCTTTCATGACGAGCGCGCGTATCGGCGAGCGCAACGGCCTCAAGAGCGCCTCGATCTTGTTCAGCGGACCCTTTCCCGCCGGATAGAAATGGGTCAGGCTGAAACCCCGTAGACCGGCCCATCCTCTGTGATACAACAATCCGGCCAGCCATGTGGACGCGATCATAATCATAAGAGCATTGCTGAGCAACAAGCCGAAGTAGAATGCGGACTCGCGCAAGTCGCCCCTGCCCGCCGCCATAATTCCCTCGTTGACCCAATGGCTCGGGAAGAAGGGCGACTGCGTCGTCTTGAGCGCCGATAGTATCTGGTCAATTATCTCGAGCTGGCTTATGTGCGAGACTGAGAACGAGCGGTAGAGAAACGCTGCGAACCCGAGGCCGAGCAGGCCTATCATCGCTGCCACGACCTTGAAATTCATCTTGGGGAACACGCGCATCATTACCATCATGATGAGGGCGCCGAGAATCCCGGCAATGGTGACGAACGGCAGAAAGAACAGTGGCAGCGCCGGATAGAAATACCATCTCACGCGGAACACGACGCCGTAGCTCACCATCAGCGGTATTCCGAGAAAGATGAACGCCCAGGAACTATAAGCGAGCGTCTCGAAGAAACGTGAAATGAAAATCTCCTGATCCTCCATCGGAAGCGAAAAGAGGAAATCGGTCTCTGACGATTTGTACATAGTGGAGAAGGCGACGAGGATGTTGCTGAACACGAGCATCGCAAAGAGAGTGAGGAAAAAGAGAGCCAGCACGCGGATTGCCAAAAGATCGCCCACGGGAAAGGTATAAAGGAATTCGAATGCCTTGAAAAAAAACCAGCAGCCGACGGAGAGAAAAACGGTCAGCCACGATGTGACGACAACCAGTTTCAGCTTCGATTCTTTCCGAACCGACCGAATAGTGTTGCGGGCCAGCAGAAGTTTGCTGATCCAATAAGGCGCGAGCGAACTCATGTGGATTTCCCCGGGACAACGGGCGGCGGGTAGTAGACTGATTTCACGCTGAGCTTCAGCTTGCCGATAGCCTGAACGAGCTTCGCCTGCTGGTAGAGTTCGCCTTCGAGGAGCTTGATGTGGGTCGCGTCGGCAAGCGGTTGTCCGAGCGTCGGGTCCATCGCAATCCACTGTCCGACGTAGACCTCGGGCCATGCGTGATAATAGAAATGGCCCTTGTGGTACACGAGCCCGATGGCGGCCTTCGCCGGTATTCCGGCCGCCCTCGCGAGAGCGACATAGAGCGTTGTGTGCTCGTTGCAATCACCTTCGCGCGTATCGAGGACTTCGACCGCGGAGGGAAGCGAGAAGGTTATCTTCTTATGGATATTATCGAAAACCCACTGATTGATTCTGTCGGCCACCGCAAGGCTGTCGGTCTCACCCTCCGCAATCCGCTGCGCCAGTTTTAGGATCGCCGCGTCATCCGATTGGATAAGCACGGTCGGCTTGAGGAACTCCGCCAGCGAGGCTTCACGAATCGGGAGTGGCGCTCCTGCGGCGGGCCGCTCCATGACGATCCGGACCAATCCGTTTTCCGGGTCAATCAGCCGTTGGCCCGCGCCTTCGAGTTCGAAGTTACTGAAGTCGATGCCCGCGATTTGGACCTCCATTTTGCGCGCCTGTTCAGGTTCCGCGATACGAACATCTGAGGGGACGGCCACGAGCTTGGCGACATCGCGCATGGAGGCGGCGCTTTCAGCCGGCAGGTCCATTGCGACACGCCGGTCTTCCTTGAGAAGCGTCCACCCAAGCGGAGTGGTCTGTTTGAGCACTTCTCCGCTTTCAGTCACCCACGCCGTGAAAGATATCGCCTGATATTCCGTCTCGACGACGTAAACGTCCACCTGCTTCCCCTCATACTCATACTTCTCCATGCGGGTCGCGGTGATTTTCGCCTTGTTCGTAGTGAGCGAAAGCGGATCGAGGATGTCAACGGTGTACGTCACGCCTGGCTTCAAATCGGGGAGGAACAGGAAAGGCGTCAGGCTGTTCGACATGTTCACATCCTTGTCCACTTTGGCCTTCTTGCGAAAGACTCTACTGCCAGAGACCACACTGAACGAGAGGATGTCGCCATCGAGTTCGCCGTCGAGTTGAATCTGGTGTCCCTCGGATTTAAGCGCACAACTGAAATTGCGCATCTTGAAATTGTCGTCGGTTCGCAGAAGGCCGTCGAACTGCACTTTGAGAGGATTGTCGAGAAGCGTGAGCATCATATGGGTGCGGTTCATGATGATATAGCCGGGAGCGCTCTCGCCGCTGAGGCGGTTTACCGTCGTGCTCGAATAGCCGACTTTCTGCCCTTCATAATAGATGCCCATCCATTGTTCTTTGTAGGAAATCTCCGGAGTGAGCGAAGCCGCGATGCTGGTCGAGCCCGAAGGCAGGCGCGGCAGGAGGATTTCACGCCGGACGAGCTGCGCGTTCATCGCGAGCCAAAACACGGCAACAAGGGCGACGAGGATTATGCGCCTTCTTTTGGATTTGATTAGAGGCAAGTCAAAAACCTTTGGGGACGTGAGTATTACAAATCCCTTTCAGAGACTGTCCAGTAATTGCGAAACCGGCGAAGGATTCTGTAGGTGCGAATTTATTCGCATAATGTTTTCGGGCTTTTCCACGTCGCACATGCGAATAAATTCGCACCTACAAGCTTATTGGACGGTCTCAAGAGGAGGGTTTTCCCTTTCGTCTCTTTGACCAGGAACCAGGAACTAGAAACCAGAACCCCCCCGCCTTGCGCGGATCACGCTCCGCAGCATTTCTTGAACTTCTTGCCGCTGCCGCATGGGCACGGCTCGTTACGCCCGACTTTCTGGCCGACGCGCACCGGGACCTTTGCCGCTTGCGCTGGCGACGGGCCGGAAGTATTAGCCGCGGCGGCCTGCGGCGTTCCTTTGAATGAGCCGGCTGAGGAATCGTGCGATGTGAGAACTGCGGGACTTGGAGCCTCCTCTTCCAGCCTTTCGCGCTGTGCTACCTGCACGCGGAAGAGGAACTCGCCGACCTCTCGTTTGACATCCGCAGTCATTTCGCTGAACAGATTGTACGCTTCCTGCTTGTATTCGACGAGAGGGTCTTTTCCGCCATATCCTCTGAGGCCGATCCCTTCTTTCAGCAGGTCCATCGCGTACAGGTGTTCTTTCCATCTCGAATCGAACGCCCTGAGAATGGCGACGCGCTCGATCTCGCGCATGGTCTCGCTGCCGAAGCGTTTCTCCTTCTCGTCATACGCAGACCGAACGAATTGCTGGAGCCGCTCGAATATGTCCTCCGCCTGCACGGTTTCCATGTTGATATCGTCGAACTTGATATGCAGTCCGAAGCGCCTGCGTATCCAGTCGGTCAGGCCGCGCAGGTTCCATTCGTCGGGGAATGTGTTTTCCGGTATGAACTCTGCGAGCGCCTCGTCGAGGACGTCATCGATCATTTCGATCAGGTGCTCTTTGAGGTTTGCCTGATCAAGCGCCTTTTGCCTTTCGGCGTAAATGATCTCGCGCTGCTTGTTCATGACGTCGTCGTATTTGAGAAGATGCTTGCGGATTTCCAGGTTATGCGCTTCGACGCGTTTCTGGGCGGTCTCGATTGAGCGTGTCACGAGCGCATGCTCTATCGGCTGGTCCTCCTCGATGCCGAGGCGCTCCATGATTTTCATGATCCGGTCGGACCCGAACAGCCGCATGAGGTCGTCTTCAAGCGAGATATAGAACCGCGACGAGCCCGGGTCCCCTTGCCTGCCGGCGCGGCCGCGAAGCTGATTGTCTATGCGCCTGCTCTCGTGGCGTTCGGTGCCGATTATGTGGAGGCCGCCTGATTCTGCGACGCCCTCACCCAGCTTGATGTCGGTGCCGCGGCCTGCCATGTTGGTCGCTATCGTCACGGCCCCTCGCTGACCGGCCCTCGCCACAATTTCGGCCTCTTTCTCGTGGTATTTCGCGTTCAGGATATGGTGCGGTATCTTCTCGGCGCGAAGCATTTTGCCGAGGAGTTCGGATTTCTCCACGGAGATCGTTCCCACGAGCGCCGGCCTGCCCAGCTTATGCATTTCTTTGATTTCGTTGATGACCGCCTTGAATTTCTCGCGCTCGGTCTTATAGACCACGTCGGAATAGTTATAGCGGATAAGAGAACGGTTAGTGGGTATGACGACCACGTCGAGCTTATAGATATCATGGAATTCCTGCGCCTCAGTGTCGGCCGTGCCGGTCATGCCGGCCAGTTTCTCGTGCATCTTGTAATAGTTCTGGAGGGTGATGGTTGCGAGCGTCTGGTTGGCCTCGCCGACCTTCACGCGCTCCTTCGCTTCGAGCGCCTGATGCAGGCCGTCACTGTAGCGGCGGCTCGGCATGAGTCTGCCCGTGAATTCGTCAACGATCACAACTTTGTTGTCGGCCACGAGGTAGTCGACGTCGCGCTCGAAGAGCGAGTAGGCCTTCAGCAACTGCGAAGTCGCATGTATACGCTGGTTCACCGAATTCAGCCGGTCATAGAGCTGCCAACGCTTCGACTCGAGTTCCTGCTCGCGGATCGTCTTGGCCTGAAAATCCAGAGAGTCGTCCGACAGCAGATTTTCGAGTTCGGCATCTATCTGCTGTTCCTCATCTTCGATCTCCGGGACGATGAACATGTTCAGGTTGCCGGATGAGATCGTGCGCCTCCCCTTTTCGGTGAGGTCGGCGACGTTCGATTTCTCGTCGATGGTGAAATATAATTCGGATACCAGTTTCATGATGGCGGACTCTTCCGTGCCGCCCATAAGCTTGTCGCCCATCATATCGAGCTCGACCCGGTGGATAAGCTTTTGGAGTTTGGGGTTCTCCATCAAAGACAGGAACCGTTTGTCCTTTGGTCCGCCCTTTTTGACGGCGAGCAGCTTCCTGCCCGCCTCATATACATTGTCCGGATTCTCGCTTTCAAGTAATTTCTCGGCCTCATCCATGAGCCGGCTCAGGAGACGCTGTTGCTGCCGGAACAGTTTGTCAATAGCCGGAGAGAGTTCCTCATATTGCTCGTTCGACTGCTCAACAGGGCCGGAAATGATGAGCGGCGTGCGCGCTTCGTCAATGAGAACGCTATCCACTTCGTCCACGATCGCGTAATGATGTCCGCGCTGCACCTGATGCTCTTTCCTGATGCACATATTGTCGCGCAGATAGTCGAAACCGAATTCGCTGTTGGTGCCGTACGTGACGTCGGCCCAATACTGAGCCTGCCGCTCCGCCGAGTCCATCCGCTGCTGGACGCAGCCTGCGTCCAGCCCGAGGAACTCGTAGATGGGGCCCATCCACTCGCGGTCGCGGCTTGCCAGATAATCGTTGACCGTGATGAGATGAACACCCTGCCCTGTGAGCGCGTTGAGGTAAATCGGGAGGGTGGCGACGAGCGTTTTGCCCTCGCCGGTCGCCATTTCGGATATTTTCCCCTGATGGAGCACCATGCCGCCGATGAGTTGGCAGTCGAAATGCACCATGTCCCATGTGATCTCATGGCCGCGCACGAACCATGTTTTGCAGTAGAGCCTGCGGCAGGCTTCCTTCACGACCGCAAACGCTTCGGGCAGGATGTCGTCGAGAGTCTCCCCTGCTCCGAGACGCCGGCGGAATTCGGCGGTCTTTGCGCGGAGTTCCTTATCGGAGAGGGCGGCTATCTCGGCCTCGTGCGACTTGATGTCGTCCACAAGAGGCAGAAGCTTCTTGATATCTCTCTCATGCTGAGTGCCGAAGATTTTGCCGAGCAAACCAAATATCATCGCCTATTCCAACTCCTTGGAAAGTAACCTCTTCTTGTCATTCCCGCGCAGGCGGGAATCCATTCTTTGGCGCGTTTCACCCCTAAAACACCTCTTAATCTTAACAAAACCACAGGGCAAATTCAAGGCACAAGAAGGTAAATTCAGGGCTGCGACATAGTTGCGAAGCAGTATTATGTCCGCGGACTTCAGGGTTTGGAATTGTATGCTTCACGAATCGCGACGGGGATGGGTGAACTGGAGTATGATGAGGCCGACAACCATCATGGCTGTAGCGCACGGAAACAGCAAACGGTAGCCAAACGCATCGATCAGTTTGCCAGCCCGCAAGGTACCCACTATTTGCGCGACAGCGACACTGATGACGCTGAATCCCACGAACTCGGCTGCGTGCTCTTTCGGGATAAGGTCGAGCAGGTATGCGTATCCCACGCCCATCATCGTGGCGAACGGGATTCCGGTAATCGCCACAGAGATCACCGCTTGTGTCAAATTCTGCGAAAGCCCCATGATGACACCCATAAACGCCGCTTTTCATGTAGCTCAGCGGGAGGCCGTGCTACTTCTCAGCGCAGCGAAGGGTTTCTTTGACGGCGAAGAGGCGCATGCCGTTGAAGGTGACGAGGAGAGATGCGCCCATGTCGGCGAAGACGGCCATCCACAGGGTTGCCATACCGGGGATAGCAAGGGCCAGAAATACGAGTTTTATCGCTATCGAGAGCGCGATATTTTGCCTTATGACGGAGAGGGTCCTGCGGCTGAGACAGATCGCGAACGGCAGCTTTAGCAGGTCGTCGGCCATGAGTGCGATGTCCGCTGTTTCGAGCGCGGTGTCGGTGCCCGCCGTGCCCATCGCGATACCGATGGTGGACGCGGCCATGGCGGGCGCGTCGTTGCCGCCGTCCCCAACCATCGCCACGTGTCCATGTTCCTCTACGAGATCGTGCATAGTGGTGACTTTATCTTGCGGGAGAAGCTCGGCGCGGTAGTCGATGTCTAATTCCTTTGCTATCGCCGCTGCCGTGCCTTTGTTGTCGCCGGTAAGCATTATCATTTTGCGTATCCCCGTTTCACGCAGAAGCTTGAGCGCGTCTCTCGAACTCTTACGCACGGCGTCAATCAACACGATAATGCCCAGCGGACCGCGCTTGCTGCCCACAAGCACGAGGGTGCGGGTCTGCTTTTCGAGTTCCTCCATGCGTTGGTCGAGCACGGGCGTGCAGAATTTCATTTCTTCAAAGAGCCGGTGGCTGCCGACGTAGTACGTCTCACCGTCGATGTCTGCGCACGCGCCTTTGCCCGGGATCGCATGGTATGCCTCGATACGGCGGGAGGGGATGCCTCGCCGACAGGCTTCTTCCACAATAGAGCGGCCGAGGTGGTGCTCGGAGTGACCTTCGATGGCGGCGGCGATTCCAAGCACGTCCTCCTGCGGGCGGCTATCCAGGGAAATAATCTCTTTTACGCACGGATGCCCGATGGTAAGGGTGCCGGTCTTGTCGAATGCGACGGCCTTGAGCGAACCCGCTTTCTCGAGATAAATGCCGCCTTTTATGAGGACTCCATGCCGCGCTGCGCTTGCCAGGCCCGAAACGATGGAAACCGGCGTCGATATGACGAGCGCGCACGGACACGAAATGACGAGCAAGACAAGTCCGCGGTAGAGCCATGTTGCGAAGGGTTGACCGAACGCAAGCGGGGGCAGGATAACGACGAGGGCTGCAAGGCTTATCACCGAGGGCGTATAATATTTCGCGAACGTGTCGACAAAGCTCTGCATGGGTGCGCGCTGCGCCTGCGCTTCTTCAACCATGTGGATGATGCGGGCGAGCGTGGTATCGTCGGCCCGATGCGTGGCGCGAACGACGAGCGCCCCGTCGCCGTTGATTGTTCCCGCAAAAACGGTGTCACCGCGCTTCTTCACCACGGGCGACGATTCGCCGGTGATGGGGGCCTGGTTCACGGCACTCAGGCCGCTCAATACCTTGCCGTCGAGCGGAACCTTGTCGCCCGGACGGATAATGAACGTCTCGCCGAGCTCGACTTCACTTACGGGCACGACGACCTCCTTTTCGCCGCGCCGCACGAGCGCCTCGTCGGGCGCGAGCTTCATGAGCGATTGAATGGCGTTACGGGCTCGGTCCATGCTGTGCATTTCGAGATACTGGGCCAGCGAGAAGAGAAAAACGACCGACGCCCCCTCGAGCCATTCGCCGATGGAGGCCGCTCCAATCACAGCGACCGCCATGAGAAAGTTCATGTCGAACGTCAGGCTCCGAGCCGAGAAGAGCGCTTTCCGTCCAATGTGGAACCCGCCGACCAGCATCGCGACTAGATAAAACGATGTCGGAACCCACGCCGGAAGAGTGGTCCGAGACAGGATAAAACCCGTTGCAATGAGGACACCGGAGGCAAGCGTGACAATCATGTGGCTCTGCCGGCTGACCTTCACGCCGACGGAGGACTCTCCCACGAGCATCGCCTTCATACCGGTCTCCGCGATCGCGCGCATGACTTTTTCGCGGCTGACCGCGCGGGTGTCATATGAAACGGTGACCTCCGCCGAGAGCAGGTTAAACTTGAAGCTTGTCACGCCTCTCAGTTCGCGAAGTTTCTTCTCGATGAGCGAGGATTCGTCGGGGCAATCCATCCCTTCGACATGAAATTTCTCCGTTACTTCGCCCGGCGCAGCGCCGGTTTGATAGCCGAGTTTCCGAATCTGCTCTTCAATCTCGGCGACGTTGATTTTTCCTTCTGCAATGCGAACGGTGAGTTTGCCTCCGGCAAAATTGATGGCCGCCCCTTCCACACCTTCCATCCCCGAAACCGTCTTCTCGATCTTCTCGGCGCATGAAGGGCAATCCATTCCGTTTACGTTTATCTGTATTTCAGCTACCGGGTGATCGCTCATGGTGTGTCCCCTTTGTATGCCCATCCTCCCCTTATTCAATTGTGTTCAAAGCGCTTCGTTCCAGAAAATGCCTCACTCCCTTAATTCGGGGACACCTTGCGGCAAGGTGTCCCCGAATTAGGCGTCGACAGTCGGTGAACTAAGGATCATGCCGCATCGTGTCCCCGGATTAAGGCCCACGCCACAACGCCGGCTAAATATAACCACACTTGAACAAGTGTTCAACCTCTGTCCAAAAAGAGAGTTGCTCCCGCAATTCTGTAGGTGCGAATTTATTCGCATTTAGGAAAGGAGAACAGGCCGGAAATGCCGAGCGAATAGATTCGCACCCACAGGGCGCAATGAATTGAACCCCCACAAAAACATCAGCCCGCACCCACAAAAACGCAATTACGGGATACATTCTTACTCCTTGATGTGTTTAAGGCCTTCCTTCAGCAGGGTCTCAACGCACTCGTCGTCGAGGGAATAATAGACCATCTTGCCTTCTTTCCTGTGTTTGACGCGTTTCAGATTGCGA
>CAYVDS010000129.1:13732-14314 GCA_964450145.1 uncultured bacterium
CGAAGGACTCTGAGCTGATGCGAAACGGCGGAAATGCTTGTTCCCAAAAGGTTTGCGATGTCGCACACACACAGTTCTTTCACCGCGAGAGCGGAGACTATGCGGAGGCGGGTGGGGTCGCCGAGAACTTTGAAGATTTCCGCAAGTTCTTCGAGCGTTGGCGCGTCGGGCATGCGGCTGCGCACGGCGTTCACGAACTCTTTGTTCACGAACTCGATTTCACAGACGTCGTCTTGTCTCTTGACCGCTGCTCTGCGTGGCATTTATTCATTCCCTCATTTGAACAAACAATCAAGTGAATAATACCACGGAATGTTCACGGTGTCAAGAGGGGATTACACGGTGATTACGCAGCACGGCGTAGCCGCAACCAAACCACGCCAAAGAAATGGCAACCACGGAGAGCACGGAGCACACGGAGAAAAACTTTTATTATCCACAGTTTCATAGCGCGGCATGGCCGCAACCAAACGAATTATCATTGCAAGGAGCGTAGCGACGAAGCAATATTTGTATTTCACGGAGATTGTCAGCGGTCACTTAAAACCAGCCACTTAGGGTCGAATCAAACCCCGCCATTTT
>CAYVDS010000130.1:0-14279 GCA_964450145.1 uncultured bacterium
CGGGATGACATTCGTGTTCCCGGAGTTTCTTTGGTTGCGGCTCCGCTGCGCTGTAATTCAACCGTAAACCGTAAACTGTAAACCGCGAACCCTTCTCCGAGGAGGAAGTGATGCAGACATATAAGGGTGGTTATTGGGGAAAAATCCTCGTGGTCGATCTGACCGAGCGAAAGGTCCGGGAGGAGGAACTGCTCCCTGAGGTCGCGACGGACTTCATCGGCGGTGTCGGATTCGGCATCAAGTACCTCTTCGAGAAAGTGAGGGCGGGGACAGACCCTTTGGGGCCGGACAATAAGTTGATCTTTGCGGTCGGGCCATACACGGGAACCGCCGTGCCTTGCGCCAACCGAATGGCGGTGGTGAGTAAATCTCCGTTAACTCGCACAATCGCCGCAAGTTTTGTGGGTGGCCACTTTCCGGTTGAACTCAAGAAGGCTGGATATGACGCCCTGATAATCGAGGGCAAAGCCGAGAAGCCCACATATCTCTGGCTCAAGAACGGCGAATTCCGCCTGCGAGATGCTCGCGGTGTATGGGGAACGCAGACCTCGGATTGCCAGCAAATCATCAAGGATGAACTCAACGATCAGAACATCCGGGTCGCGTGCATCGGACCCGCCGGCGAAAACCTGAGCCGAATGGCCTGCATCATCAACGAGAGGAGGGCGGCCGGACGCAAGGGGCTGGGCGCCGTCATGGGCTCGAAGAATCTGAAAGCCATCGCGGTTCGCGGTACGAATACGGTCCGCATCGCTTCAGAGGACAAATTCAAGGCGGCGCGAAGCGAAATGCTGAAGGCGATGAAGGAGAGCGTTATTCTTTATGAAGCTTTCGCGCAGGCAGGCACTCCGCTCGGTGTCGAACACATGAGCCTGATGGGCATCTTCCCAGTCAGGAACTGGACCGCGACCGCCGAGCTTGCCATCGAGGATACTCTCGGGCTGAAAGTTCAGGATTCGCGAAGAGTGGGCCGAACTCATTGCTGCAGCTGCCCCGTCGGGTGCAGTCAACTGAATCTGGCGAAGGGAGCGCCCTATGAGGGCATCCTTTCCGAAGGCCCTGAATACGAGACTTTCTATTCGTTCGGCGGACAGACCGGAGTCGAAAATATCGACAGCATCATTGCCGCTGACCGCCTAGCTGACGAACTCGGGTTGGATACAATATCGGCAGGGGTCGCGATCGGTTTTGCGATGGAGCTGTTCGAGAAGGGAATCCTCACGCCCGCAGACACCAAAGGATTGGACCTTCGCTTCGGCAATCACGAGGCGATGGTGGCGCTCCTTCGGATGATCGCTTTTCGTGATGGGCTCGGCGAGCTTTTGTGCGACGGCGTGAAGGTCGCCGCCCAAAGGATCGGAAAAGGTTCAGACAAATACGCCATGCACGTGAAAGGCCTCGAGTTGCCCGCTTACGACGTTCGAGGCGCCAAGGCGCACGGGTTGAATTATGCCACGTCCTACACCGGCGCGGATCACAACAGGGGCTACGCTTTTCAAGAAGTCATGGGAATTCCGATTCCCTACGCCGTCGATAGGCTGAGCATCGAGGACAAGGGCAGACTCACCAAATGGAACCAGGACGCGCAGACCGCCCTTTGCGATTGCACGGCCATTTGTTCGTTTATTCTGCCGATGGCCCTGCTCCCCATTGCCTTTCCAAACACTGCGGCTTTGTTGGAAGCCGTTACAGGCATTGCTTACAGCGAGGACGAGATTCTCAAAGTGGGTGAACGCATAAACAATCTGGCCCGGGCTTTCAACGTCAGAGAAGGGTTCTCGCGGAAGGACGACTCTCTGCCCGAAAGACTCATGAAGGAGCCGTTGAAAGACGACCCCTGCAAGGGAAGTGTTATAAGTCCAAAAGATTTGGATTTGATGCTCGACGAATATTACGCGGCCAGAGGATGGGACGTTAGAACGGGCATTCCGACGAAAGAAAAACTGATTGAGCTCGGACTCGAACACGTGATCGACAAGTTGCAGGCATAGAGACTATGCTTTGCTGGCCGAGAAGTTCGCGAGGGCTCGCTCGGCGTCCACAAGCACGCGCCACAGGTCTTCGCTGTCACCCATGCCCACTTTGAGCAAATAGTAAGCGATGCTCAAGCCCGTCCTCGCCTTGAAGAGTTCGACCTGCGACAGAAAATCGAGGGCGATATCTTCGGCGGCCTCCAGATATGTGTTGAGGAAAAGCCGCTCAGCGGGCCCGTCCGATAAATCCCCCCTACCCCCCCTGAACTTTTCCAGAACCTCCGGCCGATGGAAGAACTGGTTCCGGAATTGGGCCATGAACGCGCCCACGTCAAATGCCGGCGGCATGCAGTGCGAGCTCGAGAAGTCGATAGCAGCGACGAAGGTTGTTTCCCCGTTGCCGGGCTTGTCCTTGCCGATGTAGATGTTCTTGGGGTGAAAATCGCCGTGACCCTGGGTCAGCCGCTCCGGATGAGACTGAAACAGCGTGCGCTCGATATCCAACACGGCCTCCACTATTTCTCGCACCCTGCGAGTCTGCTTATGTTTGTTCTCGATAAAGCCGTTCAGGTAGTGGCCGCATCGTTTTTCTTCGCTCTCGAGGAACTCTTCCGGCGGCGTTATCTGGAGCCGGCAGTTGTGAAGCCTCGCCAGCCAGTATGCCGCCATGCGGAGATATCGCCGGGCATCTTGCGCGTCCGCCTTCACCAGCGTGTCAAAGAGCGATCTGCCGCGCACTCCTTCTTCGAATATGCTCATGCTTTCCTTGTCATGGCCGAGCGCCTTCGGCACCCGATACGTCCCTTCCGTGAAGCAGCGCCTGCCAAGCTCTCTCATGACGTGGAAAGTGCGCTCGGCGGATTTCCACGCCCCGAAGCTCCGCTGTGTTTTTATTATTATTCTTTCTCGGACTTCATCCGCTCCTTTAGTGCCGATGGTCACCTCCAGAACTTCCGTGCTGGTCGTGCCTGCTTTGGGAATCTCCTTTACAAAAGGTCGGCAGCGGCCGGCCCTCAGTTCCGCCGCCAGTTCCTCGATAGTCGCTATGGGGTGGTCAAAAATTGTCGGATAAGTTCCCGCATAACTCGGGGCGTGCGTATCAGTCCCGCCAATTGCCGTGAACCGGTACCGATGCCAGTCCTGCAGTCCGCGGCTGTTTTCAAGAACCGAGTGGTTCGAACTGAAAATCTCGATCCCGTCCAAAAGAGGATTCAGCAGCCGGACCGCGGGTGGCCGGTTCTCGTCCCGGTACGGGTGCGCCCATACGATGGCCGCGCGCGGGAACTGCTTTCGGATAGCAGCAAGGGAAGTCCCCTCGGGAATCGTCGCGTTGGCCCCATACACAAGCACATGTCCGAAATCAGAAGTCGCCACCTCCTCTCCGGAAAAAATATGGAAATAGCGCGGCGCCCCGGCCCTGTGCCGCAGCTTTTCTATGTCGTCCACCGGCCAGTAATAATGGTGATCCGTCAGGACAATCCCCTGCAAGTCCTTCTCAAATGCCCGTTGCACGAGACGGACGGCGTCCACGTAACTGCACGGCGAATGCTCCGCCGTATGACTATGCATCTCGATGATCATTGACTTTCCTTGCTGGAACAGTTGTTGGCATCTTCCGACTCCACCTTAAGTTTGACAACGAGAAGGGGTATAAGGAAAGAATGGGGGAAAAGGGAAAATGGGGAAACGGCGAAAAGGGACGAGAAAAGGCGGGTTTGTGGTTCAGGGCTTATGGGGTGTGTTGCCTGAAAAGATATTCCATTTGACAGCTTTATGATTACTGCCATTCTGAGGAGCGGAGCGACGAAGAATCTCTCCTTTTCTGGCGGTTTTGCGACTGAAAACAGAGATTCTTCGCTTCGCTGAGAATGACGCATGGTTATTCCTTTTGGGCAACACGCGCGTATCTGTTTCCAAACTTGACGTAATCCCGCTTCTTTCGCAATAATGGCATACGGTTAGTTCTCGGAAAACGGGGTTGTTCGGGGGGGAGAACATGAAATCAGAGACAGTTGCGGAGCTCTTTCAGGAGAGGATACAGCTTTCGGGCGATCGGCTTGCCTTAAAAAGGAAGCTCAACGGCGCATGGACCGACATATCGTGGCTCGAATTCGGCCGGAACGTTCGCCGCTTCGCGCTCGGCCTTATCGAGCTCGGCCTCGGGTTTCAGGAGACGGCGTCCATCCTCGGGAACAACATGCCGGAATGGTTGTATGCGGACATGGCCATTATGTCGCTCGGCGCCGTCACGGTACCCATCTACCAGACGAACACGGCCGAACAGGTTCGCTACATCCTCGAAGACTCGGAATCGAAGTTCGTCATCGTGCAAAACAAGGCGCAACTCGAGAAAGTGCTCGCGCATTTGGAACAACTTCCCCGCATCAAGAACGCCGTTGTCATCGAAATGGACGGAGTCGCCAAGGAAGGAAAGGTCATCTCTTTTCAGGATGTGATCGAAACCGGCAAGGAATTCGAGAAGCTGAATCCTTCCGTCTTCGATGAGCGGCTGAGCGGCATCAACCCGGACGACCTCGCCACTATCATATACACATCCGGCACGACCGGCCCGCCAAAGGGGACGATGCTTACCCATGCGAACATCATCGCGCACGTACGTGGCCAATGCCATCTTACTCCCTTAACGGAAGACGATGTCACGGTCTCCTTTCTTCCACTTGCTCATGTGGGCGAGCGAATCCTCGGCCACATGAGCCGGGTTTACATGGGCTGCGCCGCCGCTTTCGCGGAAAGCATAGACAAGCTGTTCGAGAATCTGAAAGAGGTTCGGCCCACCTTCTGGGGAAGCGTGCCGAGGCCTTACGAGAAGATTCATTCGAGAATCCTCGCTCAGGTTGAATCCTCTTCGGCATTCAGGAAACTCATCTTCAACTGGGCGTTGAAGGTCGGCATGGAAGCCAATCCATACCGCGAGCGGAACAGGGGGCTTCCGCTCTGGCTGGGGCTGAAATACGCGGTGGCAGACGCCATGGTCTACAAGAAGATCCGCGCCCTTTTCGGGGGACGCTGCAGGTTCTTCATTGTGGGAGCGGCGCCGATAGCCCTCGAGATCGAGCAGTTCTTCAATGCCCTCAGCCTGAAAATGGTCCCGCTTTACGGTATGACTGAAAGCGCGGGCATAATCACGACGAACACCCAGCGCGACGTCCGCATAGGCACCGTAGGAAAGCCGCTTCCCGGGCTGGAATTGAAGCTGGCGGACGATGGAGAGTTGTTGGTCAAAGGCCCGACCACGTGCAAAGGATACTTCAAGAAGCCTGAAGACACCGAGGCGCTCTACGCCGACGGCTGGCTTCAAACTGGCGATATCGCTACCATCGACTCCGAAGGCTTCGTGAGAATTGTTGACCGGAAAAAAGATATCCTGATTACCGCCGGCGGCAAGAACGTGGCGCCACAGAACATCGAGAACTTGTTCAAAGGAGAACCATTTATCAGCCAGGTGATGGTGTACGGCGACCGGAAGAAATACATGACGGCTCTCTTCACACTCGATCAGCCTGAGGTTATCTCGTACGCAAAGCAAAACGGAATCGAGTACAACGATTTCGCCGAACTGACGCGGCATCCGGAAGTCGTGAAACTGGTCGAGAAAACGGTCGAACAAAAGAACCGCGAGCTCGCGCGGTATGAAACCATCAAGAGGTTCGTGATTCTGCCACACGATATGACTGAGGCGGCCACCGAGAGAACCCCCACCACGCCGGTCAAGGGGAAATTCGTGGCGAACAAATACAAGGAGCTTCTCGAGAAATTGTACGAGGACTAACAAAAACGGCTGAATGAAACCTGAACCCTAAACCCTGAACCAAGTTTCTTAGGATCAGACGACCCCGCCGCGGCGGGGTTATAATTGTGATAGAAACATCCGGTTCGTCATTGCGAGCGAAGGGAGCCGCAGGCCCGAGCGAAGCAATCTCTGTGTGTATCTTCAATGCTGCAAATGAGATTGCTTCGGTCGCTTCGCTCCCTCGCAATGACTGAATAATTGCTAGTTTCCTAGGATCGCGGCGCGCTCGAAGTTATTGTTCGAAGCGCGCTTGACTTTTTTATTTGATACTCATATAATTGATCCTTGATTAAAATAAGCCATTGGATAACGCCCGTCTTTGAGGAGAGGAGAAAACTGAAATGCGGACGCACCCCCGTACCGCCGTCATGCCATTGATCGCGTTCCTTCTCTGCGTCATTCTCTCATCCCACGCTCAAGCTTTGCTGATTGAGAAACCGCTCGATGAACTCGTCGCGGAATCCGACAGCATAATCAGAGGCTTCGTGACCGAGACGAGAAGCGAATGGAATCCCGAGCGCACGCTCATTCACACGTATGTCACCGTCGAGGTCAAGGAGGCGATAAAAGGACTGCCGGGGCGCCGGAGCGAGACCATCAAGCTGCCCGGCGGCGAGGTTGGGGACATCGGCCTCCGCGTGGAAGATGTGCCCGGCTTTTCGGTCGGCGAGGAGGTAATCCTTTTCTTGAGGGCCGAACATCCACGGCTGACCGGATTGTCGCAAGGGAAATACACCGTCATCCGCGATGAATCCGACCCGGCAAAAAGCTTCGTTGTTTCGGCGTGCGAACATGCTTACGACCGTCAGGAAGGCGGCGTCCAGGAATTCGCACAGGAAAGAGCGCCATTAGATGTTTTCCTCGACAACCTGAAGGAACTGGTGCGGGCCCAAAGCGGCTCTGGCGGATAGCGCGCACCCGTTAGCCCGAATTTCTCCCCCAACCCCATGGCGAACGAACTCGGAGAGGAAATGAACATGCGGCGCGCAAGAACATTCGCGATCATTTTGGTGGCTTTGGTTGTTGTGGCAGGGCATTCGCAGGCGGCCTTCTCCTATGTGTACGGAGGGATGGACTGGACGTACATGCCGAATCCAATGGGCGAGACGTACGTCATCTACGAGAACTGCTCGACCGCCACGAACGAGGGAGCGGCGATTCAGGCCGCAGCCAACACTTGGAATATCTGCGGCGCGAACTTCGCGTTTACATATGGCGGCGCGGCGTCATCTGCCGCCCCCTATTATGACAATATCAACCAGATCAGGTGGGACAACCTCGGCGCAGGCGATACGCTTGCGATAACCTATGTTTGGTACTCCGGGCCCGACATCCTCGAGGCAGACTGTGTATTCAATACATACCATAGCTGGAGCACCGCTTCGCCCACGCCCGGTTATGCATTCGATGTGGAAAGCGTCATGCTTCATGAATTCGGCCACTATCTCTCTCTTGACCATACCAGCCCGCCATCGGTGATGCAGCCGTACATAGGATACGGTGAACAGAGGCGTTCCCTGACGCAGGACGACATCAACGGCATTCTCTCAATCTACGGCAGTTGTCCCGCCACAATTGTCGTTGTCCCCGACAACTACACGACGATTCAAGCGGCCCTCGATGCAGCGTGTAACGGCACGATAGTTATTGTGCGCGACGGCACATATAAAGGCGCAGGCAACAAGAACCTTTCGTTCCGAAACAAAGCGATTGTATTGCGCCCGGAAAACGGGCCGAAACATTGCATTATCGACTGTGAGCAAAATGGTAGAGCGGCGGATATCGGTTCTCTCACGTCCGGCGCAACTATCGACGGCTTCACGATTATCAATGGCTACCGTTCGGGCGACTACGGTGGCGGGATCAAATGCACCGGCGGTTCTCCCACAATCACCAATTGCATCATTCGCGACAACTGGGCGTCCATCCACGGCGGCGGCATCTGCGTCTACTCCGGCTCGCCAACCATTACGAATTGTATAATCACCGGAAACTTGACCGACGGCTCCGGCGGCGGGATATACGCGGTCTCCGGCGCCGCCTCGCCTACAATCAAGAATTGCACCATCAGCGGTAATCTCGCGACCTCGGGCGGCGGCTTGTACTGCGGTTCAGGTTTCACAATGACCAACTGCATTCTATGGGGCGACTCCCCCAATGAAATCTCGGGCGCCACGGGCACAACCACGTACTCCGATATCCAGGGCGGACGCGCGGGGACGGGCAACATCGACGCAGACCCTCTATTTGTCGGGGACGGCGACTATCATCTCACGAGCGGCTCACCCTGCATCGACACAGGAACAAACTCCGGCGTGACCGACGACATAGACGGCAACCCGAGACCTCTGGACTCGGGCTATGACATGGGCGCGGACGAGTTCCTCTTGATTCTCCCCGACTGCGCCGGTGTCTTCCGCAGGGGAACATGGTATCTCGATTCAAACGGCGACGGAATCCTCGACGAAAACGATCCTTCGTTTGGCGGCGCGCTCAGTACGGATAAGCCCCTCTGTGGTAATTGGAACGGAGCCGGGGGCGACGAGGTCGGCATTTTCCGCCAAGGTCTGTGGGCGCTCGACTACAACGGCAGCCGGTCATGGGGCGCAGGCGACGTCTCGTTCAGAGGAGGCTCGGCCGGTGATAAGCCTGTCGTCGGCGATTGGAATGGCAGCGGGTCCGACAAATCCGGCATATTTCGCAACGGAACGTGGAGTCTGGATTTCAACGGAAACCGCCGGTGGGACGGTACCGATAAGATCTATCATTATGGGATAAGCGGCGACGTTCCGTTGGTCGGCGACTGGGATGGCGACGGCATCGATCAGATTGGCGTGTTCAGAGATAACCCCATCGGTAAGCTGTGGATACTCGACACGAACGGAAACGGCGCTTGGGAAGCGACCGATGCGTCGTTCTTCTATGGAGTGTCCGGTGATGTTCCAGTTGTGGGCGATTGGAACAGGGACGGCGCAGACGACGCCGGAATCTTCCGCGACGGAACATGGATTCTGGACTCGGACGGGAGCCGCGCGCTCGAAGAGACCGACACGACATTCACTTACGGAGAGGACGGAGACAAAGCACTACCCGGCAAATGGTAATACTTCAAACTCGGGGACATGATGGCTCATCGTGTCCCCGAATTTGCCACCGCATCTGCAATGGGGCGACCGTAATTCATTGTGAAGAATTGCAGTATTCTGCCCAGATACCCCTCAATTGGCGGACATTGTATCCCGGAGCGTTGCAGGACTTCCGCCGTATTCGTCATATCGTATTTCGTCTCCTGATACATGTATGGAATAGTCTGGGCGGGTATTTTCGTGATCCGGGAGAAGAGCGGCAAGGCAGCCAGCAGGCGCATCGCGTTCACAGGAATGTGGAGAATCGGCGCTCGTGTCTGAAGAATTTCTTTGACTTTCTTAACAAAGTCCACGACGGACAAAGGATTAGGGTCGCATAACTGAAAGGTCTTGCCGACGGTGTCCCCGTACTTTGCGATATCCGCAATAGCGTCGGCCACGAAGTCGACGGGCGCGAGATGTAACGGAACGGCGCCCGACCCGGGAATCAGCATCGGCAGTCCGCGCAACATAAAACCAAGCGCGAAATACGGTCCATCGAATTTATCTATGGAACCGTCCCGCGAGTCGCCGACTATCACGGCGGGGCGGTAAACCGTCACGGGAATCCGGCCTGAGTATTTGACTACCTCTTTCTCCGCATGGAATTTGGAGAGTTCATAGAAGTTCTTGAAACCCTGCCCCTTATCCAGCTCGTTCTCGTATATTTCTCCGGTTCGGTCGCCCGAAACGATGATCGTGCTGATGTGGTGGAAGCGCCGAAGCGACTTCAGAGAGGCGGCAAAATCGAGCGTCTTCCTTGTCCCCTCCGTGTTCACTCGCAGCGCCTTTTCGCGCTCCACCGCCAAATCGTAAGCCGCGGCGCAATGGAATATCTCCACGCAGTGCTGAGATAGCTCTTCGACAATTTCCGGAGCGACTCCCAAATTGGGAAGAGTGACGTCGCCTTGCACTATCCTCACTTTCGCCTTCAGTTCGGGGTTATTCGGCAGCAATTGATGCAGCCTGGCTTCCGAGAACCTGTCCTGTCGTTCAGGCATCAGACCCTGTTGTGGGTGCGAATTTATTCGCGCATTGTTTCGGGCCTCTTTGCATGCAGTGCGTTCGAATGAATTCGAACCTACAGAATTGCGTGACAGATTCTCTGAGCTCTTCCTGCACAAGGCGTAAACGGTTGCGCCGGGTCGGGCCGCAAGCCTGGCCAATAAACGCTTCCCCAGAAGACCAGTGCCGCCGGTCAGAAATATGTTCGTCGCTCTATCCGACGCGTTCAAGTTTGATCCTCCCTGACATTTTTCACCGCAAAGGGTCGTAGACCGGATGCGCAAAGGTCGCAAAGAGATTCACAGCGCGGTTAAGCCGCAACCAAACGCCGGAAAAAATTCACCACAAAGGCGCCAAGTCACCTTTTCCCAAATCCGTGGTCATCCGTGGTTGAGAATGTGTCTTTGTCTTCTTCCTTTCCCCCAAATCCGTGGAATCCGTTCCCGTCTTCTACTTTTTGTTGGTTGCGGCCTTGGCCGCGCTATGAAATCTGCGGATTCGCCTCTTTCTTAGGCTTCGTAGACGGTCTTCCCGCCCCAGATAGTGCGCTCGACGCGGATGTCGCGAATCCTATCCGGCGGAACGCGCGCGGGATTCTCGTTTAGGATTACCATATCGGCCCGCTTACCGATAGTGATGCTCCCCTTTACCGTTTCCTCGAACTGCGCGTAAGCGGCATCAAGCGTGAACATGCGGATGGCTTCCGCGGCCGTAATGCATTGTTGAGGCTCAAATCCCTCGCGTGTAACACAGCATTGAATGGCATGGAGAACATCGAGAGACTCGACGGGCCCATCAGACGCGCCTGCGACTTTCACGCCCGCGTCCAGGAGCGAACGGAACGGATAGGTCCACTTCGCGCGGTCTCGGCCGAGCCTCTTATGCAGCCAGTGTTTCTCGGAGTCGATGAATAGCGGTTGAGTGGATACGACCAAACCTAATCGCGCCATTTCGGCAATCATCGAGGCCGAGAGCACCGATGCGTGCTCGATTCGGTGCCGGTGATCCGCACGCGGGTATTCACCCAGAAGCCGTTTGTAAAGGTCAATACACGTCTGATTTCCGAGGTCTCCGATTGCATGTATCGCGATCTGTAGTCCTTCCTTATGGGCCGCCACCATGCGTCGGTAAATCTCCTCGGGACTGGCTACAAGGAAGCCGCGCTTAGCGGGCTGGTCGGTGAATGGCTCGCTCATGTATGCGGTGCACGAGCCGAATGTTCCATCGGAGAAAATCTTGACCGCCCCGATGCGGTGTCCCCCGGGTTCCTGTTGGTGCAACCCGGACTGGCGGGCGGCATGCACCTTCTCAATATCACTGGCGATAATGATTCCGTACAGATTCACGGTCACATGCTCGAGAAACATCTCCATCGCCAATACATCAAATGCGCCGGACGTTCCCGCCGGGCCTTCCTCGCCCGTTTGCATCACTGCGCCAATCGACGTTATCCCTTTCGAGTTGAGTTTCCTGAAGGAGAGCTTTGCGCCGTCAATCAGCGCTTGAAGCTCCGGCATCGGCATTGCATTCAGAATCAGAGGGACGGCGTTTTCGCGAAATGGTCCTGCTGGATAACCGCTGGGCTCGCGGTCAATCACGCCGCCGTCGGGGTCTCCCGTTTCAGCTGAAACACCGGAAATCTGAATCGCTTTCGTGTTTGCTATGACCATGTGGCCATCGTGTTTGATGACAATCGCCGCATGGGCGGGGCACGCAGCGTCGAGGTCATGACGGGTCGGCAACCGCGGTTCTCGCATTGATTGTTCATCATACTGGAGACCGACAACCCATGCCTCGGGAGCCGTTATACGATCAGCGTCGCACATCTTATCCAGCGCCTCTTCTATCGAGGAGGTCCCGCGGAGGTCGACGTTCATGTCAAAGTAAGCGAGGAGCACGGGGTGAAGGTGGGTATCGATGAATCCGGGCAGGAGCGCGCGGCCGCGCAGATCAATCGGCTCGCATTCCTTGCCCAGCGCCGCGCGACACTCGTTGTCAGACCCTACGGCCACAATGCGGCCATCCTTGACGGCGACGGCGTTGGCCCCCGGCCGACCCACATCCACCGTGTAGACATCACCTCCGAAGTAAAGTTGCGCGTTTTCAGTATTCTTATTCATCGAACCTCCTCGCTGCGTCTAAAACAACTTTTTTTACCGCCAAGGCGCAGAGTTCGGAAAGAAGGGACGCTATCCCCAGATTGCGCAGATTATGTGTCTGTGCAAATCTGCGAAATCTGCGGATTATGTCTTACGTCTGATGCATCCTTTTCGCTTTCGACAGGAACTTGTCGAGCCGCGACTTGATCGCGCGCTTGTCGAATTTGCCGACGCTGGTTTTCGGAATCTCATTGGCTATCACTATGAAATCCGGAAGCATCCACTTGGCGATCTTGCCCTTTTCGACGCCCTCAGTCTCGAGGAATCGAAGCAGGTCGTTCTCGTCTTCCTCGGCGCCGGGAACAAGCTTCACAATCGCCATCGGTCGTTCGCCCCACTTGGGGTCGGGCACACCGACATAGACGGATTCGAGGACGAAATCTGCAGTCGCGGTCAGATTCTCAAGGAGCACGGTCGGCACCATTTCCGCGCCGCTTCTGATCATATCGGACATTCTGTCCACGATAGTTATGTATCCGTCCACGTCAATCTTCGCCATGTCGCCCGTGTGGAACCAGCCGTCGCGCCAAACCTCAGCCGTCTTTTGGGGGTCCTTGTAGTACTCTTCCATTACCCACGGCCCGCGGATAACGATTTCCCCTATCGTTTGATTGTCGCTGGCAACAGGGTTCCCATTTTCATCAACGACCTCGACGTCGAGGCCGGGCAACGGCACGCCCGTTTTCACGCGTATCTCATCCAGCTTTTCTTTCGGCCGATTTTTGTTAGACTTTTTCACGAACGCCGTGATTGTCGTGGGTGCGGTCTCGGTCATTCCGTATCCGGAGAGAGCGTTGAAGCCGGGGATCATCCTCTCGGCCTTGGTTTTGAGACCCAAGGGGAGCGCGCCACCGCCAATGCTCACGTTCTTCAGGCTGCTGAGGTCGTATTTATCGAGGTCTTTGTACTCGATAATCATCGCAAGCATTGTAGGCACAAGGCCGGAGGTGGTGACTTTCTCTTTTTCCACCAGCTCGCAGAATCCCTCAACCGTGAATCGTCCCGGGAGCACGATTTTGTGGGCGGCAAACGCGCTCGTGAACGGAGCGCCCCATCCGTGTATATGGAAAAGCGGCGTATTAAACATCGTGACGGCTGACTCGCCGAGGTGGACGCTCGCAGGGTCGGAATTCCAACTGCGGCCGAGCGCCGTGTGCAGCGAGAAAAGGTAAAGCTGCCTGTGCGTGAACATGACTCCCTTAGGCGTCCCCGCAGTGGCAGTCGTGTAGCAGAGCGTCGCAACGGTGTCTTCTTCAAGATTCGGCCAATCGAAACCGGGAGAGCAATCCCGAATCAGGTCTTCGTATTCGTGGAGGGGCTCCAGTCTTGTCGCGGGTTTGCCGGGCCTGTCCGACATGTACACGAACTTCTCGACTGTGTCGCGGATTCGGTCATAGATTCTCTCGATCATTGGCAGGAACGCGTCGTCGAAAAAGATGATCCGGTCTTCGGCGTGTTTTATTGTGTGAACGATGTGATCGAGGGATAAGCGCACGTTGATAGGATGCAGAACGGCGCCGGTGCAGGGAACCGCGTAATAAAGTTCGAGATGCCGGTGATGGTTGAGCGCCATGGTGGCGATTCGGTCGCCGGGTTGGCCCGGCTTTCCCGGTTTTATCCCGAGGGTTTTTGTCAAAGTGTTCGCCAACCGGCACGTCCGCTGATACCACTCAAACCATGTAAACCTAAAAAACTCGCCGGTATCCGGATTCCGGTAAACCACGCCGACTTCGTCCGGATACATTCTCACCGGCCGCTTCATGAACGTCGTAAGAAGCAGAGGATAACGGCTGCTGTATTCAGGATAAGTTCTGTCGTCCATTTGTCCACCTAAAGAGGTCTGGCCCCGGCGCACCTATACGTCATTCTGAGCGAAGCGAAAAATCTCCGTTTACCGTCGCAAAAATGAAGGTACTAACAAGCCGACCGGAATATGATTTCCGCAACAGACCGCAAAGACCCCATGCACACAATCCTTTTCAAGAATGCTTGCGGAAATCGAGTATATAACAAAAAGGAACATATTGCCAACGGGTTTCGCCGGGGAAACGGAAACAAAGAAGAAGAGCCATTCTTGTCCCCAGATTCACCCAGATTAGCAGGGATTTTGGAAGAGAAAAAGAATCTTAGATCACGGTGCGTGAGAAGCGCGGCGGTCTGGATCCACGTCCGCCTTCAGCGCCGCCTCGTGCATCAGAGCCCGAAC
>CAYVDS010000131.1:0-9074 GCA_964450145.1 uncultured bacterium
GTGTGCGCCCGCTGGCGCGAGGAGGCAGAAGAAGCACGGATGCGGATCGTCCAGATCGACCCCAACCTCTCGGTTACAGCCGCAAAGATGTCGCACTGGGATCCGATTGAGCCCGGAACTGAAGGGGCGCTCGCCCTTGCCATAGCGCATGTCCTCATCAGGGACGGACTCTACGACAAGGTTTTTGTGGAAAGGCACTGCTTTGGGTTTGACGATTGGCGCGATGCCGAGGGGGAGTCGCATCGAGGATTCAAGACCGAAGTTCTCGGGGGTTATTCTCCTAAGTCCGTCGAGGTCGTTACACAAATCCCTGCGAGAGAGATCGAGGAACTCGCACACGAGTTTGCGAAGAATCGGCCCTCGTTGGCAATTGGCGGACGAGGGAGCGGAGACCGCATCGTAGATATCTATGAATTAATGGCTATCCACAGCCTGAACGCGCTCGCGGGAAACATCAACCAGCGCGGAGGCTTCTTGAGACAATCTCGGGCCCCGATAAGCCCGCTTCCTGAAGTCAAACCGGACAAAGAAGCGATTCGCGGACTTTCTCCAAAAAGAAATGGCGGCCCCCCTTCTCTGCAAACTGGATACGGGCTGGACGGACTAGCCACTGAGGGAATCAATCTGCTCTTTCTTCATGAGGCAAATCCTTATTACATGCTGCCCGACGGCAAGACCGCCGAGCATATATTCGCTGACGTTCCTTTCATCGTAAGTTTCTCTTCCTATATGGACGAAAGCAGCGCCCGGGCCGACTTGGTTCTGCCGCTTGCAACTCCCTTCGAGAGATGGGATGACCAGACGGGCGTGCCTGGTCTGCAATATGCGGTGTATAGCTTGAATCACCCCCTTGTCGAACCGGCCGGACAGGCCAGAAACGCCGGCGACATGGTGATCGAGATTGCGCGACAACTGGGAGGCCCCATCTCGGACTCATTCCCGTGGATGAGCGTGATCGAGGTGATCAGGGAAAGGGCCAGAGGCTTATACAAGTCGGGCAGAGGAATGATATGCGGCGCTGAAACCAACAGAGAGTCGGGGCAAGGCGGGCTTAGTGGAGAGTTCGAATCCGACAAGTGTTCCACCTTCTCCGAGTTCTGGACGCGTCTGGTTCAGAGCGGTTGTTGGTTTGACCCGTCATACGGCTGCAGCGATCCTTCGAGACTCCTGCTGACCAAAAGCGGAAAATTCGAATTCTTCAGCCAGACACTGCATCGTGAGTTCAGATTTGCAGAAGACATCCGTTGTCTCCCTCATTACCGTCCGTCTAAACCGAATCCCGAAGGATTTGACTTGATTTTGACGCCTGAGGACGTTTTCGGGCCTGCAAACAGAGAAACAGCCATGCCAGCCATGCTGATAAAACAGCTCGGCAACGACGTGCTCGTGGAGGATGATCTCTTTGTAAAGATGAATCGCGCCACCGCAGTGTACCATGGCCTCCGGGATGGCGACAGCGCAATATTGGAATCGTCCTACGGCAAAGCAAAGGTTCGTGTGAGCACGTTTGCAGGAGTTCGAGAAGGGGTGGTTCTGATTCCGCTCGGGTTCGGACACACTGGCTACGACCAGTACGTACAAAACAAGGGAATCAATGCGCACCGGCTTATAGGCGCAGAGAGAGACCCCGTCAGCGGGTTGCCGATTTGGTGGGCGACTCCCGGAAAGATATCGAAAGTGTAGAAAACGATGAAAACCCAGGAAGAGACAACCAGACTGGTCCGTTATGGAATGACCATCGACGTCGACAAGTGCACCGGCTGCGGTAACTGCGCGGTCGCCTGCCACATGGAGAATAACGTTCCTTGCAGGAGCGACGAAACCGACAAGTCCCGAAATATCGCGTGGATGCGGATATACAAGGTGACGAACGGCGCCGAATATCCTCTTACGAGAATAGCTTTTTTCCCTCGGCCCTGCATGCAGTGCGATCATCACACTCCCTGCGTCTCAGTATGTCCGGCCAGGGCGACCAATTACGACGAACTGACCGGAGTCGTTGACCAGATCAACACTCGCTGCATAGGTTGCAGGTATTGCATGGCGGCATGTCCGTACATGGTTCGCTGCTTCAACTGGTGGGACCCCGTGTGGGTCGGGGATATGGAAAAGCAACTGAACCCCGATGTTGCGCCCCGGATGAGGGGCGTGGTCGAGAAATGCACCTTCTGCTCCCATCGCTATCAGAAGGCGAAGAACAAGGCGCATAACGATGGAAGGGGCTACCTTAAAGAAGATGAGTATGTGCCTGCGTGCGTGGAAGCTTGTCCCGTCGGGGCAATGCGCTTCGGTGATTTGAACAACCCTGAACACGAGGTCTCAAGGCTCATAAAGAGTCCGCGCGCGTTCCGCCTTCTGGAGAAACTAAATACCGAGCCCAAGGTGTATTACCTTAGCTCTCACAGTTGGATCACGGAACTGGCGGATAATTACGTCTAGAGCGGGAAATCAGGCGGCTCACGAAATGTCGTCGTAAGGTAACAGAGATAAAAGACATGACATCAGAACACGCATTACAAAAGCTGGAAAGATGTTCTCGACAGAAATTCCTCCCCTGGCTGGCATTCTGGGGGCTGATTTTCGTATTCGGCCTATACGCTGCTTTCCTTTGCCTCTTTAAGGGATTAAACCAGACCGGAATGAATAATTATTTTGTGTTCGGGCTCTGGATATCGGTTGACCTCGCAATCATTGCGTTGGGCGCCGGCGCCTTCTTCAGCGGGTTCCTGTTCTACATCCTCAAGCGCGATTTTCTCAAAGACCTTATAGGCGCTTCGGTGGTCATCGGGTTTGTCTGTTACAGCGGCGCCATCGGAATGTTGACGATAGATATCGGGCAGCCTCTCAGGGGATATTTCAGTTTCTGGCATGCAAACGTTCACTCGATGTTGACCGAGGTTATTTTCTGCATCACCTGCTATCTGTTTGTTCTCACAATCGAGTTCGTGCCGCTCTTATCCGAGAACAAGACGGTGAGCAGCTTCCCTCTGTTCAAATACATCGGAGAGAATTTGCATGGCATCATGCCCGTGTTCGCGCTCGTGGGCACGTTCCTGTCCTTCTTCCATCAAGGGTCGCTCGGCGGAATGTTCGGCGCATTGCACGCGCGTCCGTTCTCGTATAGGACGGGTATCGCCATATGGCCGTGGACATTTTCCCTGTTCATCTTGTCGGCGATAACGGCTGGCCCGTCACTTATCGTGCTGGTCGTATGGACCACGCAGAAGATCACCAAACGGAGACTGGTCCGCAGATCCACGTTTTCGAGTCTCGCCAAACTATCGAGCATACTGCTGGTGATCTACCTGCTGTGCAAAGCGGCTGACACCATCTATTGGGCGAATGTCACAGCGCCGAAGGCGGGATTCAAATTCGCAGACTTCTACCAGGGCGCCTACGGCATGGAACTGTTGTTCCTTGAGCTCTTCGCGTTCGGACTACTGCCTGCGGTTCTCCTGCTGATCCCGAAAGCGCGCGAGAATGATTTCTTGTTAGTTGTCGGTTGCCTGTTCGTATGCGTCGGCGTAGTGATAAACAGGTTCGTCATGACCGTGCAGACGTTGGCAACGCCCGTGCTGCCGTTCGAGAAATTCATGGTCTATGCGCCGACGTGGCAGGAGTGGGCAATCACCGTTTCAGTGATCGCCTATGGCGTGATCGTGTTTTCGCTGGCATATCGCTATTTGCATCTTTTCCCTCTTGAACATGAATTGAACGTCCGGAATCAGGCATAGATAAGGAGGAACAACCGTGTTTCCGACAGCATTTGAATTCCGCTGGGATGCGGGCCACATGATTTTCTTCGGGCTCTTTTACACTGTAGTGTTCATCATTTTGACCAGTCTCTGTTATGTCATCGTAAAGTCACTCGTTGACGCATACAAGGTGATGAGGGAAGGTCAGGAACAGCCGCATGCAATGGAGTCTCATCGAGCGGCCGCGCAGACGAGCGGCCCAGAACCGGCGCCGGCCCCGGCTCTGGGCGGAGCACATGCGTTGGCCACACACCCGCAATCGTGAGGCCGAAAGCGAGTTCTGACAAGGATGGATGATCCAATGGAAGATATTAAGTTTGCTGAATCAAATGCTGATTCAAGGGTAGCAGTCGAAAACGGCAAGAGAGAGAACGACTGGGAAACAAGCGAGAAGCTGCTGGCGGACGTCGCCGAGATCAGAGAGCGGTTCCCCGTTGTTCATGAGCCCGTAGTGAGCCCGGATGGCGAGCAGTTCGCAATCCCGGTGAAGACCGACGACGGCCGGTTCACAATCTGCGTCAACGGGACTGCATGGGATCGGACGTTTGAAGTTCTCTGGTATCCAAGATTCAGTCCGGACGGCCGGCTCACCGCGCTCGTTCGTGAGGATGACGAATGGACTGTCGCAGTCGAAGGGCTCCCGTGGGATGAGAAGTTCGAGTACGCATGGAACACCATATTCAGCAAGGACGGCAAAGTCATTGCGGCTCAGGCCAAGCGCGACATGAAATACAGAGTTGTTGTGAACGGCGAACTCTGGGCTCACGAATTCATATCTGTCCGAGACCTGGCCATTAGCGCCGATGGAGATAAAATCGCAGCGGTCGTTCAGTCGGTTCCGCTCAAGGAGGCCGACATATTCGGCTTCATGGAAGGCACTTGGACCGTTGCCGTGAATGATAAGCCGTGGGACAGGAATTACATAAATGTGTATCGTCCCACGATCAGAGCCGACGGCAGACACGTTGCCGCTGAGGTGCGGCTGGACATCGCCGAGTATAAAATCGCAAAAGACAATCAGCTTTGGGACGAGAAATTCGGCTGTGTGTGGGAACCTTCGTTCCTGCCAGGCAACGGCGCCGTGATAGCGCCCGTCAGGTCTGAAGGAAGCTGGATGCTGGCCAAGGACGGAAAACCGGCATGGAGCGGCCGATATGCGCAGCTCTGGCATCAAGAAATAAGTCCAAACGGCAAAAGAATCGCTGCTGTCGTCGCGTCCGCATTCGGGAAGTGGACCATTGCAGTAGATGACTGCGCGTGGGAGAAAACGTACGGCGACGCTGTCCTGAAGCCGGTCTTCTCTCCTAACAGCCAACGGGTGGCTGCGGTTGTCAAAGATAGAAACCGCTGGACGATTGCTGTGGACGGAGTTCCCTGGACTGAGGAGTTTGACATGATCTGGGATCCCGTATTCAGCCCGGACGGCTCGAAGGTCGTTGCAAAGGTTGAGAGGGGCGGCCGGTATTCCATTGCTATCGACGGCAAAGTCTGGAGTCGCTGCTATGAGGCGCTATGGGAACCATTGTTCAGTCCCGATGGCTCCAGTCTTCTCGTCAAAGCCGTCGAGGACGGCAAATATTATCGGTGCATCGTGCCGATGTTTGAGATTCTCGAGTGACCGAATGTCGTCCTCCAGGAATAAACTTCGGAACTCGTGGTGAGCCTTTGTAGGGGCGGTTCGCGAACCGCCCTTACAAAAGTTCGTTGAGAACGATCAACAATGCGAAGGAGAAACAAAAATGTATGAGTTTGCTGTCGGTCCACTTGTGTGGATTGCCTTCCTTCTCTTCTTCGGAGGATGCGGCTGGCGACTTTTCCGGATGTTCTCGATGGCCAAGAAGGACAAGGTTGTTTACCCCTATATGAGCCTCAAGCATGGGCTGCTTTCCATTGCGCACTGGATCGTCCCGTTCGGAAGCACAAACATGAGAATGCGTCCCCTCATTACTGTCGTGACCTTCGCGTTTCACGTCTGCTTGCTGCTCTCTCCCATTTTTCTTATGGCGCATAACGTGCTGTTGAAACGAGCATGGGGCTTCAGCGTCTGGACCCTCCCGCCGGTTCTGGCAGATGTCATGACGGTGGTGGTAATTCTTGCATGCGTCTTTTTTGTCGCCAGGAGGATCAGAGCGCCTGAAGTGAAATACGTGACATCGTGGTCGGATTATGCTCTTGTCGCCATCGTCGCGGCCCCGTTCTTGACCGGATTCCTGGCGTATCACCAGTGGCTTGCATATAAAACCTTAGTGACGCTGCATATCTGGGCCGGCGCCATTATGCTGGTTGCCATCCCGTTTACGCGGCTCAGCCACATGCTGTTTTTCGTTTTCACAAGGGCATATATGGGCTCCGAGTGCGGAGCAGTGCGGCATGCAAAGGATTGGTGATCCGGGCTTATTCGGGGACACCTTGCCGCAAGGTGTCCCCGAATAAGCGGCTACTTTCTTAGGAGCGCCTTACCCCTCTGCACGGAGATGATCGAGTAAGAAACGAAATGGTCATCGGGCTGGAAATGGATTCCCGCTTTCGCGGGAATGAGTAACGTGTTCAGGTTTTTGGTTTTAACCAGGAACCATGAACTAGGAACCATGAACTGGTTTCTTAGGAGGCTGTGAATCATGGGTCTTTTACAGTCGGTTTTGAGCGGAAAATCGGAACAAACAACTAGAAAACTCGGCCCCGAACAAATGTCTGCTGATCGGGGATTGGATGACACTATCAAGAGATTGACCCCCGAAAGAATCGAGAACACCGTAAAGAGGGTCCTCGAAAAGGAGACCGCGGCTCGGCTGCGCGTATATCTGGACACGTGCGTGCATTGCGGCCTGTGTTCCAACGCGTGTCACACGTATCTCTCCCGTAACAAGGATCCCGAGTTCTCGCCCGTCGCCAAAGTGAAAAACACCCTTTGGGAGATGGTAAAACGGAAAGGCAAAGTTGACGCCGAGTTCATCAAGAATGCGGCAAGGATAGCGTTTACCGAATGTGGCGCTTGTCGCCGTTGCAGTATGTACTGCCCGTTCGGCATCGACATAGCCTATCTGATCCTTGTCGTTCGCAGAATCTGTAACCTTCTCGGCGTCGTGCCTGCGTATCTTCAAGACACTACAAACAGCCATGCCGCCACATTGAATCAGATGTGGGTGCAACAGGATGAGTGGATTGACACACTCCAATGGCAAGAAGAAGACGCGCAGGGCGTGATGCCAAAGGCCCGCATTCCTCTCGAAAAGGAGGGGGCCGATATCATGTATTCGGTAATCGCGCCCGAACCGAAGATTCTCGCGCAGCTCATCAACTATATGGCGCAGATAATGACCATTGCCGGTCTCGATTGGACTATGCCCGCAACCGATGGATGGGATAACAGCAATATGGCCATGTATTCGGGTGATTTTGAGACGATGGGCAGGGTTGAACGGCAACATTACGAGACCGCGCTGCGATTGAAAGTCAAAAGGATCGTTATGGGCGAGTGCGGACACGCTTTCCGGGGCGCAGTCTACGACGGTCCGAAATGGCTCACGTGGAAGAATCCTCCCATTCCCATGGTCCACGCGGTGGATTTCTATTACGACCTCATAACGAGCGGCAGAATCAAGATCATCAATAAATTTAAAGAACCCATTACTGTCCAGGACCCATGTAATATTGTGAGGGGTTTGGGTCTTGGCCAGAAACTCCGATACATCATGAACGCTCTTTGCGAGGACTTCCGCGACGTCAGTCCCAGATTCGAACACAATTATTGCTGCATGGCGGGCGGAGGAGTGATCAACTGTGGGCCTCCGTGGAAAAAGTCCAGAATGCTTAGCAATAAGGTGAAGGCTGACCAACTGGCGGCGACGGGGGCTAAAGTGATTGTCACTCCATGCCACAATTGCCACAGCGGCATCGAGGACATCATCAAGTTCTACAAGCTGGGCATGCACACCAAATTCATTTGTGAAATACTCGTGGACGCAATGGAAATTCCCCAACATTTGAAAGCGTAAAAGGTGAGTGAGATGCTTCGACATTGGACTACCGGATTATTTGCAGCGGTGGCGCTCATATTCCTTGCTTCGGTTAACACAGGGTGTGGCCGTTCTGCCGAGGGAACAAAACTTGCCGGCAAATGGGCCTGCGGCGGTGCAAACCTCCGCGAAAAACAGGATCGAGACGCTGCTCGTGATGCCGCGCCCGCGCCTATTCGCCGAACTGGAGCGCGCGGCGGTGTTTTTCGACCACAGCCGTCATAGTGAGGCCCTCAAGAAGGAAGGGTGTCTGATTTGTCACAGCGCGGATGCAAGGGGAAGAGTGACCTACGAGTTTGCCCGGTTCGAGGGATGCCTCGATCGTAAGTCTCTCACAGACTCATACCACGCGGCTTGTATGAAGTGTCACGGCGGCGCCGCACCCGAAGGAGTGCGCAGTCGCTCCCTTAGTTGCGGCGAGTGCCACAATGATCGACTGAGCCACCAGCCTGTCCAATGGTACAGAGCGGTGTTTGACCACTTTCATCACATTAGCGAAATGGAGAAGGGTTGCGACACTTGCCACCACGTATATGACGAACGCGCCCGCAAACTTGTGTACGTTCGAGGCCAGGAGTTCGCATGCGGGAAATGCCACAAGAGCACAGACGAAGGGAGTTCGGAATCGCTTCGAAAGGTAGGCCATGCTAATTGTATTAGCTGTCACGAGAAATTGTCCCTGGCGGGACAAACGAAGATGGACCCGTACTCTTGCCGGGAATGCCACAAGCCGGAAGCCGGGGTCAAACCCGTCACAACTGCGATGTTTGTTGCGCGCACCTTCGAGCAAAAACCCAAAGACCTATTGATAACTTCGCCGACCGCAATTCTTCCGCCGGTTCCTTTCAACCATGAGAAGCACGATAAGGACAACACGTGCAGCAAGGCTTGCCACCACTTCCACGTGCGTACTCTTGTCGGCATAGACACGCATTTTGCCAAGACCGGGGATGCCTGTCGGCAATGCCATAAGAATGGCGATGTTCCGGCGCGCGCCGACGTCCTGAGCGCGGACAAGACGTACCACGAACCTGATTCCGCGCATACATGCGTCGGTTGCCATAAGCAGAAGAACAAAGAAGCGGGAAAGACGCAAGGAAAAGCTCCCGTCACTTGCAAAGAGTGCCACAAGGGACAACCGGCGCCACCGCGGTTGGCGGCGCTCCAAACTGCAGATTTGCCCGAGATGGGACCCCAGACAGCTGTGATCGCGGGCCTCTCAAAGAAATATTTACCCGTGAAATTCCCGCATCAGCAGCATGCGAAAATGATAGAAAACTGTGAGACCTGTCACCACTATGGG
>CAYVDS010000131.1:9084-14249 GCA_964450145.1 uncultured bacterium
GGCGCCCGCGTGCAGCACGTGTCATGGCGCGACTCTCAATTTCACCCGGTTGGCAAAGCCGAGACTAATCAGCGCCTATCATCGTATGTGCCTGGGATGTCACAGAAACATGGGAGTCGGCCCCGTCGGCTGCACCAAATGCCATGAAGAGCGGGAGACCGTTCTTCCCCCCGGGCAACGCCTTGACATGGCGCAGTCTCTCAACAGGCAAATCAATTCCGTCATCCATTAGCTGCAAAGGAGAGGGGAAGTTGGCTTATTCGGGGATCCCGCATTAGGCGGGACCGCAAGGTGTCCCCGAATAAGCGGCCATGCATCGAGAAGATTGGGGACACGCTGCGGCATCATGTCCCCAATCTTCCCAGAGCAAAGGAATACCCGATGGCTAAGAAGGAATGGGAACAGTGGCTGCATCACCAGCTCTTCGAGCAAGTTCCCTGCTGTATTGCGGTCATTGACCGGAATCTCAACATAGTCGAACACAACCGGAAATTCGAGGAAGTATTCGGCCAGGGCCGAGGAAGCAAGTGCCACGAGGTCTATAAGGGAATGCCGCGTCGCTGCGGAGATTGCATGGCGATTCAGACATTTGCCGACGGCAAGTCGCGCGTAAATGACGAAGTCGGCGTTGACCATAAAGGCCACAAAACCCACTATCTCGTTCATTTTCTTCCAATCACTGCTCCCGACGGCTCCATCCCGTATGTCGCGGAACTCTCGATTGATGTCACGGAAACCAAGCGACTACAAAAAGAATACCAGATACTGTTTGACCGCGTTCCCTGCTTTGTCATGGTGTTGAACCGGGATTACCGCGTCGTGCGCGCCAACGAACGAGTGCGCGAAGTGTTCGGCGATTGTCTGGGACGGCGTTGTTATGAGGTGTTGAAACGCCGTTTGGAAAAGTGCGACGACTGTCCCGCCGAGCAAACGTTTTCCGATGGGCACTGTCATGGCTCAACGCATGTCGGGACCGATAAACACGGAAACGACACCTATTACACCGTCAACAGTTCTCCCCTTCTGTCGGGCAACGGCCACATCACTCACGTAATCGACATGGCCCTCGATCTTACAGAGACCCGACGACTCGAGGAAGAAGTATCAAAAGACCTCGCGCTTGTGAAGAAGCTCGAACTTGAAAAACTTGAGGCTGAGCGGTTCGCCGCAGTCGGGGAAACCGTTGCGGGACTCGCTCACGGAATCAAAAACATCGTCATGGGGCTTGAAGGCGCGATGTACGTGTTCAACGCCGGCATGAAGAAGGGAGAACAGGCGCGAATTGATCAGGGATGGGAGATGCTTAACCGGAATATCGGCAAGATTTCGGCGCTCGTGAAAAACCTGCTCGCTTTCTCGAAAGGTCGCGTTCTTTCGGCGCGCATGACTGACCCCAAAGAGCTCGTCCGCGACGTTGTCACTCTTTTTCATGATCTCTCAATTCGACAGAATATTGAGCTTGTGGGGGAGGTGAATGAAGCCGTTGCTCCAGCCCCGCTGGACCCCGATGGAATCCATGAATGCCTAATCAACCTCGTCTCGAATGCGGTTGATGCCTGCAAGACGAGCGACAAACCGCGTTGCCGCGTCATTGTCCGAGTTCGCGAAGAGAACAATAGTCTCGTATTCGAGGTCGAGGATTCCGGTTGTGGCATGGATTATGAAACCAAGCAGCGTGTTTTCACCACTTTCTTCACCACTAAAGGCACCGGTGGAACAGGCATGGGATTGCTCATCACGCGGCGCATCACGCAAGAACACGGTGGCCGCATTTCTATGGAATCCACGCCAGGGAAGGGCTCTCTCTTCAGGCTCATATTTCCGCGCGACCGACTACCCACCTTGACAACAACTCTCGCCCCCGCATAGGCGTTAGGGCAGAAAGGCGTCGATCATCTGATCGATAGTAAGGATGCCAGTACGCTCGCTCTTTGACCTCTTCATACCCCTTCATGCCCCGCCATGTGACACATGGACTGATAATATGTACGAGCGCGAACCCGGGATGCCGGACACCCTCGACAATCAAGTGGGAGAGTTGCTCGATATCGCCCGAATAGCCGCGTGCGATGAAGGAAACGCCATAAGCAAGAGCCAGACTCACCGCATCGAGCGGCTCGTCGATACTGCCATAGGAGGTCGAAGACGTTATGTCGTCGAGCGGGCTCGTGGGCGATACCTGCCCCTTCGTCATCGCGTAGATGCTGTTGTCCATGATGAGATACGTGATATCCACATTTCGCCTGGCAACATGGGGGATGTGGCCGCCGCCGATGGCTAGCGCATCTCCATCGCCGCCCACTGCGAGCACTGTTATATCCGGCCTCGCCAGTTTCACTCCCGTAGCGACCGGCAGCGCCCTCCCGTGGACCGCGTTGAAACCATACACATTTACGTAGCCCGGAAGCCGGCTTGAGCATCCGATTCCGGAAACGAGAGCAATTTTTTCTCGCGGGATTTCGAGCTGGCCAAGGGCCTGATATACGCCAGTCAGCACGCCATAGTTACCACACCCAGGACACCAGACCGGCCTGGTCGCTTTCTTGAAATCCTTGGTCTTAAACGTGGACATGCGAGCTCACCTCTTGTTCAATTTTCTCATAGATTTCCTCAACGCTGAACGGCCTGCCACCGCTTCGCTTCAGCAACGCGACATCGTCCGGAAGCCGGAAATTCGCCCGAAGATATTTAAGGAACTGTGCGGAGTACGACATCTCGACCACAATCACTTTCTTGAGCGGCTGCAGGAACGAGTCAAGGTCTTCGTACGGCAGCGGATAAATGAGCTGCGGCACAAGACCCGCCACTTTGAGCCCTTCGGCATCGGCCCGAAGGACTGCCTCCTTGATAGCGCCCTTGGTTGAGCCCCAGCCTATGACTCCGACCTCGGCGTCCGGCGGCCCATAGCGTCTCACAAATTTCCACTCGCACCTGAGTGTCTCGAGCTTGCGAAACCGTTTGGCGTTCATTTTCTCGTGCATCTCCGGAGAAGAACTCGGGTTCCCGTACTCGTCGTGCTCGATGCCGGCGGCAGTGTACTCTCCAATCTTCATCCCCGGAAACGACATGGACGAAATGCCGTCGTCGGTGAACGCATACCGTCTGTAGTTCTCGAGTTCTTCCGGCTCCGGAAATAGTCGGTCGCACACTTTGATGCGTTCGCGGTCGAATCGCGGGACAGATTCTTTGCGCTGGCCAATGAACTGGTCCGAGAGGATTATCACGGGGAGTTGATACTCCTCGGCGATGCAGAACGCCTCCATCGCAACGTGAAAACAGTCCTCTACGTCGGCGGGCGCGATGACGGCTCTCGGAGCGTCGCCGTGTGTGCCGTAAAGCGCCTGTTGAAGGTCCGACTGCTCGGTTTTTGTGGGCATACCCGTGCTCGGCCCCACACGCTGAACGTCCACAATCACCACCGGCAACTCAGCCAGTGACGCCAAACCTATCATCTCGTTCATGAGAGAGAGCCCCGGGCCTGACGTCGCCGTCATCGCCCGTCTTCCGGCAAATGACGCGCCCAGCGCCATCCCGAGCGCCGCGATTTCGTCCTCGGCCTGAACCCATACGCCGTCGTGCAACGGCATCAGTCGAGCGAGATACTCCATGATTTCAGAGGCCGGAGTGATCGGATATCCGGAGAAGAAGCCCACGCGCGCGGCCATGGCGCCCAACGCCAGAGCCTCATTCCCAGAGATGACCATCTTGGGCTCTCGTTTTGTGTAAGAAAACCTCATCGCGTCAGTCCTGTGAATCTCCTCGCGCACATATCGCCGACCGGCGTCGAACGCGCGCAGGTTCAACTCGACGACTCCATGACCCTTACGTTCAAACTTCTTCTTCAGCGCGTCGCGTATCGCCTCGACAGCCAGGCCGAACATCTCGGCGAGAACGCCAAGCATAACCATATTCTTCCCAGGACCTCTGCCGACTTGCGCCGCCGCTATTTCGTGAAACGGAACTCTATACATAATCGGCGCTTCAGAGCGAGACAAAGGGATATCGTTCAAAGGTGTAGAATCCTTCGAGTCGTACAGAACCACCGCGCCTTTCGTAATCTCGAGTTCAGATTTGAATTTGGCATAATCAGCCCAGTTGAACACGACCAGAACATCGAGCTTATCACCTTGCGACAACACGGGATTTTCGCTGATGCGCACTTTGCACGAGCTTTCGCCGCCGCGAATCTGTGAACCAAGGCTCTTTACCATGAAACAGTAGAGACCTTCGCTGGCGGCGGCCCACGCGAGGAAGTCGCCTGCCACAATTACGCCGTCTCCCCCGCTACCGGCAATGCCGATTGTCAAGTCACCATCATTCGCCATGTAGACACTCCTCCCTCTCTTAAAGAAACCATTGCTATCGGAATGTAGAATTACTGTTACATGCCTCCCGTTACAAGTATGTCATTCGTAACGGTTTACGAGCAAGAAAGCGAGGCGAGACGTGAAAAGAGTGTCACCGAAAGAGGAGAGGCTTTCCGTGAGCGGCGCCTTACCCCTCTGCGCGGGGTCAATTATGCAAGAAAGGTGAAGCGTGGGAGTTTCGCCTAATGTCGTTCTGAGCGAAGCGAAGAATCTCTCTTTTGAGACTGTCCCGTAATTGGCCACCACGATGGGATTCTGTAGGTGCGAATTTATTCGCACAATGCTTTCGGGCTCTTTCTGCGTTGCGACTGCGAATAAATTCGCACCTACAGAATTACAGGACAGTCTCTTTTCCCTTTGCCCTTTTCCCTTTTACCTACTTTCTTAGAAGCGTCCTAAGGCAACGGCAAGCGCGCCGTAAAGGCCTACATTTCTACCGAGCTTTGCAGGAACGATACGGACGAAACCCGCTAGATGCTTTTGCGCACGCTCTTTGACGGTCCGGCGAATTGGCCCAAACAAAAGCGCGCCCGCGCGAGAGAGTCCACCGCCAATGATCACGATGTCGGGATTCAAAAGATGAATTGCGGACGTAATTCCGAGGCCGATGTAAACCGCTGCGTCGTGAAGAATCTGGCTGGCAAGCGAGTCGCCCTGGCGCGCAGCAACAACCACGTCTTTCGCCGAAAGGCCCAAAGCAGAAGAGAGTTTCTGTGAAAGGATGGACTCCGGCGTGACGGCGGCCTTCCTTCGAGCTCGCTTTGCGATGGCTGTTCCCGACGCCAGGGCCTCGAGACA
>CAYVDS010000132.1:0-4490 GCA_964450145.1 uncultured bacterium
CGGGCGGACCCGCGAATTACATCAAGGCGATAGGCAACATGACGAGCCAGTCTACCTCCAACCCGACCTCGATATCGCAAAAGGCGGCGATTGCGGCGCTCGAGGGCGATTATGGTTTTGTGGAGAATATGGTCAAGGAATTCGACAGACGCCGGAGAATACTCGCGGAAGGATTAAATGAATGTTTGAAAGAAAAGACCCCTTTGCCGGGGGGCGCGTTCTATTACTTCCCCGGCATAGCGGCGTTCATCGACAAGAAACTCGAAGGGACGGTCATACGAACGGCCGACGACTTCTGTAAAGTGCTCATCGAGAAGGCGCGCGTGGCGATTGTCCCCGGCACGGATTTCGGCGATTCGACGCGGATACGCTTCTCGTTTGTTACTTCCGAAAAGAACATCCGCGAAGGACTGAGCAGGATCGCCGACTGCGTGAGCGAGGCGAAGTGAAATGAAGGAAATAGGAGTTGGCATAATAGGGCTGGGTATCGTAGGCTCGGGCGTTTACGAAACGCTCGTACGACACTCGGATGAGATCGCGCGAAGGACCGGCGTGAGATTGGCCGTCCGAAAGGTGGCCGACCTTGACGAATCGCGCCGGCAGGCATTGGGAATCCCGGACGGCGTGTTCACAAATAAGGCCGAAGATATTGTCAAAAATTCGTCGGTTGATATCGTCGTCGAACTCATTGGGGGATACTCGCCGGCAGGCGAATATATTGTCGAGTCACTCAATAATCACAAGCATGTTGTGACCGCAAACAAAGCGCTTCTGGCAAAGCAGGGAGCGGAACTGGCGGAACTGGCGTCGAAAAACAACGTAGACCTCTATTTCGAGGCCAGCGTGGCCGGAGGAATCCCCATCATCAAAGCGCTGCGCGAAGGTCTTGCCGGTAACAACATCAACTATATCTACGGCATCGTGAACGGCACCTGTAACTACATCCTCACCCGCATGACCTATGAGAAGATGAGTTTCGAGCGTGCGCTTAAAGAGGCCCAGAAAAAGGGCTTCGCCGAAGCGAATCCCACGCTTGATATCGAAGGCGACGACTCGGCCCATAAGTTGATGATACTCGCCTCCATTGCGTTCAACACGCGGGTGGACCTTGCAGACATCTATGTTGAGGGAATAACCAAACTAACCCATGAGGACGTCGAATACGCGGGCGACCTCGGCTATATTATCAAACTGCTCGCAATTGCGAAGCGCGCGGGAAACGAGATCGAGGTGCGAGTGCACCCGACGCTCGTGCCAAGAGCCTCGCTCCTTGCCGACGTGCGCGACGAATTCAATGCCCTCCTGGTTGACGGCGATATCGTCGGCACCACGATGTATTATGGAAAAGGGGCGGGTAAACAGCCTGCGGCAAGCGCAATAATCAGTGACATCATCGACGTCGGCAAGAACATACAGTTTGGCTCGCCGCTCCGCGTTAAGCCGTTTGCCCACGTGAACGACTGCAGAATTAAGGGTATAGAAGAGATAAGGTCCCTTTACTATATCCGCTTCACGGCGCTCGACACGCCGGGTGTGCTTGGCCAAATTTCCGGAGTCCTTGGGAAACACGGGATCAGTATCGCGTCGGTCATCCAGAAGGCGCAGCATCATGGGAAACACGTGCCGGTGGTCATGATGACGCATGAAGCGCTGGAGCGCGACGTGAGAAATGCCCTCACCGAGATAGACGCTCTCAACAGCATCAAAGAAAAGACCGCGCTCATACGCATCGCTTAAGCTGCTAATGAGCCCCTAAACAATACTATAACGGGAAGATTGCGTACTCGCTTATTCGGGGACATGATGCTTCATTGTGTCCCCGAATAAGCAGCCCTTTCTAAAAAGGAATGCAAAACGCATGGGTAAACGATTCATAAACGAACTGTCGGAAGGCGACCGGGTCGTCTCCCATTTCCTTGTCCAATCCAAACAGCTTCTCACGACAAAATCGGGCAAGCCCTACATAAGCCTTATCCTGCAGGACAAGACCGGCAGCGTCTCCGCCAAGCTCTGGGATAACGCGATCGAATTCTACGATAAATTCAAGAACAACGACATTGTCAAAGTAGACGCAAGCGTCGAGTTATACAATAAAGAACTGCAACTCGTAATCAGGAGACTTCGTCCGAGCGAGCCGGGTGAAACCGAACTCTCGGATTTCCTCCGCCAGTCGACCCACAATGTGGACGAGATGCTCCTCGAGCTGCGAACGTATGTCGAGGCCATCGAGAATCCCCATCTGAAAGCGCTCCTGGATGCGTTTTTCAATGACAGCGATTTCTTGGCGAAATTCAACGCATCGCCCGCAGCGAGGAGCATTCACCATGTCTGGGTGGGAGGACTGCTCGAGCATACCCTTTCGACCGCGCGCATCTGTGAATATCTTACTAACCACTACGAAGGCGTGAACGCCGACCTGCTGATCACGATGGCGATTCTCCATGACATCGGCAAAGTGCGCGAGCTCGAAGTGCTGCCTTCAATCAACTACACCGAGGAAGGGAACCTGATCGGGCATATCGTAATAGGCATCAAAATGATTAGTGAAAGAATTGCTCAGATACCCGGCTTCCCTCCGAAACTGCAGATGCTCGTCGAGCATATGATGCTTTCGCATCACGGCCATTCCGACTGGGGCTCGCCTCGCCCGCCGATGTTCCTTGAGGCCGAGATTCTGCATAGAGCCGACGATCTGGACGTCAAAGTAGACATAATCCGCAGGGCGATCTCAGAAGACCGCGACCCGGAGTCGTCGTGGACGGCGTACCAGAAGGCGCTCGAACGGATTCTCTACAAGAAACCGACCTATGAGACAGATGTGTCCCCCCTTGAAAGCGCTGACTAAAGGGCCCCCTTTGAGGAGAACAAGCAAATTGTTCGTGCGTTTTTTGGCAGTCTTGACGCTATTTTCTTACATCTTCTCTGCGCGCCCTGCGACTGCAGCGCAAATGGTCGCCGAGCGCATAACATCCGCAAACGCTGACGAATACCTCCTTGACTGTCCGGACAGAACCGGTGGTATTGGCGACTGGTACTTATCAAACGGCGTTGTCTGGGCGATAATCGATGACGTCTCGAACCGGAATCTCGTATCTTCCACGGGAGGAACGCTTATCGATATCGGATTGGTCGGCCGCGACGGCGAACAGTTTATCCAGATGATGCCGATGCTGAATATGACACGCGACCTCGTTGTCCCCTTTGACAGCGTGCGCCATGGGACCGGCGATGGCTGGGCTTCGATAATCGTGACAGCCACACACGGTCTGCAGCCGGAGCGACCGGGCTTCGGCGTTCTAAGCGAAGAAATGGCAGCGAATATCATAGTCGAGACTGAATACAGGGTGGTTGCCGGCGAAAGCGTCCTGCGCTTGAAAACAACGGTGACCAATAAAAATGAGAAACGTGCCCGCATATCTCAGTATGCTGACGTCATTTATTGGGGTGACGACACGCTAAAACCTTTCGCAGCCAGTGAAAAGCGGCTCGGTCGCGATCACGGGGCTCCTCGAGGCTACCAGCATCCGCTTATGGACTCCTACGGTGTCTTCTCAATCATGAAATCCGTCGGAGGGTTCACCTATGTCGCGGCAGGCGGTGTAAACGGTCTTTCTCCGGTGTCGTACGGACTGTGTTCGCCCTCCGAATATGGAAAAAACAGACTGCTGTGGGGAGTGAATGACCGTCTTGTTTCAGCAATCGGCGTGTTTACGGGCGAATTTCACCGTCCATCCGACCTTTGGAAAACACCTTTCTTCGGAATTCCGGCTGGAAGGCAACTCGTTTACGAGCGAGTGATGGTAGTGGGCGGCAACAACGACGCTGCCTCGGCGACCGGCATCATTTTCCGGTTGTTGAAAAAAGTGAATGGCGACTCCGGCGTGACAGGAACGGTCGAGCCGGCGGAATCGGACACAAGCATCATGGTCGTGACGGCGCAAGACGAATTGCCCGTAACGGAGATTAGGCCGGCTCGCGATGGCGAGGGAGCCGAACATTTCAAGGCCATCTTGCCACCCGGAGAATACCTCGCACAGGTGCGTTCGGTCGAACGAGACCCCGATCTCTCAACGCCTGAGCGGGAACCCATAACAATACGCTTCACCGTCTCCGAAAATCAGTTCGCCGACATTGGTACAATCTCATTGCCCCAGTTGTCTTTTGCGCTGGTGAGTGTGTTTGAGGGAAAGAAACGGATACCGGCCCGCGTCATCATTCGCGGAGTTTCGGACACGCCAGACCCTGAACTTGGAAGCGACCTGCTCGATTTTGCGGTAGGCGGCAAGCCGAGTCCTACAACGTATGCCGCCAATTGGCTACTGTTGAACGGCAACGAAACGGCCCCGGTTCGCGTCGGGCTCAGACCAGGCAAATACACCTTCTATACCACTCACGGATTCGAGTATTCGGTCGATAAGCAGGATGTCGAACTGACCAAGCCCGGCAGCGAGGCCGGCGTCGAACTTTCGCTCGAAAGGGTCATCGATGGC
>CAYVDS010000132.1:4500-14249 GCA_964450145.1 uncultured bacterium
ATCGATGGCAGCGGCATGATGAGCGGGGATTTCCACGCCCACTCCTGTCCCAGCATGGACAGCGCCGTCTCGCTCGAGCAGAGAGCGGCCTCCTTCGTGGCCGAGGGGGTGGATTTGCTTATAGCCACCGATCACGATATGCTCACGGATTTCGAGCCGGTCATCTCGAGGATGAACCTTTCGGATCGGTTAATATCGATGGTAGGTGTCGAAGCTACGTCGATGCTTAGAATCCGCGCGACTCCCTTCACAATAGGACATTACAATGCGTGGCCGCTGCGCTATCAGCCCGCCCTCCCTCGCCGCGGAATGCCGCTCGATGAGGGGATGCGGCCTCGCGACCTATTTGACCGTCTCAGAAAGATCGCTGACGGCGAATCGTTAATCCAGGTGAATCACGGGCGTGGCGGAATGCCGGACGATGAAGCTTCCTATTTCAACGCGCTCGGACTTGAATTCGGGAAACCGCTGTCGTATGATCCGTCGAGGCCGCTTACCGACAGCCCGAACAGTTTGCTCCTCACCGCCAATTCCAACGGCACACGCGACGTGGATTTCGACGCGATGGAACTGTTGAACGGTTCCGGCTACAGCGACTATCTTCTCCTCAGGAACGACTGGTTCAGCCTGCTGAATCAAGGGTACATCAAGACGGCTACGGCCAATTCGGATACGCATGTCAAAGCAAACCTCGCGGGATATCCCCGCAACTATTTTGTGCTGGGGGACTCACGGGCAATACGGGCAGACAACAGAGAACTCGTGGCGCAGATCCGAAAACACAAGATTATGGGAACCACAGGGCCGATTCTTAAAGTCAACGTGAACGGACAGGCGGACATGGGTGACACGGTCACGGCAAAGGACGGCAACGTGAGTCTTAACATTAAGGCGCTTGTCGCTCCATGGGTGCCGCTTGATGAAGTGCGTGTTTTCGCCAACGGCATCAGAATAGAAACTTTCAAAACCGGTCCTCAAACCAACGTTGTTCGCTTTGATCAAAGCGTTCCTGTACAACTTAAAAGGGACACATGGCTTGTAGTCGAAGCCGCCACCGTCAACTCAACTAAATCGCCTATACCGGAGCCGCCCGGCGGGCTTTATAACATCATAGCGGAGGGATTTGTCCCGCTCGCGTTCACAATCCCGATCTTTATCGATGTGGATGGAAACGGCCATTACGATCCTCCCGGCGTCCCCTCGGCAGGCGCTGCTTCCGAACCTCCGAGAAAAGTGAAAGCCTCCATCGTGGCTACCTTTCTGGCAACCTTGCTGGTTGTCGGATACATAAGGCGTAGGCGCACGGGTTCCTGACAGCCTACCAGTCTTGGGAACTGGGAACGATTCTTTCTCCACGGAGCAAAGCAATCTCCTTTTCTTCTTTGCTTTTCCCCTTTCGCCTTGCTCCTTTCGCCTCCTTCGTAGGAGCGCCTGATCACGCCTTCGGCGTGATTAATTGTGGAGGAAACATCCCTTAATTCGAACATGATGCCTCATCGTGTCCCCGAATTCATGATGCCTCATCGTGTCCCCGAATTAAGGGAAACAGTCGCTAGTTTCTTAGGAGCGCCCCACCCCACGGTGCGGGGTTTATTATGTAATAGACTGTCGGATTTGACTTGAAACCTGAAACGGCGACCCGGAACTCGGAACCCGAGACCCGGAACCTTGTTTCTTAGGAGTTCTCACGCGACGTTTGCCTAAATCTTGTGGTAAAATACTTAAGAAAGGTGCGATTGGGCGGAGAAAGATGCGCTCATCAATTCTTGGGCTTGTTCCCGAATGGTGCAATGATTTCTTTGCAGCGCGCAGTTCTAAAGTTGCAAAAAGAGTTTGTCCGGCAGTCCCACTCACGGCTATTTCATATGCATATGTCATTGAAGCAAAACCAGTTACTGAGAAGGCTCGCACGTGGCACCGAAATTGCCATAGCCTCTTAATGAGGCTGGCTAAAATTCCGAAGATAGGGTTCAGGTGACAAGAAAATGCCGACGCTGACGGGCGATTTGAGAAAGCAATTGGTGTTGCTTGCTTCACGAAAGATAGATTCTCTAGTCGATTTTCTTGAAAAGGAAACACTAGAGAGCGGTATCACGGAGAGGCTTAAGCCTTTCGCGCCACAAAAGCCGATTGATACCGAAGCGATAGTCCACGAAGTTATGGCGCGATTGGAAGACGAACTCCCCTCAAAGACCGATTGGCGCGGCATCGAATATGAGGTAAGGGATATACTTCCGGTTTACAACACGGAAACCCACAAGCGTTTCCGCGAAATCGCGTATTTCCTGCTCGATCTTTTCTTTGACCACTCCGGCTTTTCCGGTTTTTTCACGGAGAGACCCTCTGACATCGCAAACCTGAATCTGATTCCGAACACGCCAGGTGTCAGCCGCGTCATAGCAGCGAACCACTCATCCAACATAGACGATATTCTTGTAGGCGATCTAGCGGACTCATTCGGTCTCGGGTTGGGGCATTTCGCCGCCGGCGCAAACCTGATGTTCTTGCCTCAGGTCGAACGAATAATGAAAGAACTCAACGTCATCAAAGTCAAGCGCTCGTTGGGTGAAGGGAAGGAAGCGAAGGCGTACAAGACGATCCTTGAAAAGGTCTGCGAGGCGCTTACTGACAGAGGCGAGGACTTCATCATTTTCCCGGAGGCCAATAACCGGCAGGGTGCGCGCAGCCGCAATGGCACGTTGCGATTGCCCGAGCGCCTGCGTGTCGTCGATGGGATTCTTGATTCGGCCAAGGACGCTACGGTTATCCCAATATCAGTGTCCTTCTCGAGGGTACCGGAGTATTACAAGCTTGTCCACGGGCGGGGCACATACTCTTTCCTCCGATACCGCAGGCGTCCTTTCCGCCTGCGGCGTGATTATGCTAACGGACAGGGGCCACTACATCTTTTGACGCATAGCCTGCTGATGAGCTACCGCGACATATACGGGAGAGCGTATGCCAGCGTCGGCGAACCGTTCTCCATTAAGGAGTTCCTCTGGAACCATCCTAATCCCACCGAACCCGCTCGTGTTGTAGCCGAAGAAAGCATGCGGCGGATCGCGAAAGTGAAAAAGGTGTTGCCGAGTCATATCGTAGCGGAAGCGGTCGAAGGCAGCAACAGGATTTCCACTCCTAACTTACTGCAGCAGATTCAGGCGGAAATCGACAAGGTTGTCAAGTACCATCGTGACACATTCGGGACCGACCCCAACTTCACCTCTGAATTCGACATGGGGCCGCGCATGGTGATGGAGGTGGGGTTGAGGGAGTTGGGGCTGATGAAAATTACCAGCCGCGGACACGTGTTCTACAGGAATCGAGTTTTGGTGAATGACTTACCGGCCCTCGCCTATTACGGGAATATGGCCGACCATCGGCTGTACTCGCCCGATTATGACGATAAGGTGTGCGTCATCGGAGCGGGGCAGTGGGGATATACTCTCGCTTACATCATCGGAAACAAATTCCTCGAAGATCCCGATTATCGTTATCACAGCATCGTCGTATACGACACCCGCAAAGAGATAACCGAGTCAATCAAGAACAAAGGCGTGCATCCGTTGTTCTTCCAAGGGCTGGATGTTCCGCCAAAAATCGTATATCCGAAATTTTCTTACAAGGATGCGATAAACGGCTCGAAAGTCATCATCGTGGCCACGCCATCCAGCCATTTTGAAGAAGTTCTCGATAATGTCTGCAAGTATGCTTCGAGAGACCTTGACTTCGTTATCGCTACAAAGGGGTTCTCGCATGAGACGGCGGACCTCCTCCCTGTGGCGGCAGCCGCAAAGATCGAAAGAGCCAAGCTTCCGCACGAGATTCACATCGCAGTCCTCTCGGGCGCTAACATCGCATCCGAAGTCATTCGCGGAGAGGTCTGCTCGACCCAACTCGCCGGCACAAAACCCGAACGCCTCATCAAACTCAAACGGCTGATCGAGAATCCCCGATTCGTCGTGCATATCTCGATCGACCCTGTAGGCACTTCACTGGCCGGCGCCGCAAAGAATCCCTACTCGACAATCTACGCCGCCGCGAAGGCTTTCGGCATGGGCGAGAACTATCTCGGAGAATTCATGATGGCGGCGACAGAAGAGATTATGCGTATGGGGAAAACGCTGGGGGCCGACCCGAAGACCTTTACCGAGAGTCACGCATGGTGGCCCGATTTTCACGCGACTTCCATGGCGGGTCGGTCGAGCAAATTCGGGACCCTTTTGGGTCAGAAACGACCGGCCCGAAAGACGCTCCAGACATTCGCCGAAAAAAACGAGACTGTCGAAACCTTCGAATCAATAGCTGCGCTTCACCGGCTTGCACACAGGGCTGGCGTCAGCATGCCCATTATCGAGCTGGGCTATCAACTCATTCGCGAAGACGCGGAACTCACCAAGGCGAAACTCGAACAAGCAATTCTGCGGCAACCGCGTTCGTAAGAATAAACCCGCCGAAGAGACTGTTTGCCAATTTATGGGGCGTGTGTTAGAATAGCCCGCAGATTGCCCGAATCCGTACTGCCTGTCTCTCCCTGACTCGCCAGCAACAGGAGCAATGCGAACAAATCCAGTAGACAGCCGGCGTCCGTGGTTCGGGCACTACGATGATAACGTGCCCAGGTCTCTCGACTACCCCGAGACAACTCTCTATCAGTTATTCGACAAGTCACGGCGCGAGTTCGCTTCCTCGACCGCGACAATCTTCTACAATTCCACGCGCACATATGGGAATATCGGCGCGAACATCCGTGATAACCCCCGGCCACCGTGAGCTTCTTAATCAGTGATAATCTGCGAAATCCATGGATTCAAGGTTGGAGGCAGAAGATGAAGGTTGATTTCAACGGCGACGAAATCAAAATATACGACTTCGACGAGCTCGAGGCTTACCGGATCGCGCGTAAGATTGAGGAAGACGGCATCTATTATTATTCACGCATGAAGGAAGAAGTGCTCAGGCCAGAAATCCGAGACGTCGTCGAGATGCTGATCAAAGATGAGCGAAACCATCTCGCCCTGTTTGAGAAGAAAATCGAGGAGGTCGCTCAAGAACAAGAGGTAGTTGACGAGGGCGAGACCCTGGCAGACATTGTTGACTCAACAGTGATGGATGTCCTTAGTGACTCCGAGCGCGTGGCTGATGTATTGTGCAATCCGCAAGAAGCGCTCAGGCTTGGGATGTCCGTGGAGAAGCGCTCGATTGCATTCTACAGTGAAATCCTGCAAAGTACGCAGGATATAACAGGGAAGGCCGCACTCGAAAAGATCATAACCCAGGAGAGAGACCACCTGAAGAAGCTTGAGGCGCTCGTAAGAAAATAAGAGTCCAGCGACTGTCCCGCAGTTATGCAGGTGCGAATTTATTCGCAGAAGCTCGGCCAAAGTTGGCCGGAAACACCGTGCGAATAAATTCGCACCTACGACAGTCTCGTCAAACGTTGAATTACGGGACAGTTTCTCCACCCTATTTGCTATGAGAGGAGAAGGATATGAAGGTCGGTGACATCCCTCGTGTATCATTGTCGTTCCTTCCTACACCGCTCGAGCCGATGCGTGCGTTCACGAAGTATCTCGCCGGGCCACAGATATGGGTGAAGCGCGATGATATGACAGGCCTCGCCATGGGTGGCAACAAGGCGCGGAAACTGGAATTCTTGATGGCGGACGCAATCAACAACAAGGCCGATACCGTACTAACGTTCGGAGCCGTGTCGTCAAATCATTGCCGCATGACGGCGGCCGCCGCCTGCAAGCTGGGACTCAAGACCGTGCTCGTTCTGTCGGGCGAAAGGCCGGACCCCCCGGATGGGAACCTTTTACTGGATGAGATCATGGGGTGCGAGTATCTCTTTCTGCCCGATTTCAATGATCCGTCGAAGTTCGACGAAATGCGTCTCGCAGTCTTCAATGTCGTGCAAGAGATGACCGAAAAGGGACGCAATGTCTACATGATTCCGCCCGGTGGCTCGACCCCTCTCGGAGATGTTGGTTATTATCTCGCGGCAATCGAACTATTCGAGCAAGCGCGAGCGATGGGTCTGAAAATAGACGCAATCTTTGTTGCGATGGGAACGGGCGGAACACACGCCGGCTTGCTTGCGGGCGTCAAATGCCTCAAGAAACCCACAAAAGTCATCGGAATCGCCGTGAACAAGCAAGGTTCGCTCGAGGAACTCGGACTGCCGCCGGTCGAAGTAATCGTTAACGAAATCGGTGAACTGATTGGAGAGAAGCCGAACGCGACGCGAGATGACGCGATCGTGGATTACAACTATTACGGCGAAGCCTACGGAAAGATTACTCCGGGCTGCATCGAGGCGATCAAACTTGTGGCAAGACTCGAAGGCATTTTTCTTGACCCAACATACACGGGCAAGACAATGGCCGGAATGATCGACTACATAAGGGAGGGCAAATTCCGCAAAGACGAAACCGTCGTATTCATGCACACCGGCGGTTATCCGGGCCTATTTCCATATGGCGAGCACTTCCGCCAATGAACGTAAAAAATCGGATCACGAATCGCACAAATCCCTTCATTTCACATGAATGAAATAGATGAAAATCCTTGTAGTTGACAACGGTCCGTTTCCGCGATTGGTACGGCAGGCGAGTTGGATACGGAGCTATTTGCCGAACGTTGAGACCGAGATTGTGCACGCGGTCGAGAACCGGATGCCGCGCGAACCAGAGAGATATGAAGGGGTTATTCTTTCCGGCGGCATCGAGCCTCTATTCAGCGAACGGGCGTGGCTCTTGGCTGAACTGAAACTTATCGAGAAATGCGCGGAAAAGAATATCCCGCTCTTAGGCATCTGTTATGGGCATCAATTGATTGGCAGAGTACTGATGGGAGCCAATGCGGTGCGCGAAAAACATTCGCCGGAATTCGGGTGGAGGCAGGTTCGTCTCGTAGAAAAGGACAGCCGGCTGTTTGAAGGAATCCCTTCGCGGTTCTATGCACACTGCTCGCATTTCGATGAAGTGTGCGAGTTATCTCCTGATTTCCGACTGCTTGCGGAATCCGACCATTGCCGAATCCAGAGTTACGAACACAAGACGAAGCCGATCTGGGGCGTCCAGTTCCATTCAGAGATATGCATACGCAAGGGGAGAATGCTGCTTGTCCTCAATGGCCTCGCCAATCTCAACTTTTCGCTGATACGCCCGAGCACATTGTGGAATGCCCGCGATTCAGGAATAGCCGCGACGCTGTTCGCGAACTTTGCCGGCATAACCAATGCAAAGTAATTCGTTCGTGTCATTCGGGTCTTATCCGTGCCGTTGGTGTTCCGTCTTCTCTTTCATTTCTTTGCGCTCTTTGCGCCTCGGGCCTGCGGCCCTTTGCGGTAAGGCTTGTCGGAACGGTAGTATAAATTCACAGCAAATCGAAAGCGAGTTGACAGAATGGCTGTGTTTAGCCTATAATCTGCAACGGTTTTGTGGGTTGTTTTCATCAGATCAAGTGATGGTTTAAACCGGAGGAAAGAGACATGGCAAAAGCGATGACCAAAGCAGAACTGATTTTACGCCTCGCAGAGAAGACGGAAATTCCTAAGAAGCAGGTCGCAGGGTTGCTCGATGAGCTGATCGGGATCTCGTACAAGGAGGCCAAGAGCGGCTTCACGCTTCCGGGGCTGGGCAAGCTTGTGGTCGTCAACCGTAAAGCCCGCATGGGCCGAAATCCCGCTACCGGCGAAGCCATCAAGATTCCCGCCAAGCGCGCGCTGAAGTTCAGAGTAGCGAAGGCCGCAAAGGATGCGGTCCTCGGCAAGAAGTAATCCTGCAATTCCTCCCGAGACGGCTACAATGAGGGCATGTCTTTCTGGCAGATGTCTTGAATGCCCGTGCATATTGAAACCCGCGGGTGCGATTAGATCAAGGGAGTAAGAGGAATTACATAGCATTGTAGGGGCACGGCATGCCGTGCCCCTACAGTGTTTGTACCCACGTTCTGTTTGACTAGAACTTGAAATTCAAGTCCATTTGTATCTTGTCGTAGTTTTCTTCGTCTTCGCCCAAGCCGATGCCGCTCTCGTTGTTGAAGTACTTCGCGACAACCTGCCAGTTCTTGGCGAGTTGATATGCGAGCCCAATCTCATGGCCTTTCGCGTCGGTCCCGGCGCGAGCACAATCAGAACTGGTGACACCGCCGAGCACGGCGTCCCTCTGACGCACTCGATAGGTATCCCGGAGTTCCCCATCGCCCGGCTCCTTGGTCTTTCCAACACCCAGACCAACGAGCCAACCATCGTCTTCTCCGCTAGCCGCAGTATTTGTGACATAATCAGCAAAGAGCAGCAACGGGATGCCTCTTGCCCGAAATCCGAACTCACCAAAGAGTTCTAATTCGTCGAAGTCCTCAGCGAGGACGTCCCCGATGAGCGTGTTGCCGAAGCTTTTCCCTGTGTTGTCAAAGAATGGTTTCTCGCCCTCTACATTCCCGAAATCGAAGTAGCCGAGACCTCCGAGCACGTAAGCCTTGTCGCCAAAAGCGGAAAAGTTATACTTCGCGCCGCCTTGTCCGCCAAAGAGGCCGGAGTCGCCCTCCTGGCTCCTCTCCAGAATCCAGAAACTGTACAGATTGCCGAACGCTTCCAATGAACCGAAGGTTCTTGAGTATTTGAGCGCGCCGCCTTCCGGAGTCAGATCGGCGTCCCAGATGAGCTCGCTTTTGCCGGGGGCATAAAATGGATAACTCATCTTGCCGCCGATGGCATGCAGACCAGCCACCTGTGCAGGATGCCAGTCAAAATAAGCCTGCGAGAGCCAAATATTCTTCAGTGAAAACGAATTGGTCAGGGTCTGATTATTCGAGACGGAGTCGCCTTCCTGGTTTTTCCCATTGGGTTCCGCAGTCGAGATCTGGAAGCCCAAGTCCATAGTATCACTGAGTCTGGCTTCGAGGCCGACGCGTGCCCTGATGCGGTTTCGATTCCTGTCTTCCTGTTCCCTGTCGTCGTCAATCCACTCATATCGGTAGCGAAAATCACCTTTTATAGCTATCTTTTCCGTCCATAGGGGTGGCTCGCTCTTTTCGGCCTCGATCAACTTACCTTGTTCGCCCTGTTGAGCTTCGAGGGCCTCGATTCGCGTCAACAGTTCAGAGATTCTTTGACTTTGCTCCTGCACCAATTTGCGGAGCGCCTCCGTTTCATCGGAATAACTTTGCTGTTGTGCTGCCACCGACCCGGAAAACAACAGCAGCCCGAGACATGTGCAGACTATCAATCTTTTCATAAGCCTTCTCCCTTTCCTTCCGATACGCTGGTTGGTGTTGCAAAGGACACTTTAGAAAAATAATCCGACAGTGAGTCGGCGCACGGGCATCCCGTATGCTCGTCAATTTTGTTCTTTTGCCGCGCCGGCTGACGGCACAGCGAGCGGAACGAACATCGTCCGCCCGTCACTCTTGAAGTCGCGGATTATGCCTTGCCCTTCTGGTGAGGTAAACCAGCCGATAAGGAGCATTGCGTCCACATAGTTTACATGTGGTTGTTTTGCCGGATTGACTGCAATTATGCCATAAGGATTGAAAAGCTTAGGATCTCCTTGGAGTAGAACGGCAAGGTCAAGCTTGACAGCGTAAGCATTCCATGTGCCTCGGTCAGTGAGAGCATACGCGCGTTTTTCGTCGGCTATTTGGAGGACCGCGCCCATCCCCTGTCCCGCTTCCATGTACCACGCGCCACTCGTCTTGATTCCAGCAGCGGCCCAGAGCTCTTTTTCTTTCTTGTGAGTGCCCGATTC
>CAYVDS010000133.1:0-14212 GCA_964450145.1 uncultured bacterium
CTGTCCCGCAACTGGCGAATGGGGATGGAATTCTGTGGGTGCGAATTTATTCGCATACTGTCTTCAGAGTCATTCCGCACGGGATAGCCTGATGGGGAGATGCCGTCCATAATTCGGGGACACCTTGCCGCAAGGTGTCCCCGAATTATGGTAAACAGCTACCAGTTTCTTAGGAACGGTGCGAAGAATCTCTCCGTTCTTCGGTGAGCATCAGCGCGATGAGGCGCACGATCCATGTGCCGAATATCAGCATCACGGTGGATTGGTATGCGATAAGGGGGTAGTCGCCGTCAGTCTTCGCGAAAAGCTCGACCATGTGGCCCATTAGCTGGGTGAAGGCCGCGCCGCCGAGGAACGTGAAGAAATTGATTATGCCCACCGAAATGCCGAGCACTTCAGAGGAAAACGATTCGCGCGCCATCGCGTGAGTGAGCACTCCGCCGCCGGCCGCCGCCGACATGGCAAACAACAGCGCATGCACCGCCCATCGCGGTATGGCCAAAGGCATAAACGCGGGGAAGAACCACACAGCCATAGAGAGAAGCGAACCAATCAGCAACACCCGCTTGCGAGATTTGAATAGCCGGTCGGACAACAGGCCCCAGAAAGGCGCGCCGCAGATGCCGCCCAAAGAATACCATAGAAGCGCGTTTCCCATCTCGACCAGCGAATAGCCGTAGCTCCGGCTCAGGAACGGCCCGCCCAACAGGCTTTGAAATCCGTGCCCCGAACTGGCCGCGATCATGAAAATGGTGAGCATCAGGTATGTCCTATTGTGCATGAGAGTCCACACCGTCCGCGACACGGCGGCCAGTTTCTCGCTCACCGTTTCAGTCGGCGCAAGGGGTTGAGCGCTCGCGGCGTGTGCTGGCGGATCGCCGCCTTCGGGGGCGTTCGTAACGCGGAAATAGACGAGTGCGATGAGGCCGACCGTTAGCAGGCCGACTGCGAGATACGAGTTGCGCCAACCCATCAGCTTGACCGAGAGCGCGAGAGGGCTCGTCGCAAGCATGTTGCCGAGCATCCCGAGCGACATCAGTATTCCGAGGATTACGCCGAACTCGTTCTCTCTGTACCATGCGCTCAGTATCTTGATGAGCGACAGGTAGATGCACGAGATGCCTATCCCGACGAGAATCCTCCCGCATATCGCCACGGCGAAGCTGTGCGCAACCCCGAAGACCGCCGAACCCGCCGCGGAAAACGCGAGCGACAAGATGATGGTGCGTTTCGGGCCGACATGATCGGCGAGGACGCCGGAAGGTAACTGCATGAAGGCGTAGCAATAAAGCAGGATGCTGCCGAGAAGCCCGAGCTCGGCGGGGCCGAGCTTGAATTCATCGGCCAAAAGGTCTCCGATGACCGCGAGCGTCACCCGGTGAAAACTGACATAGCAGTACACGAGCGCCAGCGCCAGGAAAAGCACGAGCCGGGGGCTCACAAGTTTGGAACTTACGAGCCGGCGGTTATTGACCATAGTCGGAAATTGCATGGAAGCTGATATTACGGAGGGTATGAAGCACTACGGAAAGTCACCGTCCCGAGCCAAGCGCGTTAAGGACGCAGTCCCGCCGCGGCGGGACGCCCATAGATAATGACAGCGATCATCCACTCCGAGTTAGTAAGGCTGGGAGAGGGCCTATTGTAAAAGGGTGTTTTGTCAATGAAACTGCGTCTATTATAGGAACATCACTGTCACAAGTCAACTACGGGAATGACGAATGATGAGTGATGAATGATGAAGAAAGAAAAGCAATCTTGAGTCGCGGGGCATTCGCGTTTTTCAGTCGAGCCGGCTTGACAGACCCACACAAAAACATATAACATCCAATGTGGAGAGTAAGCAACAATGAAACAAGTCAGAATCTATACGACTCCTACGTGCTACTATTGCGACCGGGCGAAGGCGCTCCTTTCAAAGAAAGGGGTCGCCTACGAGGAGGTCGATGTGAGCGTCGACCGCGAGGCCATGAAGAAGGTCATCGAGGCAACCGGCCGCCGCACCGTCCCGCAGATATTCATCGGCGATGATCACGTTGGCGGCTGCGACGATCTCTACGCGCTCGAAGAACTCGGCAAGCTCGATTCGCTTCTCGGCAAATAAGAAGTAAAGCGCCAAGCGACTTTATGGCGAAAATCGGGGACACGATGCCGCATCGTGTCCCCGATTTTCGCAAAGGCACCAAGAAAATCTGCCGAGACTTCTCTTCGTGGCTTTGTGCCTTTGTGGTCTAATTTAATTTTTGTTTGAGTCTTTATTTTCCGAGCAGCATGAGGATCGCGACGGCGGCGCAGATGCGCACGTTTTTCGCTGCGTCCTCGAGCCTTTTCTTCAGGAAGTGGAGAGCTTTGGAATCGCCGAGACGCCCGAGCGCAACCGCGGCGTCGGCGCGCATCTGCCAACTCTCGACATCCAGCTTCTCGGCCAACTGCTTGAGGACCGACGTGTCGCCGAGTTTTCCGAGGGCAGTGATGGCCAGGCTCTGAATGCTTGCTTCGGAGTCTTTGAGGGCGTCCGCGAGAAGTTCCACGCCGGTGCGGTAGCCAAGCTTTGCGAGCGATTCGGCAGCCTTGTATTTCACCATTTTGTTCTGGTCAATGAGCGCGGCCTTCAGCAGTCCGGCCGCGTCTTGCTCGCCCAGCCTGCCCAGCGACTCCGCCGCGCTTATGCGCACCAGCTTTTCGGCGTCGTGCAGAAGCGGGCGCACTTGCAGAACCGCGCTCCTGTCGCCGATTATGCCGAGCGCCCACGCGCTGCTCGCCCTGACCGGCCAGTGCGGCTGCCGGAGCAATTTCACAATGTGGGGGATGGCCGCAAGCGAGCCGATTTCGCCCAGACATTCAATCGCGAAGACCTTGAGTTTCCACTCGCGGCGACTACTCGAACCCCTGGCCGAAGTCGACACCATGCTTGGCGACATCTCGAGCGTGTCAATGAGAATCTTCGACCCTTCAGGCTGACCGAGTTGCGCCAGCGCTTTGGCGGCATTGAGGCGGACATAATCGTCTTTGTCGTTCAGAGCAGCCCGCGCGACCGGCACGTGCGGCTCGCTTCCGAGTTTGCCAATGGCCTCAATGACCCAGAAACGGACAAACCCGTCGTGGTCGGTGGCCGCGCCGGTCAACGCCTCGATTGCCTGCGCGACAAACTCTTCGGGCAGCCGGTCGCCAGCCACCCCGATCCCCCATGCGGCGCATGCGCGCGCGCGCCACTCGGCGTCTTTGAGCGCATTTCGCAGAAGAACCCAGCAAAAACGCCCGAGTTGCCCCGCATCCTCCAAGTTGGCGGGCGAGGCCTTCTGTTCGGGCTCGCGGGCTTCGTGCTGTTTTTCAAACTCGGCATTCATGGCGTATTTGTCTCATCGAACCAACAATATCACACCACCGGCGCCGCTTTCAAGTTTCACTTTCGCCCTTACCCGTTTCCCCTTTTCCGCCTCAAGCTTTTCTTTGCTTGACATTTGCACAAATTATAGTGTAAATAATGTAGTGCCTTGTGCAGGCGCCGCTTGGAAGACGTCTGCGCCATGAAACTTGCCGACAGGGGGAAAGGGCAGGAAGAAGGCCGTATCTCCCGAGTCGGATTTTTAATTCTGTGAACACGCTCCGGAAACACTGGAAGTGAACGCCCCAGAACTTGAAAAAATATTTGAGAGACTCCGCAAAGCGGGACATGGCTCGATTGTAAAATTCGACGCGAACGAATCAGGTCAGCCGATCGAGGGAATAATCTTCGAGCCTTCGCCGCGCAGGCCGGCCGGCTTCGAGGCCGGGGTGTTCGTCATGGTTCCCGCCGACCCCGAACATGTCTATTACTTCGACCCCGATTCGTCGAAGCAGCAGGGCCGGCTCATCATACGCGTGCTCGACGTCAAAAAGGAGGAAGCAGCCCCCGCGCCGGACATCGAGGGCCAATTGAAAGAGTTCGAATATCTGAGGCAAGCGCCCGATGTGCACTTGGGTGGCGGGGCCAAAGGCGAGCTGCATGCGAAAGTGAAAGGCATAATAGACCTGTGATAATCACGAGAAAGAGGTGAGCCCGCATGACGGAGCAACTCGAGGACAAATATGCGAAGTATGAGAAGTATCGCCCGCTCGTTGAATCAATCGAGCTCTTCGACGGTATCGAGTTCAAGAGCTGCATCAAGATCATGGCGATCGCGCTGCAGTCGAAAATCATGACCGGCGACGTGATCTTTCACAAGGGCGAAGTCGGCCACGAGATGTACGTCCTCCTGAAAGGGAGAATCCAGATCGTCGATGAAGACCCGCGCGGCGAAAGAACGCTCGCCGTCCTAGGCCCGGGCGAAACCTTCGGCGAGATGGCTCTCTTCGAGCACAAGGAGCGTTCGGCGAAAGCGGTCGCCATGGAAAACTGCGTCGTTCTCGCGCTCGACGAGCAGCGTGTTCAGAGTCTGCTCACCAAGAGCGTCGCGATCCGCCTGCTGTTCAATCTCGTGAGAATGCTCTCGAAACGCCTGCGCGATACGAACCTGCTCCTCGCACGGGCGAAAGAGCATTGATGTCAAGGGGGAAAAGGGGAAACGGGGAAAAGGGCGAAACGGGACAGAATAGGCGAAAGGCGAAAGGGAAAACCATGGGCTCTCCCCCTGATCAAAAAAAGGGATGAAGAGACCGCCCCGTAATTCTGTAGGTGCGAATTTATTCGCAGATATGATATGAAAAGAGCCCGGAAATACTATGCGAATAAATTCGCACCTACAGAATCCCATCACCGTTCTCGAAGTACGGCGTAGTCTCTGAAGAGGGCTTTTAACCAGAAACCAGAAACTCGAAACCAGAAACCCATTCTTGCGCCTTTGCGGTTTAATCCTCTTTTTTCTTCAGCAACCCTATCTTCACAAACGCGAGCGGCGAGATTGCGAGTAGATATCCGAGGAAGAAATATCTGCAGTAGTTGCTGATGTCGGTCTTGGGAAGGATCGCTGACAAGCCCAGACGCACCCCCAACAGGACGGCAAGGCCGACGACTGAGGCCAAAATTGCGAGCGGCAGACTGCGCCAGCGCCAGCGGAAATCGAGCGCAGAGTAAACAACGAAAAAGCCGAGCAGGAACCCTGAGTACTTGGATGCATCGGGAGCGGGCCAGGCGAACGCGAGATACACGCCCGAGAGCGCAAGCGAAAGCAAGACTCTGAGCGCAGGCGAGCGTCGCAGCGATTGGCGCAACGAGTTCAAATCGCGCATGTGGCCGTAGATACCTGTTGCGCCGATCACGAGTCCCAAGCCGCAGATAAAGCCGCCAACCGTATCGGAGAAGTAATGGTCGCCGACATAAATCCGGCTCGCCGCCATCAGGAACGCCGCGAGCAGGCAAACGGGCCAATATTTCTGGACAAAAGCATAAATGAGCCATGAATACAACACGCCAGTCTGCGTGTGACCGCTCGGGTAGCCGTATCCGTCGGTTTCGTAGAGCCTGCTGATTTCGCTGCTCAACGGCCTCTGAAGCTCGAAGAATTCCTTCATGCGTGTATTGATCACATTCCCGAACAGGAGCACCAGCAGGAAGAAGATCGTTTCGACCGTGTAACCCAGCCAATAGACGACGCAGATGACGATCATCAGACCCATTTCGTCGCCGATCCATGAAATCGCCCACATGGGAGGCGTCAAAACGACCGATCTGACCGATTTCGTGATGCTGATCGCCAGAGCATCCGCGCTGTCGAAAATGCCGAACTGCTTCTGGAGCGCCCCTAGTGCGAGTGCGACCAGAACCGCGCCGAGCATGATAGCGATGCAGAGATTAAGGTTGTATTTTCGCTGAATCATTGTGTACCTCAGAAGATAAGGTCCAAAAACTACTCATTAAACCGCAAAGGCGCAAAGAGTTCAAAGAAGAACTCGCAAAGGCTCGCTATGGTAACCAGACAAAAGCATCCCCCTTTTGCCTTCTACATTACTCACCCTTACCTGCCAAGATTGAAGGACAACCTTGTGTAACTCATTGTCATTAAATGGATTCCCGCCTTCGCGGGAATGATAAAGAGGGAGCGGTCATTCGTGCAATTTGCGTAATTCGTGTTCCAAGACTCTTCTTTTTCTTCCGTGCTAATCCGTACTACTCCATTGCATTTTCTTTAATTTCTGTGGTAATTTTCAAGAGATACTTGCATAACTTATTGTCGCTAAATTGATTCCAACTTTCATGAGAATGACCTTCTGAGGGTCTTGTTGAGTTGTTAATCCGTGTAATCCGTGTAATCCGTGGTTGCTTCGAGCTTGGTTGCGGCTACGCCTGTGTCAATCTCTGGTTAGCGTTTTCTTTCTTCTTCTTTTCCCCAAATCCGCGTATTCAGCGAAATCTATCGGTCTGCAACGCCCTGCGGTTTAGTTCAGATTTCTCGCGTGAAAGACAGGATTTCCACTTTCTCAGGCACGATGCCCTCGTACATGGTCAGCGGATGCCGCGAGACGAGACGGAAACCCCACTTCCTGTAGAAAGGAACCGCCAGCTTATTGCGCGTAGTGGTGCCGAGATGCAATCCCTTGACGTTGTTCGCGCGCAGATAATCCAGATATGCCGTCATCAGCTTCGAGCCGGTTCCACTGCTTCGGTAACCTTCCGCAAGGTTCATGTGCAGGTGAGCGGGATAACCGTCGACCGGCACGTCCACGAACTCGCCGCGCCGCATGCTCCTTAGCCATCTCCACATGAACTTGAAAAAACGCAGGTCGATCCGGTAGCCGAACGTGAACAGCTTTTTCCGGATGCGCGGCATGACCTCCGATTTCTGGATTTCTTCTTGCCTGGTCGCGTCCCGACAGCCCACCAGATATCCGATGACCTTTCCGTCCAGTTCAGCCACAAACGCCGATTCAGGCTCGTAGTCGGTGTAATAATTCATCCAGTAGTCGGCGAACAAGTCGAAACACCCGAAATACGGGTCAATGGGGTCGCCCATCAGGCCCGTGTCATAACATATCCGCCGCACCGTGTCACGGTCCTGCGGGCGGTATTTACGTACTGTTGCCGTTGCGATTTTTTCTTTGGATACGTTCATGAGTCTTCACAGAGACGAAAGGCGCCGTCCCCCTTTGCAAAGGGGGGGTTAGGAGAGTGTCTAGTAACTGTGTGGGTGCGAATTTATTCGCACGGGCACCCTGGAAACAGCCTGAAAATATTGTGCGAATGAATTCGCACCCACAGGATTTCATCCCCAGTCGCCAATTATGGACAGTCTCTTAGGGGGGATTTTCCCTTTTCGCCGTTGCCCCAAATCCCCCTTCGTCCCCCTTTGATAAAGGGGGAAAGAGAGGGATTTATCCTTTTAATCTTTTCCCGCTATTTTGCTGTACACGGTCCGTCCCTCGACCATTGTCAAGGTTACGTCGAAATGCTCGTCCACGAGAATAATGTCGGCGTCTTTGCCGATTGCTATTTGTCCCTTAGAGTCGGCGATGCCCATCGCGGTAGCGGGGTTCAGCGACGCCATCAGGAACGCTTCTCGCAGCGAGATATTCGCGAATGGAATACTGCTGAACCACTGAAACACGTTCTTGACCGCCTTGTTCAGCGTGAGTACGCTGCCAGCGAGGCCGCCGGTCTCCTTGAGGCGCACCACGCCTTCTTTGACTGAGACCGGCATGCCGAGAAACTCGTGGTCGCCTTCGGGCAAGCCGAGCGCCGCGACGGCGTCCGTGATTAATACGACTTTGTTTCGCGGCTTGCAGCGCATCAGCACGCTCACTGCGGCGGGAGAGACATGGTGTCCGTCGCAGATAACTTCGGTCGACAGGTGGTCCATCGTCAGGGCTGCCCCGAGAGCGCCGGGCTCGCGGTGATGCAGGCCGCGCATCGCGTTGAACGTGTGCGAGACGTGCGTGAGTCCCGCGGAAAGAGCGTCTCGAATCTGCTGGAACGTCGCGTTCGAGTGGCCGACCGCAGCGACAACGCCCGTTTGCTTGAGCGCCGAAATTGCTTCGAGCGCGCCGTCAAGTTCCGGCGCAAGGGTCATGATTTTCAGAAGGCCGCCTGCGGCCTCGATGTATTCTCTCGTCTCTTCCGGTGATGGGCGGCGCATGGCTGCGACGATTTGCGCGCCCGCCATCTCGGGGTTCAGATACGGACCCTCCATGTGTATCCCGAGCATTTTCGCGCCAGCCGCATTTCGCGAGAATTCCCGCACCGTCTTTATGGCCGCGAGCGTCTGTTCATGCGGCATCGCGGCGAGCGTCGCGAGGAAACCGGTTGTTCCGAACTTCGCCAACGAGGCCGCGATTTTCGAATAGCCTTCGGCGTCAGCGAACTCGAACATCTGCCCTGCCGCCCCATGGACGTGCAGGTCAATGAATCCGGGCGCGATATTGTGGCCGGTCGCATCAATCAGCTCGGCGTCGCGCGGGCGCCGGAGGTCGGGTCCGACCTCGGCGATCTTGCCGTCCTTCACGAGCACGTCGCTCTTGAACAAAACAGTTTCGTTGAGGACCACCACGCCGTTTTTGAAAAGTGTGTCACCTTTCGCCACGATTCAAACCTTTCTCAATCCGCAGACTACGGGACTTCAGAGGTATTTGATGCGTCCCTGATATTTCTGCATCGCCTCTTGGATTCGCGAGAAATCTGAAGATGGAACGTTTCCGCTCGGGAGCACAACCGGCTGGAAGCCCTCGTCGAGCATCTTCACGGCCGCCCGGATAAGCACCGAATTTATGAGCGCGGCGCCGGTCACGGTAGATGCCGCTCCCATCTTTGCGCCGAGGCCGGGAATCTCAATGAGCGCGTCTCCGTAAGGCGCGCCGTTATCGAGAACGACGTCGGCCAAATCCATCAGCTTCTTACCGCTCACGTGCGCGGGCTCGACCGAGCCGGAATGCTTCACGCTTGTGATGGCGACTACGCGCATGCCTCGCTTTTTCATCTCGAACGCCATCTCGATGGGCGCGGCGTTGCGGCCCGCGTTGGACACCACGATCCCCGCGTCAAACGGGCGAATCTCGAACTCCGAAAGAATATCGGCGGCCAAGCCCTCTTGCCGCTCCATGGCCGAACTATTGAGGGCGCCGCCGCTCAAGAGCGCGCGTTCGTCGAGCAGCGCATTTACCGGCAGCAGGCCGCCCGCGCGCATGAACGCCTCTTGCGCGACGAGACTCGAGTGGCCGGTCCCGAAAACGTGTATTACGCCGTCGTTCATCATCGACCGCGCAATGATTCCCGCCGCTTCATCAATATTCTTCCGCTGGTCTTTTACCAACCCGCGGAGCAGCTTAACGAGCTCGTTGATGTACACTTTCTCATTCATGATACGTTTTTCGCCTCTCGTCGCCGCGGCTTCTTTACAGCGTGGATGAGCGTTTTTGCCGCGCCAATGATTTCGGGTTCGGCCTTAGGTTCGAGCGGCGACATCAACGCCTCGTAGCCGCCGAAATCGATCTCTGTCGGCGGGACGAAGTAGCCCGAGTAGCCGTTGGCGTATCCAACAATGAAGACGGATTTCGGAGAGGCGGCCCTTTTCAGGTCTATTCCCCGCTGCATAAAAAATTCGCCCGGAAGCCCGCAGACGATGATGCTGCCTATCCGGATTACGGCAATCTCGACGTTCGCGGTGTACGTTGCAAACAGGGGCTCCCATGAGCCGATTTGGCTGAGCGCTAACTGTGCCGACGCTCCCTCGAGCAGCGACTTGGAAGAGAACGGATTGACGTCCGCATCTTGCCGGGCGGCAGAGACCTCTATTCTCGTTCGAATCTCGTCGAACTCTTTCTGCGCACGCTCGACGGGAATGATCTCCCGAAACGCAAAACGCAGCGACGACGCAATCGCGGAGACCGGTCCTTCCCTGACCGGTTTAGCGTCGCGGCTGCCCTTGAGAATATATGACGCAAGATGTTGCCCGAGCCTGGCGACTTCAGGCCATGTTTGGTCCCAGCGAGTGAATCGAGTGCTTATGTCTGCTGCGGTCCCGTTGAATATCATACAAAGGGAGCCACGGAATCTCTTCTCCACTTCGCCGGCCCCGGCCCCGAAGAGGTCGGCCGAATACTGCAGGTTCTCGGCCGGCATCACAGTTGGATGACACGGGAATGAGACAAGGTGACCTTTTACTTTGCCCGAACGACCCTCGATGCGGATAATCGACAAGTTAACGAAAGAATCTCCGAGCGGGTGGCGGCGGTTCGAGCCAATGCCGGTCGAACGCAGACTGCGAATCCGGACGCGCGCCGGCTCCGCCGTCACAAACGATTTCTCCGCAGACTCGATGCATGCCGCCGCGAGACGCATTTCGTATTTCTCGAATTGCTCGTTGCGCCAGCGTATAGGGAAAAAGACCCCCGGCCCCGAATGCGTGTGAGTCGCCGCTATCAGGATGTTTTCCGCCGGCAGCCCCAGCTTCTCTGAGATCATTTGCCGCACGTGGCGCGCCCATTCAGCGGAAACGCACAAGATGTCAAGCGAAAGAAGAATCGCCGCCGTCTCTCCGTACCGAAACGCCACCGCTTTTGCATACAGCGGGTCGTGTGCGCCGGTGGCGACTCCTTTTCGAGCGATATATCCGCCCATTGGAAGCGATTCCGCCGGCGTGATGTCAACACGCGCAAAACCGACAAGAAGTGACGGTTTGGATTTCTTTTTCATGTTTTAACTTTACAGACCTCACCGCAAAGGGCCGCAGACCCGAGGGTCACAGACCCGAGGCGCAAAGAGCGCATGAAAGTGTAAAGCGCCTAAAGTGAGCTAAAGTGTCTAAAGTGAGATTCTTCACTTTGCTCAGAATGACATCTCGCTTCTTTGACTTGCGACTCGTGACCCCGCGCGCTTAGCGCGGCCCCTTTCGTCTACGCCTTTCTGCGTCGCATCCTCATCAGAACCACAATCACCACCACGAGAACCACCGCCGCGACGCCCGTATACAGCGTCTGCGTCGGCGACAGGCCGAGACGTCCGCCGATCATCCCAAGACGCATGACGCGGAATTTCATTTTGTATTGGTTCCATTGCGCGACGAAGTCCTGCGATATCGAAGTCGGCGTCGTGGGAGCGACATTTGCCGCGACCTCGGTCATGGTGTTTTCTTTGACCTTGAGCGGGCTCATCATTATCCCGCGCGTGCGAACATCAACGGTTCCGTCTACGACCGCGACTTTGGTCGTCGCATCGGGCGCGACTTGCACCGTGAAAACTGTTCCGCGCACGCCTGTGACCGCCTGCGAGGTCTCGACGAAGAACTTCGACTGCTTCGTCTTGAGCCTACCGACGTCGTTCCATATTTGCCCCTCGCCGAGGTTGGCCTTGATGTTTATTCCCTTCTTCGGCGACTGCTGCAGCTTTTCCATGTTCACGGTGCTCTGCTGTTCGACCGCCATGATCACCTGATTCGCGAAAACGGCCACCGCTTTCGAGTTCGGCCCGCTGCGGATCGAATCGCCCTCGTCCACCGGCGTCCCTTTCTGAGCCGGCTTCCACTCGGTCTCGCCTTTCGGGAGCACCTCTATCGTGCCCGTCGCCTCTACAATCTTTCCCTTCGCGATATCGAGCCGCTCTTTGTTAATCGACTTGATATCCTCTTTACTGAAGAAGCCTGTGCCCGACTCCATCTCAATGGCCACGAGCAGATCGGTCTCCTCGACGATTTCTCCTTCTATGATTTTTCCGCTCTTGAGCTCGATGGTGTCGGCTTGCAGTCGCCCCGAAACAAAGACAAGAACCAGCGCCGCAAGCAATCCGACAAGAATCTTCCCTTTCATGCCGCTTCCCTCCCGTGGTTAGGAATATGATAATTCCGATTGACGATAGCTCCATAATAATACAGGGTTCTCAGGCCGAAACGCAACAACGGTCATCAAACCGCAAAACAACAAAAAAGCTCATCACAAAGGCGCCAAGTCACAAAGGCAAGAAAAGCTTGGCAACCACGGAAAACACAGATTGACACGGATTCAGAGAAGAAGAAAAAGAGGCATTCTTAACGGCAGATAGACACGGATGGACACAGATTTTAGGAACAAGAAGAAGAGGAAATCGTAACAGGGATTCAAGATTTCGAAGGTGAGTAGTACAGAGCACACGGGGAAAAGGCGGTTTTTGCTTGGGAAACCTATTGTTTGTCGCTGATCTTTCCTCCGCGCCCTTTGCGTCTCTGCAGTGGGAAAAGCTGTTTTGGACAGCAGTGTCTTCTCTTTTCGACCGGATCTCGTAACCCGAAACCCGGAACTCCGCGCGTTTCGCGAGCGGTTGAGAAAGCCGCCGCCATTTGATATATTAGGCGCGGTGTTCGGTCGAGTAGAGGCTGGAGACTAGAGAGGGGCAGAGGCTTGTTTCTTCGGAGCGCTGAGCACGCCTCGGCGTGATTAGTTGTGAAAGAAAGATGAAGCGAGGGCATGACTCGTAATGTCATTCTGAGCGAAGCGAAGAATCTCTCTTTTGTTTCTTTTGACCTTTAACATTTGACCTTGAACCTACTTTCTTAGGAGAAACACTTTGGCCGTTGAGCAGACACTTCCGGAAGTCTTGACGAAAGAGCAGGCGTTTAAGGACGACGTGCGCCGCAATTTCCGTTGGAACTTCACGGTGAACATGATGTACGGCCTCTTCGGAACCACCGGCTGGCGCCTCATCATGGCGCCGACGTTCGTGCCCGACTACATGTACAAGCTCGGCGGCTCGAACGCGCTCGTGGGGCTGCTGCTGTTCTTCGGAGGGTTTTCGCGGTTCCTCACCCCGCCGCTGACCGCGCCGCTGGTCGAGCACCAGCCGCGCATCAAAAGGAAGGCGGTGTTCATCGGCTCGCTCATGCGCTCGCAGGTGCTGCTCATGGCGCTCGCGGGGTTCTTTTTACCCACTCGCCTCAACATAATTTCGTTTTTCGTCTTCTTCTCGCTCTTCAACATGTTTCTGGGTATGCAGAACGTGGTCTACAATACGGTAATGGCCAAGGTAATCCCCGTGGACACGCGAGGCCGCTTCATCGGCCTGCGCGAGTTCGCTGGCGGGCTCACCGCCTCACTGGTTGCGCTCGTCGCGGGCTACCTCCTCAAGAAGCTCGTTTTTCCGCACGGTTATGCCGCGACATATCTGCTCGCGTTTGCGCTTACGTGCACCGGCCTCGTGTTCTTTGCGTTTTCGCGCGAGCCCGCGGCGCCTGCCGTGCTCGCGAAGACCCCACTGATCGAGAGGCTCCGTTCGCTTCCGGCCCAGTTGAGAGAGGATAAGAACTTCTCGGCGTATTGCCTCTGCCGCGCAATCGGCTCGTTCGCGCTCATGTCCAATCCGTTTCTTATCCTTTATGCGGGCAACAAGATGACGATACAGGGCGAGCAACTCGGACAGCTCACGGCCTGCTACTTCATCGCCCAGACAAGCATCAATCTCTTCTTTGGGCGAATCGCGGACCGCAACGGCTTCAGACAAGTGTTCCTGATCTCGATTATCCTCTGGATCAGCGCCCTGTTCTTGCTGGTGGCGGCGCCCGCCTCATATGGTCTCGCAATCGCAGTGTTCCTCGCGCTGGGGGCCGGCATGGGCGGGTTCAACATGTCAATGAGCAGCATGGTGCTCGAGTTCGGCGATACGGCCGGCATGCCGATGCGGATCGCGCTCGTGAATTCCATCGGCGAGATATCTAGCGCCATCGGCCCGTTGATCGCGGGCTTCCTTGCCGATTACGTTTCCTACAAGGCCGTCTTCTCGTTCTCCATTTACTTCGCCTCGCTCGCATTTGCCATGATGTTCTTCTGCGTCACCGAGCCCCGGGCACACTACCGTCGCGCTTAGCGGCGCGAAGCTTCTTCTTCCCAGAATCTGAGAGAATCGGCGAAATCTGCGGATAACAAAAGTTTTCCTCCGTTTGCTCCGTACTCTCCGTGGTTGCCATTTCTTTGGTTGGTTGCGGCCATGTCGTGCTGTGACCTCTGCGCCCTTTGCGCCTCCGGTCGCGACCCTTTGCGGTTAAGTTGCCCTTTTTCTCTGTTGAAGCTCATCGCGAATTCTGGTATCATTCTGACAGCACCCTGAGATGGAGCGGAAACGTGACCGGCTACGAAATCATCAAACGCGCGATCGAGTTCAAAAGGCCGCCCCGCATCGGCATCCGGTTCGATGAGGTCGGCGTAAACGATACGTACATCGTCACGTACGGATTCGGCAGGGATTACCAGCCTTCCACCCCCGGCGAAGACGAGTGGGGCTGCGTGATGCAGAAGACCGACCTCCCGAACATGGGACAGGTCAAAGAGCATCCGATAAGAACGC
>CAYVDS010000134.1:0-14124 GCA_964450145.1 uncultured bacterium
TTAGGAGCGCCCGACCACGCTATCGCGGGTTAGTTGTATAAGAAACGCGAGTTCTGTTTGAAACTTGAAACCTGAAACTTGAAACCGCCTTGTTCTTGTTTCAACCGCAAACCGTGAACTCATTTTCCGTCAAACTGTCAAACTAACAAACTGGCAAACCGACAAACCTAACTTCTTGGGAGCGAAGCGAAGAATCTCAATTTGCTTTTTAACCATGAACCATGAACCCTAAACCATGAACCGGTTTCTTAGCCTCATTCCTTCAGCGCAATTTCCCGTGCGGAGATTCGGTATTTCCTCAGCCATATTTCGAACTGCCCATCGCTGACTTTCTTAGTCCGCCGTATTTCGTTCCGTTTTTTCCACATTCGAGGGAGGCCTTTCAGGGCAGCCCAATATGCGCGCAGCAACACAAGGACAAGCTGCCCAAGCGACGCTTCGCTGGCAAATTTTCCCGAAGCCCCCTTCCCCGCCACGGCGCCGTATGCCTGCAAGGCAAACCTGATGCCGGTATAATAAACGCTTAGGAGCAGCGGAACGGTGGGAAAATACTTGACCGCTATCCAGACCCGGTTTCTCTCGACGTGAAAGGCCTTGAATTCGGAATACCAGCCGGCAGAGCCTGAAATCTTGTGATGCACTACGGCAGTTGGCACATACAAGCATTTCCAGCCCGCGAGTCGCGCGCGAAGGCCGATATCGGTGTCATCGCCATACGAAAAGAAGTCTTCGTCAAAAAGCCCGATCTCGTCAAGCATTCGCTTCGAGTAAATGGCGCCGCAGCCGGGCGGAAAGAAAATTTCCTCGAGCTGGTCATATTGGCCGCTGTCCTTCTCGAATCTGCCCCGGCCGCGGTTCAAGCCGTCGGGATATATGAGATGCCCGACGGCATCGATCAGTTCCGGCTGGTCATAGACCAGCAGTTTTGAAGCGCACATGCCGACGTCGGGATATATCTCCATCGGCTTGACGAGTTCTTCAAGCCAGCGCTTATCACAAAACGTGTCATTGTTCAAGAGAGCTATGTATTTGCCGCCCGCCTGTTCGATGCCTCTGTTATTCCCGCCCGCGAACCCGTAGTTTTTGTCGAGTTTCACGAGCCGTACAAAGTCCGCATACTTTTCCTCAAGCAGGGCTACCGACCCGTCGCTCGACCCATTATTCACAACGATGACCTCAAAGTCGCGACTCGTCTGCTCCTTCAGAGAGTCCAGACACTCTTCAAGCAGATGCTTGCCGTTCCAGTTACAGATTATTATCGAGACAAGAGGAGATTGCACTATATTTTCCAAATCAGACTCGAATTATATATGGCGGCACAGATAATTGCGCATGTGTCACGCACTAATAATCATGGATTCCCGCCTTCGCGGGAATGACAAATGATGGCGCCATCGTCACCATGTGCAGGAACTTCTGACGCGGTGTACAAATTACCCGCTTGATTCTACCAAATGCCGCTATGAGTATCAATGTATTCTCGATTCTGAATTACTCTGATCACCGCACCGGCGAAGGGCGCAAAGAGATAAGGGCGGTTCGCGAACCGCCCCTACATAATATCCGCGTGTATCTGATCCCTTTTGCCCCCCACAAATCCCTTTCAGGAAACTAACAATTATTTCCCATAATTCGGGGACACGATGGGGCATCATGTCCCCGAATTATGAGGCGTTTCTTCCACTGTCGACCCCGCGTAAAGGGGTAAGGCACTCCTAAGAGACCGTCCCATAATTCTGTAGGTACGAATTGCGGAACGGCTTCGTAGCCATCGTTGCAAGAAATCCCCCCTACCCCCCTTTTGCAAACGGGGGTAGAGGGGATTCATCAGTACCCCTCTTTGCGGAGGGAGGAGGGGCGATTTGTAAGCGAGGTGGACCGCAAGGCCATCTCACTCACTTGACTGCGGCCTAACGTCAGCTCTTGATCTCGAGCACCACAGGCCGCGCAAAGTTCTCGATTGACGGATCGTAGTACTCATACACCCGCGACGCTGGCGATTTGGCTTTGACAGGGAATTTCGCCCTGAGCTGGTACGAGAGTTTCAGTTCCGCGCGAGGGCCAATCTTGCTAAGGTAAACGATTATTTGACGGCCCGTCAACGTGTATTTCTCGATAGTTTTCTGCTCGACCAGCGCCTGCAAACCGTCGGGCTGAACCTCGAAACCGGGCGGCACTCCGAGGTCAACGATAACCATGTTAGCGGCGGCAGGCCGGTTGTTGCGCACACGCCCGTTGCAGGTTACCAGATCATCCTTCTCGAGGCGAGTCTTGTCGTAGTTTACGTCAATCGTCAAAGGTTCTTCAATTGGTCGTTCATCCGCTCGCCATGGGAGATAGTAGCGGCCCACAATCTGGTACAACATGCTCCCCTTGCCCTCGAATCTGATTTTCACTCTGTTGCTTCCCTTGTGCGTCTGCGGCTTCAGGTCTATCAGCCGCATAACGTCACTGTCGGCCGATGTGATCTTTATCGTCGACACAACCTTACCGTCGTGACTGATGCTCACGTTGCCATTCACATCTTCTGCCGCGTTGCCGAGCGCAATGACCATAGCCTTCAAGGCGAGCACGGTGGCCTGAGTCGAGTGCCACGTGCCTGACGGGTCTTTCGCGCGGATAAGATACGTCATAACCTTGTTGGTGACGTCGGGATACCGGCCCGACCTCAGGAACGCGATAGCGGCCATTGCCGTTGTCTCGATGTCGGCGCTTTTCCCGTTACCGAAAGTCATGGTTTCGAGCCGGGATTCCCAATGAATCGCGCCATTTCTTCTTTCTTCAATTCGATGAGCTTGCGGAATGCTTCGTCATTCTGTTTGTCGGCCAACGCAAGCGCGTTAGCGCACAGCGCAAGCAGGTATGGGTCGTTGGCCTCATTCAAGTGCGCCTTGATATAACTTGTCGCCTTTTGTGTCTCGGGGCCGTTGTAGCCCGACTCGAGAAGCGCCCATGCGATGTAGGCGGTCACCGGCAGGTTGCTGTTCTGTATGCGGCCCCAGCTTTCCTGATGGAGATACGACTGGTCGGGCGACCAGCTTCCTTCCCCTTGCTGTTTCGCGAGCAGCCACCGCTGAGTCCTCTCAATGACGGCCGGGTCGACCTCATGCACCTTCGACATGTCCTTGAATTCCATGAGGCCATAGGCCGTCAGAATCTGGTTGGCGGGCGGATTCCCGAACCAATCGAACCCGCCGCCGGGAACCTCGAAACTCAACAACCGTTGATAGCCGGTGTTGATGAAGCCCTCGGCCTTCATTTGCACTTCTGGTGATATCTGCCTGGTGGTCTTCATGTAGTCAACCACGAGAATATTCGGATATGTTGCGGAAGACGTCTGTTCGAAGCAGCCGAACGGCATCTGAAGGATGCTGTCGAGCCCCTCTACAACCTGGCTGAATATGCCAGGATATATCTTCACGACGATAGTGCTCGCGTCGTCTATCGCGATCTCCGGGATTTCAATGTTCTTCTCGACGTTGCCCGCCAGCCGGTCGTTATAGTTAACCAGTGTTTCTTTACCATCCGGCATAACCAGAATCTGGCGCTTGATCGCGTCGCTCATCTTGCTGCCAAAACCGTGGATGGTCAAAGTCCGCCAGCCCACCTTCTTCGCCGTAATAGTGAAATACACGACAGAAACCTCGTCTTTTTCGAGGTCAATTTCCTTCGTCGGCTCGTCAAGCAGCTCGAACCAGTCTTCCTGCGTTACCTCGAGCCGCACCTTTTGCGGACCGGGCAGATAATTATAAATCGCGACCGGGATCGACACTCTGTCGTTTTGTGTCAGCGCCGCAGGCAGGTCAATGTCAACAAAGAAATCCTGAAACACGCGCAGCGGGGTCGCCGTGCTCCCAAGCGCGCCTCCGAGCGACGACGCCATGCTTGCCATACGCCACGTTGTTATCGAGTCGGCCATGACGAGCGATATGCGCGCGTTGCCGTTCGGGCCGGTTATGATGGCCGGATTGAAGTACAGCGTCTCCGGGAAATATTCTCTGATGCGAACTTGAGGCTTCTCTACCGATGAGGCGGGGAGAACATTGGCCCTGAAATCCTCGTCTTTTCCGCCGACGCCGCTAAAGGCCGCCTTCATTTGGGCCATTGGCGCCATTGCGCCCTCTTCGACCCTGTCGGCCATGTCTGCGACTCGCCCAAGCCAGCGCCTTTCTCTTTCGCCGGCCGATTGCGCAATTCTAGCATCATCAGCAGTGCCTGCATTCTCATCGGGTCCGCTGCTCACCAATTGGAACGAGAGGTAATCGTCCCACATGAAAGCGGCATTTTCCACGCGATAGAAATTGCCCCACGGGTCCTTCGCGTCTTCTGCCCTGAGGAGGCGTTCCTCCACCAAGGAGGCAAGTGCCTCTCCTTGGGACGGAAATCTGTTGTGGCGCTTGTGGAAACGCTTGAGAGCTTCCTCGACCTTTTTCAGTTTCTCCTGCATGATCTTTTCTGTTTCCGTCCTCACCGCCGTCTGTTTCGTCTCGTATGTGTTAATCTGGATTGGCTGTTGTTGGAGCATCTCGACGGAGGCGAGCAACACGCGGGCGGCCTCCTTGCGGAGTGACAACTCATCCGGTTTGTTCGGAGGAACATCTTCTATGATAATGTCGTCCACTTCGTAACCGTGTATCTCGTAGCGCGGTTTCATGAGTTCTTTTTCGAGCGTGAAGTAGACCTTTTCCAGTCCGGGCTGCATCTCCTGAAGAGCGAAGACGCTTTCGTCCACGATGCTCACACCGAGCGCCGCGAGCACGGGGCGTCCGGCTTTGTCGCGCACCAGGAATTCAATACTCGCCTCCTCGCCGGGCCGATAGACACCTTTGTCGGGCTTCACGTCAATCCTCAGGTCATTTGCCGGATTGACATATAGAAGGCGCGAATCGCGAATGATGTCGGATGAAGGGGTTATCTGGTAAGCGTTCATTTGGATACTGCCGGACAAATCGGACGAAAGAGCAACATCGATTTGGCCACGGCCACTCTGCAATTCAACAGATTGGGTTAGAACAGTCTGGCCTTCTTTTAAGAGGTCAACGTACACGGTCCCTTTTCCGCGAGTGGCAAGAACGGTTGCACGGGCAGTGTCGCCAACCTTGTACATAGCCTGGTCGGTTCGCAGAAGAATGTGATGCTCGCCGGGCCGCGCCTGAAGCGCGATACTTTTCTCGGTCCGATTACCCTGTTTGTCGCGAGCGCTAACGGTGAGTTCGAGTTGGTCGGCAGCAGGCATGAGCTTCACACTTGTGATGCCGAGGGCGTCCGTCTTAAGGCCGCTGATTCTGGTGTTTGTCTGTTCGACATTCACATCAATCTGCGCGGTGGCTGGTTTTCCGTCCGGATAAGTGGCAACTATGTAAACGATGTTCTCTACGCCCGGAACGAGAGTTCCGCTTTCGGGGATTGCGACGACGATGAGCGGATCAGAAGCGACATCTACGTTGCGAGTTATCTCCTCCTTGTGATCGGCTCCGTCAACGACTCGGACATCAATTTTCACGAACGCCTTACCCTGCTGGAGCGGCTGGCCGACAAAATATTGCGGCAGTTTGCTTTCGAAGGAGTAATGGCCGGAGGAGTTTGTCTTTCCTTCTATGCGCGCGAACTGGTTGAACTCGATGTCGAACATGGAGAGTTCGACGGCAACGATTGCGTTACTGACCGGTTTCCCGAAGAAATAATCGGCTTGAACTTCGCCTCGAATAGTTTCGCCGGGCATATAATAGTCTTTGTCGGTGGTCTGGTTCACCTTGAACTTGGGCAAAACATAACGTTTAACCGTAACGTCTTTTTCGATCACGGTCTCCCCTACCGTCGCGCGCACTTTGTATGTTCCCATGTTGACCTCGTCGGCCAAAACAAAGTCTGTGGCGGCCATCCCGAACCGGTCGGTTTTCAAAGCGAGTTTGTAGACTTTGTTCCCTTTGGCATCCTGCACTTCCAGCAGCGCGTTCTCCTTGGCCGCGGGCTGCAAGTTCGCGGCGGAAAGCGACAGACTGCGGATGTGAATCGTCTGACCGGGTTGGTACAACGGCTTGTCAGTTGTCAGGAGCACCTTATAGGCTTTTTCGAGCCGGATGGGGCTTTCTATCAAGTCTTGGCCAAGAGGAGAACTCACCTGAACAACAAGCGTCTGTTGCCCCGTGAGGTTCTTCGGGATTTCAAAAGTCGCGTTTACTGTTCCGCTCTTGTCGGTGCGCCCTCGAAATAGAGCGACCTCGCGAGACGGGCTCTTTATTGTGAACGATACGGTCGCGTCGGCTATAGGTTCGCCCGTCGCGTGGTTCAGAGCCACGATCCGCAATGTAGGCTTGCTGCCGACCAGCAATCTGTCCGACCCGATAAGATGCGTTTCGAGCATTCCCACAGCTTCTGCAAGGCTCTTTCTCCCTTCAAATTTGCTCCCATCTGAAGCCGTGAGCGAGTACTCGATGCAGTAAACGGAGAGATTTCGTTCGGGCGCAGGCGTCACCCACAGCTGGTGATTATGCAACTTTCGGATAGCGATGATTGGGCTTGATTTTTTCGCCAGCGTCTTCCCCTCGAGGCTGACTATACTCACTTCCAACTGTCCCCACTCCGGCGCCCCGCTCTTCCATTCGACCGGAATCTCGACTTGCGCTCCTTTGGAACTGATCGAGGCTTTGATATTCAGTTCATCCACGTTTGCGACAACTGGTTGCCGCCCTTGAATAGCGAGAGCGACAAGTTGGTTGGTCGCAACAAAGGCTAGAGTGAAAACAACAATAGCTGCGCAGATGCACATTAATCTCTTCATGGTTCCGTCCCTCTTTCATTAGCCGATGCGTTACCTGCCGACATCCTGTTGCTGACCCTTTCTGGCTATATAAACGAACGAGAAGACGAAAAGATTTATGGCGGAAAAGTCCCCGATAGTGTGGATCTGAATTTATTCGCTTGGGCAGGTTCCCACTTTAGTAAAAAGGGCAGGGAAACTGCCCCGTATTTGGCAAATTAGCATGGATTCTTGTAGCTGCGAATTTATTCACATAGTATTTCGCTTTTCTTTCTGCACCGCGAGTGCGAATGAATTCGCACCTACAATGGTTTAAGGTTCTTAATTATGGGACAGCCTTTCTCCGCCCTTTACAAAAGGAGCTCCCATTACCACCCTTGACAAAGGAACCCCTATTACCCCCCTTTGATAAAGGGGGGGAGGAGGGATTTTTCCGCTCGCGGGGATGACAATTAGGTGAGGAATTACTCATGGGTGAGGAATTACTCGCACTAGGCCGGCCGGATGTTCATGATGATGGGGACTTTAAGGCCGGCGGTGCAAGGTGAGTTCTTGTAACCTAAATCGGCCATGAGACCGCCGTCGATTCTCGCAGAAACCAGCACAAAGTTGAAATCCTTGTCGAGGCATGTCGTGCTCCGTCCGCTCTCAAAAAGGACGTCGAACCCGCGTTTGAAACTTCCGTCGCCTCGAGTCCAAAGTGAATCGGCGATTGTCTCATAGATGAGGGCGCTTTCATCGAGAATACGCTGGTCGCGAATGAACACGATACCGGCGTCGACCGGTTCGTCGGACGGCATGTTTGCTATCACAAGCATTTGCTCGCTTGCTTCCGTTTGATCCAGCCGATACAACTCGGCGGCTGGAATGTATTTCTTGCCCCACATCCCGTCGGTAACCTTGTCGCGGCCGAAGACGTGGTCGAAATAAGCGTCGAGGCAGACAGCTTGCAGTACTTTTTGCGAGTAGTCTAGCTTTGCGGAACTCGTAACGACGTGACGATATCCCTTGTTGAGCAGACGATTTAGTGTTTTGATAATGTCCTTTCGCAGAATATATGAATCATCAGGGCCGGGGTATGCAATGCCGCTTCTCACGGAAATCAGGTTTCTGAATGAGCCGAGTGTCTCGTCAAGGTCCCAACATATGATCTTCGGCTTCGTCATCGGTTCCCCTCCTCCTGAAGCGCGAAATCGGCTTGAGCCCTCTGGAAGTTTGCGGATAGTATATCATATTTCATTGCAAACAGGCTTGACAACCCATTCGGTAACCCCTTATAATACAACCGGTTTGCAGTCCAGCAATTGCGGTCCCTCTCACCCTACGCAGTGCGTCAAAGACGATTGGTCGGGGTCATCCAATGTTAATTCCGGTCAAACAAACGAGGAGTTTCTTGCGGCACGCGAGGAAACCTGCCATTGACCGGTCACACTAGAGGAGAGAAAATATGGCTGTTGAACGCGAAAGCATGGAAGTCGATGTGTTATTCGTCGGCGCGGGTCCAGCGAATCTCGCCGCTGCCCTTCATCTGAAGCGGCTCATCAGTAAACACAACGAAGACGTCGAGGGCGGCAAGAAACAGGGTGAAAAATTCGGCGACGATTTCATGGTGGCGCTCATTGAGAAAGCGCAGGAAATCGGGCTCCACGGCCTGTCCGGCGCGGTCATGGATAAGAAGACTTTGCTTGAATTATTCCCTGATTTCGACGAGAACTGCGGCGCCGTCGACTGCAAGGTTGACGCGGAGGACGTTCTGTTTCTCACACAAACAGGCAAGATAAAAGCCCCCATCACCCCTCCCCCGTTGAACAACCACGGCTTCTACACTGTCTCGCTCGCCAAGTTAACCAAATGGATGGCGGAACAAGTGGCAGAGGCCGGAGTAGACACATTTGCGGGCTTCCCCGGCGTCGAACTTCTGTATGAAGACAACAAGGTCATTGGCGTAAGAACCGGCGACAAAGGCATCGATCCGGAGGGGAATCCGAAGTCCAATTTTGAGGCCGGCATGGACCTGTTGGCAAAGGTCGTCGTCCTTGGCGAAGGCCCGCGCGGGTTCCTCGCAAAGAAGTTGATAGAAAAATTCGGGCTTCAAAAAGGACGCAATCCGCAGACGTTCGTCACAGGTGTCAAGGAAGTTTGGCAATTGGCCGAGGGGAAGATGAAACCCGGCCAAATAATCCACACGATGGGCTATCCGCACGACTGGAAGACTTACGGCGGCGGATTCATTTACAGCATGAAGGACAACATGGCGTCCGTCGGCCTGATGACCGGCCTCGACGCGCGCGATCCGCAGGTTGACCCGCACCGGTATTTCCAGTTGTTCAAGACGCATCCCGTGGTGAAAGACCTTCTCGCGGGCGGAAAGATATTGCAGTACGGCGCCAAAACAGTTCCTGTCGGCGGCTGGTATTCCGTTCCCAAAATGGCGGTCAACGGCTGCGTTCTCGTGGGCGATTCAGCGGCGCTGTTCGACCCGATGAGAATCAAGGGCATCCATCTGGCAATGAAATCGGGAATGCTCGCGGCGGAGACGATATTTGAGGCACTCGTGAAAAAAGACTTCTCCGAGGCCCAACTTGGCAAATACGAACAGGCCGTCAAAAACAGCTACATCAGAGAAGAGATGTGGAAGTCGCGAAATTTCCATCAGGGGTTCCATGGCGGCCGCATTGCCGGCCTCATCCATGCCGGTCTCCAATTCATCACTGGCGGGCGCGGGCTGGTCGATCCGATGGCGACAGAAGAAGATTATAAGGCCACGGTTACTGTTTCGGAGTACTACGGGGGGAGAAATCCCGAAGAGGTCAATAAAATCTCATTCGACGGCGCATTGACGCTCGACAAACTAACAGATGTCTATCAATCCGGCACTATTCACGAAGAAAAGCAACCGTGTCACTGCAGGATTCTGAACCTCGACTATTGCAACAAGGAAGAGAACTGCAAGAAGAAATATAACCGCTCCTGCGTGAAGTTCTGCCCGGCATTCGTGTATGAAGAGGAAGTGGACGAGAAGACGGGCAAGAGCAAGTTGAAGATCAATTTCTCGAACTGTCTGCACTGTAAGACGTGCGACATCAAGTGCCCCTACGCCAACATCCTTTGGACACCACCCGAAGGCGGCGGCGGCCCGAAATATTCGCTGGTGTAGTTTGGAACCACGGATTCCACGGATTGGGAGAAAAAGAAGGAAAGGAAAAAGAGAAGGAAAAGTGTATTTGTCGGCTGCAGATAAACATAGCTCCGCATAGATGCAACCAAAAGAAAGATCGTGATTTCCTTTTCCTCCTCTTTCTTCGTGCCTTTTCGTGTGACTTCGTGGCTTATGCCTCTTTTTCTATTTGCTTCTTCTCTTTCTTTGTGACTTTGTACCTTTGTGGTGCAATCTGTTGCTTCTCTTTGGTTGCGGCTTCGTTGCGCTGTGTACATCTATGTGTATTTGTGGTTAAATACGTTCCCATTTCTTCTTCTTTCCTGAATCTGTGCAAATCTGCGAAATCTGTGGATCCCCTCTCCTTCTTTCCTTTGCGACCTTTGCGCCTCGGGTCTGCGACCCTTTGCGGTGAGATCGTGCTTTCAATCCGTTTTCGGTATCAAACAAATGAATCTCGCCAACTCCCTCGTCCCATTCCTGAACTGATGATATTCCTCCGACGCAATGAACACCACGTCACCGGAGCTCGTGCTTCGTGTCCCTTTTTCTGAAACCACGTCGAGTTTCCCATCCAGGATAAACACCTCATGCTCCCACGAGTGCTTATGGTACGGCGTGTTCCCGCCCGGCCTCACGTCGAACACCCGCATGTAGAAGTTCTTCGCGCCGTCATCCTTCGATATCACCCACCGGATCGCCACGTCCTTCGCCCCTTCATCCTTCACTTCCTTCATCTCGATGTCCTTATAATTCGCTATCTTCATCTCAACCTCCTATCAAACCAGTTCAGGGTTTAAGGTTTAGGGTTCGATGTCCGGTTTCCATTTAATCACGAATGAACACCCTTTTCTTATCATTCCCGCGAAGGCGGGAATCCGTTCATAGTAGTACCCGGAGAGCACAGGGAAAAGGCGATTCTTGTTTGGGAAACCTATTGTTTGTCGCTGATTTTTCCTTTGCGCCCTTTGCGTCTCTAAAAAAAGCTGTTTGGACAGCAGTGTTGACATGACACTAATCCGTCCAGAAGTTCGTTGCCAAACCTCGGCGCTTTTGCCAGAGATCGTTCTTCTCGACGAAAGCTTTCACGCCTTCCCCTTTATCCGCATCCGGCACCTCCCACGCTCCGCTCACGGCCGCGGTGAGCGCCCCCGATAGAGCTTCAAAGCCCTGGGCCGTGTAGAGGTCGCACTCGACACCGCGGTTGATTATGTATTTCAGTTGTCGCAGACCCTGCTGGTTCTTGGACTCGAGCAAATCGAGAAGCCGATTCACTTCCTTCTCGAGCAGATCATCGGGGACGACTCGATTCCAAAGATTCCACTCCACGGCGCGACGAGAGGAATGAATTGCGCCCAGCAGATTGATCTCTTTCGCGCGGCGCCTTCCTATCAGACGCGCCATGCGAGTAGTGCCACCCCAACCCGGGGTAATTCCGACGTCCACCTCCGGCATGCCCCATTTCGAACGCTCCGTGGCGATTACAAAATCGCACGCCATTGTTATCTCCAGGCCGCCGCCCACGGCGTATCCGTCGACTGCCGCGATCGTTATCTTGTCCAACTCCTCAAGCTGATTGGCCATGTTCTGGTAGAACCGCACGCGTCGCATGACCCCGTTGGCGTCTCCCCATGACTGCATCTCCGTGATATCGTCTCCGACGCTGAAGTTGCCCCCGGCCCCGCTTATCACGAGAAACTTGAGCTTCATTGATTGCCGCACACACTCGATGGCCTCCAAAAGCTCATTGGACAACTGCATGCTGAGCGCGTTGAGAGCTTTCGGCCGATTCAGTGTAATCCATGCCGTTTTCTCCGTTTCTTTGTAAATCAGTTGTTCAAATTTCATTGGCTTTGCGCTCCTTTCCCGGCTTTCTGGTCCACTCTTGATTTTTGAGTTGCATTGTGCGCCTTATAGGTTGCATTATAAGACATATCGTCTCCGGCCACAAACTCGAGGCGGATGTTATCCGGCTCGAACAAGGCTAGGGGGCTACCAAAATGAAGATGCAGAGCGGGAAGCACGGATTCCGCGGATTGGGGAGAAGAGAAGAAGAAAAAGAGGCATCGTAGCCACAGATGGACATAGCGCGACCGCAACCAAACACCTTCACCGCAAAGGCGCGAAGACACAAAAAAGAAAAGAAACTCGGGAACAACGGATTTCATCGTTGTGGAAGAAGAAAAGGCTCTTAGCCACAGATGAACGCAGATAAACACAGATTTTAGGGAAGAAGAGAAAAAGAAAATCACGACAGAAATTCACTCTTGTCCAAGACAGCTTTTTGTTTTGGACAAGAGTGATCCAGACTTCTTCCTTTCCCCTTTTCCCCCCAAGCTCTTTCATCATCCGTGAAATCCATGGCTGACCCCGCTTCGGCGGGGTAAGTCCCGGGCTTCGCGGGATTCACATGCACCTTCTTTTCCTTGATGACTTTGTGCCTTTGTGGTGACGGTTTTTGGTTGCGGCTATGCCGCGCTGTGAAATCCGCGGCCCGTGCTTCTTCTCTTCCTTCGTGACTTGGCGCCTTTAGGGTAACCGCGTTTCGGTTAAATTACTTCAATCACTTTCTCGCACTTGCCCTCCGCTCCAAGCGTGTTTGTGACACTGAGCGTCACATGGTATTTCCCCGGAGCATCGAACACATGAAGCAGCACCGGCCCTCTCAGACCCGTCTCTCCGTTGATTTCCCATTTCATATCGACAAGGATGCCCTCGCTATCATCAAAATGTCTGACATAAATGAGCGACGGTTTCCCCGCTTTCGGCTTGTCGGGCAGATATGCAAATTCGATTCCGGGTTTGGTACGGAAAGCCCCACGCTTAATAAGCGTGCCGGGATCGAGCCCGCGGAGGTTTGCCGCGCGAATTTCGGCCACAGGAATGGCGTCGAGCCCTTCGATGATTTCCAACTGAGCGAGCGTCCCGCGTTCGAGTTGGTCAGGCGTGCATTTGTCAGGTGTGTCTTCCTCCGTGTGATACCAAATGGGTTTCCCGATTATGTCGATGACCGGAACGCCCGCTTCGAGGAATCGGCCCTCGAGGTCTTCGTTCGGACACATCAAGTCGGCGGGCAAGAACGCCGCAGGCTGCAACCGGTATTTCTTTACGATCGGGAAAATGATATTCGTCAGCAATTCGTTGGCGGAAGCGAATACGCCCCTCACCTCGTCATGGCCGGTCTTGATGATCTTTCCCCCGATTTCTTCGTAGTTGTCGCAACCGATACCGTCAAGTGTTACATAAGCAGCGGTCTTTTCCAGTATGGGCATGCGCTTCTTTATGAATTCACGGGCGCCGATGAGGAGTTCGTGCCCCGGATGCGTGACGAAGATTATGTTCTTTTGCGGCGGCTGTCGGCGGCCGGCCATTTCCTTTGCGATTCCGAGAAGCGCCGCAACGCCTGCTGCGTTGTCGATCGCGCCGCCGTAGACGCTGTCGTGATGCGCGCCCGTGATAATGTATTCGTCGGTTAGGCCGGGCAAAAGACCGGTCACGTCGCCGGTCCGCGAAATGCGCGTCTCTGCTTCGAGAATGAGATTGACCACAGTGCCGGACCGCTTCATTCTCTCCTTGAGCCGCGCGCCCTCCGTCTTATCAATCAGCACCATTGGCATCAGGTCGCTGTGCTTCTCTTCCTCCGACGTGAAAATTGGGATCAGATTTCCCGGAGTGTCAACGATTACAATTAGCGCCTGCGCGCCTGGTTCCGTCGCTGATTGGCAGCTATTGAAGAACCGGTACGTCGGCCAGAAATGCAACAAAACACGGGCGTCAATCACCGCTATTTTCCCACGTACTTCGCCGAACTCGTGCGGCATGCCGTACCCCGCGTATACGCACTCCGCCCGCAGGCCTCCGGGAGGCGTCGCGCCGCTATACCAGACGGGTCTACACCGGATGTCTCGAGCCTCAGGCAGAATCTGAAGCTGGACGCGGCCGGGCTCCCAGTAATGCATCTCGAACCATTCGATCCCGATGTCCTTGAGGCCAATCTCCGAGAAACGGCCGCGTATGTGCTCAAGCACTCGATGTTCAGCCGCGCTCCCGCTCCGCCGATGCCCCATTGCCACAATCCGCTCGACCTCGGCAAAGATTCCCGTCCCGGATATTTTTACGCTCATGGTTCCATGGCTCCTAAGAAAGTAGTTCAAGGTTCAAGGTCAAAAGAAACAAAAGAGAGATTCTTCGCTTCGCTCAGAATGAC
>CAYVDS010000135.1:0-9707 GCA_964450145.1 uncultured bacterium
GTGCCGGAAGCGTCGGAGTACAAATCGGTCGCCGACCTTCAGGGAAAAACGGTCGCGACCGAACTGGTTAACACCACCAAGAAGTATCTGGAACGCAATGGTGTCCACGCAACGGTCGAGTTCTCATGGGGAGCAACGGAGGTTAAGCCGCCGGACCTCGCCGACGCGATCGTCGAGCTGACGGAAACAGGCTCGTCTCTCCGGGCCAACAAGCTCCGGATAATCGACGTAGTGGCCCAGTCGCAGACCTGTTTCTTTGCGAACAAGAGTTCGTGGGAGGACGCTTGGAAGCGCCGTAAAGCGGAGAATCTTGTCACCCTTTTGCAGGGCGCTTTGAACGCCGCCGGTATGGTCGGCCTCAAAATGAACGTCAGCCGTTCTGATCTAGATAGAGTGCTCTCCGAGCTTCCCGCGCTCAAGAATCCCACCATATCGAATCTGACTGATCCGAGTTGGGTGGCTGTGGAGACCGCGCTCGAAGAGAAGGTCGTCCGTGAACTCATTCCCAGGCTCAAGAACGCAGGAGCCCAAGGGATTCTCGAATATCCTCTGAACAAAGTGATTTATTAGAAATGATGAATGCAAAAGACGAAGAGACTCTTCGCTTCTAAAGAAAGGCGAAAGGTCAAAGGCGAAAGCGAGAAAAAGCCAAGAAAGACGGATTGCTTCGCTTCGCTCGCAATGACCACTCTCTCTTTTGTAGTTAGCCACGGGGCGAGCGGGGGCGGCTGGTAAGAACGATAGCTGTTGGCGGAATGTGCCTGTTGATGATGCAATAGAGTTTATTGGATAGATTCTGTTAGCGCGTACACGGTGCGGCGGGAGGTGTGGTCACCATGGCAGGAACTGAAAAAAGAGTCGACGAATCATGGAAAGACCAGATCGAGAAGGAAAAGAAGCAGTCGGAGCAAGAACAGCAGAAAGACGCATCACAGAGAGCGCGCGCTGCGCAGGCCGGTTTCCCTCCGATACAGGCCAGCTTCGCGACTCTCATAACCGAGCTTGCCATGCAAGCGTCTCTGTTCTTGGGCGAAATACCGGACCCCGAAACCAACGAGCCCATCGAGGACTTCAACCGCGCGAAGTATCTGATTGACGAACTCGGCGTGCTCGAAGAGAAGACCGCCGGTAATCTGACCGCCGACGAAGCGCGCGCCCTCAAGAGCGTGCTTTTCGAGCTTCGAATGAAATATGTGAAGAAAGCGCCTAAAGAGTAACCGGAAATCACGCCGCTTGTCGTTCCCGCGGAAGTGAGAATCTATGAATCGCGGCGTTGTAGCTTATTTTGGATTTTGGATTGCCAAATACCGCTCGGAAGCCCAGAACAACTGGTCGAGGTCCTGAACGGCAAGAGAGAGAAACGGGAAGTTGACATGAATCTTGCCTGGTCTTTTTGAGAAGGAACCTGAATATCATGCCAGCACATGTGGTCGTTGGAACGCAATGGGGAGACGAGGCGAAAGCCAAGGTAGTCGATTTTCTGGCCGAGAGCGCCGACGCGGTCGTCCGGTTCAACGGCGGCGCGAACGCGGGGCATACGGTCGCGGTTGACAACGACAAGTTCATTTTCCATCTCGTGCCGTCGGGAATTCTTCGCGCCCGGACAAAATGCATCATTGCGAGCGGAGTCGTCCTCGAATTAAAGCAATTGTGCGACGAGATTGAAGAACTTCTCAACCGCAAGATCGTCGTCGGCGAGAACCTCCTCATCTCCGAGAACGCACACGTCGTGATGCCCTACCACAAGGCGCTCGATGCGGCGCGCAACAAGCTGGCCAGCGGTACGGGCACGACCGCGCGCGGCATCGGCCCGGTATATGCCGACAAGCACGCGTACATGGGCATTCGCATTAACGACCTGTTCGACAAGAAAAGGCTGCTCGAAAAGCTGCGGGTCGCGCTCGGCGAAAAGAATATTGTGTTCGAACGTGTTTATGACATACCCCCGTTCGACCCCGGACAAATCGCGGCTGAACTTGAGCCCTATGCCGAGAAGATAAGACCGTTCGTCGCGAACACTTCGCTCTTCATCAACAACCTCCTCGATGAGGGGAAAACGATCCTGTTTGAGGGCGCGCAGGGCGCCATGCTCGACATTGATCACGGAACCTATCCGTACGTAACGTCTTCGCATCCGATAAGCGGAGGCGTGTGCGTGGGAGCGGGAATCGGCCCGCAGAGGCTCGACAGGATAATAGGCGTCGTGAAGGCGTACATCACGCGCGTCGGCAATGGCCCGATGCCGACCGAACTCAAGAACTCGACGGGCGAGCATCTCCGCGCGAAGGGCGGAGAATATGGCGCGACGACGGGTCGCGCGCGCCGCTGTGGCTGGTTCGACTGCCTTGTCGTCAAGCATGCGCGCAGGATAAACGGGCTAACCGAGATCGCGATCACCAAGCTCGACGTGCTCGACGAACTCGAGACCATCAAGATTTGCGAAGCCTATTCATACCGCGGGAAGAGGATGACCGAGTTTCCGGAGCAATCCGATATCCTGAATGAATGCGAACCTATTTATGCCGAGTTCCCGGGTTGGCAGACTGACACATCAAACATCACTTCTTACAACGACCTGCCCGACAACGCGAAACGGTATGTCTCCCGCCTGAAGGAGGCCGTGGGCTGCCCAGCGACGCTTGTCGGCGTCGGCCCCAAACGCAGCCAGACGCTGCTCACACGGTGAGCCGGATCTTATCCGCAGATTTCGCCGATGGCCGCTGATGTATCCACACGATTGTCACAAGGGAACCACCGATTTCACGGATTTGGGGAAAAAAGAAAACGAAGAAGAAGTATGTTAGAACACAAATCACACGAATGAACAGCTTCTTCCTTGTCATTCCCGCGAAGGCGGGAATCCATTTCCAGACAACCGAATTGCCCCCTCCACAGACATGAATCAAGAAACCCGTGGGGGTGTGATTCATCACGCCCAATCGGCGTTAATCGGCGGCTACCTATGCCTTCTCTTTCTTGGTGACTTCGTGCCTTTGTGGTGAACGCTTCTCTTTTTCAGTTGCGGCTATGCTGCGCTGCGAGAATCTGCGAAATCTGTGGATAGAGAGGTTTTCATTTGTTTGTGGCGTTCGTGATCCCGCTTCTTTTTATTGACTTCTTTTTATTGACTTGACATTTTGCGAGGGCCGGAATAGAATACGGCTCGACATAACGGTAGTGGGTGTTTCCTCAGGGGAAACACATGGGAAGACGGTGCGAGTCCGTCGCGGTCCCGCCGCTGTGATCGGGGACGAAAGCCGCTACAGTCACTGGCTCGATGGGCCGGGAAGACGCGGCGAGTAGAATGATCCGTAAGCCAGAAGACCTACCCACGCCGGTAATGGGTGTTTTGACTCTCGGCAGAAGAGTCAGTTTTGCGCCCGGGATGGAAAACGGCATCCCCAGACCTGAAAGGGTTTGGGGATTTTTTGTTTAGACAAGAAGTTCCTATCCACGAAGGACACGAAGGCAGACGAAGAAGACTCACAATGGCGAGGATAATTCTGATAACCGGCGGAGACAGGAGCGGCAAGAGCGAGTATGCGCGGAAACTTGTCGAGGGCATGCCTGGCCCGAGGACATTTGTCGCAACGGCGATTGCGATGGATGAAGAGATGCAGGAACGAATACAACGGCATAAGCAAGCTCGCTCCAAAGGTGAGTGGAGACTGATTGAAGAGCCGCTCGATCTTGCCAGCGCGATAGAAAACTCCGGAGGATCCGCCATCGTTCTGGTGGACTGCTTGACGCTGTGGATCAACAACTTGATGCATGAAGCCGAAAAACAAAGTGAGAGTATGACACTGTCTCGCGAGGAGGCGGGTGGGGATTTATTCGCAGACGCAAAGCGAAAACAGGCCCGAGACACCGTGCGAATAAATTGGCGCCTACAGCAGCCTGACCAAAAGGCAGAATCGCAGCGCATCTCCGGCATCACCGAAGAGATCATCTCGACTCGCTGCAATGAAGTGATCGAAGCCTGCCGGCGAATTCGAAGCGCGGTTGTGTTCGTTACGAATGAAGTCGGTATGGGGATAATGCCGGACAATTTTCTGGCGCGGCAGTTCCGCGACCTTGCGGGCAGATGCAACCAGCTTATGGGGGCGGCGGCTGACGAGGTCACTCTTATCGTCTGCGGGCTACCGCTATCTCTAAAGAATGATGAGTGATGAATGATGAATGGATTCCTGCTTTCGCGGGAATGACAAAAGCACGCAGAGAGGAAAGAGGGATCATGGGATTGCTTGAGACCACAATCAGACAGATAGTTGCACAGGATTCGGGTTTCCGCGAGCGAGCGCGCGCGCGGCTCAGCCAGCTCACAATGCCCCACTGGGCGCTCGGCAGACTCATGGACCTGGCAGTCGATCTTGCGGGAATGACTCGTTCGCTGGACCCGAAAGTCGAAAGACGCGCGATCGTCACGATGGCTGCCGACCACGGCGTCGCGACGGAGGGAGTGAGTAAATATCCTCAAGAAGTCACGCGGCAGATGGCGTATAACTTTGTGAACGGCGGGGCCGGCATCAACGCCCTCGCAAGAGTCGCGCGCGCACGTGTGGTCGTGGTTGATATGGGAGTCGCCGGGGACCTCCGGGAACTTGCGGCGTCCGGGAAAATCGTCTCCAAACGAGTCGCGCCGGGCACGGACAACATGGTCTGCGGACCTGCGATGAGTCGTGAGCAGGCGGTCCGCTGCCTCGAATCCGGAATCGAAGTAGCGCAGGAGTTGATACCGGCAACTGATGTGTTTGGAATCGGCGACATGGGAATCGGAAACACAACCTCGGCGAGCGCCGTTGTTGCCGCAATTACGGCGAAGCCTGTTGAAACCGTCACCGGGCGAGGAACCGGCATCGAAGACGGTCAGTTACGCCATAAGATGCAAATGATTGAAAAGGCTCTTGCCGTCAACAAGCCGAATCCCTCGGATGGCCTGGATGTTCTGTCGAAAGTTGGTGGATTTGAAATCGGCGGTATCGCAGGCCTCGTGCTCGGCGCTGCGGCAATGCGAAAACCGGTTGTTCTGGATGGATTTCCGGCGACCGCCGGAGCGCTGATCGCGCATTGCCTTGCGCCTCTGTCGGCCGACTACATGGTCGCCGCGCACCAGAGCGTCGAGCAAGGACACAGGGCTATGCTCGCGAGATTGGGTAAGAAGCCGCTCCTCGACCTCGATCTTCGCCTTGGTGAAGGCACAGGCGCGGCCCTCGCGATGACATTGGTCGAAGCCGCAGTGCGCATACTCACCGAGGTCGCAACTTTTGAAGAAGCGTCCGTCTCAAGAGCGAAGGAATGATGAATGATGAATGAAAAGAAAAAAAGAGTTGGGACACCCCTCATTTCCATCGTTGGTTCTTTCTTTGCGTTCTTTGCGTCTTTGCAACCACATTGTCATTCCCGCGAAAGCGGGAATCTCTGGAGTTGCCACATACCGAATGGATTCCCGCCTTCGCGGGAATGATAAAGGGCGGATGCATCTTCCTCAGGTAGAGAATGATGACAGGGGTAAAGTCTTTCATAGCGGCGTTGAGATTCCTCACGATTGCGCCGATTCCGGCTCGGTGGGCCAATGAAGCGGAATACCTGAGCCGCTCCGTTCCGTTGTTCCCGATTGTGGGATTGCTGATAGGGGCTGCAATCGTAACGGCAGATTTTGGCATGAACCTGCTTTTTCCATCGCTTTTGGCAAATGGAATCACCGTGGTTGCGTTGGTGGCTGTTTCCGGCGGATTGCACATAGATGGATTGGCCGACACGGCCGACGGCTTCTTCAGTTCGCGGCCCAGGGAGCGAATTCTGGAGATCATGCGCGACAGCCGAACAGGGCCCATGGGAGTGGTCGCGGTCATGTGTGTCTTGATGCTGAAATTCGCCGCAGTGGCTTCGGTCGGCGCTGATACACGTTGGCAGACAATCCTGATGATGCCATTCGCGGGTCGTTGCGCGCTGGCGATATCGATTCTCCTTTTGCCCTATGCGCGCCCCGAAGGCGGTCTCGTGGAGGTCCTGCGCACGAAACGGTCGTGGCTTCACCTTGTACGGGTAATCGCAGTGCTGGTAATTGTCGGCGTGCTCATCGCCGGTTACAGAGGATTGGCCATGGCCGGTGTTTCGCTGATAGGGACTCTCTTGTTTGCATCGTATACATACACAAAGATCGGCGGCATGACGGGAGATACTCTCGGAGCAACGTGTGAAATCGTGGAGCTCATACCGCCTCTCGTTGCAGCGGCTTCGATTTCTGTGTCGTAAATTGTGAGGGCGCAGTCCCGCCTAACGCGGGACGCCCCTACAAAGCATAAAAACCAGTGTCACATTTCACCCCGTCGAACGAATGTAGGGAAAGCGGTGACGAGTCCGCTTCTGCCCGGCAACTGTGATCGGCACGAAACCCGCACGACGCCACTGTTCGCGCCGGATGCGCGGATGGGAAGGCGCGGGGATTAGGCGACGCCGTCAGTCAGGAAACCTTGTCGTTCGGCCCAACAATTCCCTTTCCGGGGAAAGGAGAAGAACATGAGAAGCATCCTCCGAAGAAATAGTCGAAGGTCGAAGGTCGTAAGTCGTAAGTCTAGGGTTTCAGGTTTGAGGCTAAATCCGGACGGTCCCCTGCAAATGCTATTGCGCAAATTCTTGCTGGCGGGTGTGTGTGGAGTTCTATTGTTGGCTTTAGCCTCGGCGGCGTTCAGCGACGAAGGCTCGTCGCCACCCCAATCTCAGTCCGGCTGGATAACCGTTGCCGCAGCGGCGGACTCCCCTGACGAATCCGCTCAGGAGCTTGCTCCTCCGGCGTCCGAGGAGGCCATTGAAGCTCAGACTCTCGAACCGGTGGTGGTGACTGCAACGCGAATTGAGACGCCGATCAGCCGGATAGGCGCTTCAGTTACCGTCATCACGAACGAACAACTCGAACAATTGGGGTCAAACAGCGTTATCGAAGCACTGCGCCAGGTTCCTGCGCTTCATGTGCGTCAGACGGGCGCAAAGGGCGCCACGACTTCGCCTTCCATGCGGGGCGGCCAGTCGGATTTCACGCTTGTCATGGTTGACGGCGTAGAGCTGACAGACCAGATTGGTTTGGGCAATCTTTCGCACCTCACGATCGACAACGTCGAGCGCATCGAGGTAGTGCGCGGCCCGCAGAGCGCGCTCTACGGCGCCGACGCCTTGAGCGGCGTAATCAACATTATCACGAAGAAAGGTGAAGGACCGCCGCAAGTGACGGCATCGCTGCAGGCCGGGAATCTCGACAACAACCTCGAAACGGCAGGTTTGTCGGGCGGTGGCGACGGATACAATTACTCGGTCTCCGCTTCTCACTTCGGCACGGAAAACGTCGATAATATCAAGAACGATCGTTACGACAACATCGTCTTTTCAGCGCGCGCCGGCTTTAATATGGGGGACGATGTGGACCTGTCTTTCATCCTGCGGTATCAGGACGCTGAAGTTCAGAGTCCCGGCCCGACAGAGTTCCTCCCCGAAGACCCTGACGACGACCTCGATACTCGAGAGGTGACGTTTACCACCATCTATGAGCAACGGCTTACCGACTGGTGGGGGCACGCATTTCAGGCCTCGTATTTCGAGCACGAACTGGTCGCGAGCGATCCGGAGGCCCAAGACCTCTTCAATGACGCCGTGTTTGAGAATGACACCATGATGAATCGCGTCTCCTTGGACTACAAACATGATTTCACCGTGTTCCAAGACCATGTCATCACGGTCGGGACCAACTGGGAGCAGGAACAGGCCGACATTGTTTCGTCGGACCCGTTCTCCGGGACTACGACAGTCGACGAAGAGCGGCGCAACCTTGCCTTTTATGCGCAGGCGGCGCTTTCGTTCTGGGAGCGGCTTGATGTGGTGGCGGGCGTGCGGCACGACGACAGCAGCGTGTTTGGCTCCGAGGTTACGCCGCGCGTGGCCGTGAGCTATTTAGTGAAGGAGACGGACACCCGGCTCAAGGGTAGTTACGGAGAAGGAATCAAGAACCCGACATTCCTCGATCTTTTCTTTAACTCGCCTCCATTCTTCTTTGGGAATCCGAATCTGGGGCCGGAAAAGAACAGAGCGTGGGATATAGGGGTCGAGCAAGGATTGTTCGACGGCAGGCTGACCGTGGGCGCGACATATTTCCGCTCGGATTTCGATGACCTAATCGCCACGGTTGAGACGGCGCCTTTTGTTTTCTCTCCGGTCAATCTGGACTCAGCCGTGAGCAAAGGAGTAGAGCTTGAGGCTACAGCGCAACTCCCGTATCATTTAACGCTGAGGGGCGCATACACGTTCACAGAGACAGAAGACGACGAGGGCGACGACCTGATTCGTATTCCCAAGCATCTCGCTTCGGTCAACTTGAATTATTCGCACAAGCAGTTGATGCTGAATCTTGCGGCGTCCGTCGCAAGCGAGCGGTCGGACCTTAACTTCGCGTTTGTCGATGAAAACGGCGATTTCGTGAACGATATCGCCGATGACGAAGCTAACGGTTACGTGCGTCTTGATATGGCGGGCGAATACAAACTGAACGATAATATCTCGATTGTGGCGCGAGTCGAAAATCTGCTCGATGACGAGCATTTCGAGGATGCGCTCGGTTTCGAGAACCCGGGAGTCAATTTCCTCGCAGGAGTGAAGGCGGTGTTCTAGTTCGCGTCCGTCGAGTGATATAATCTATTTGGTTTATTCGGGGACACCATGCGGCATGGTGTCCCCGAATAAACCCCGGTTTGCATGAAAGGAAATCTTCGGCGATAGTATGTTCCATTTCTTTCTAAAGGGCGGGCCGATCATGTACCCGCTGCTGCTGTGCTCGATCATTGCGCTCACGGTGATAATCGAACGCGCGATATTCTGGGTGCGCGAGCGCGGAAGCCGGAACCAGGGCCTGGTTGACGCGATTCTCGAGAATGCCGAGCGGGCCGAGTATAATGAAGCCGCCCGCATCGGCAGTGGCTCGAACGATTACGTAGTCCGTATTTTGGTGTGTGGAATTGTTCACAGAAATTTTTCGCTCAACAGCGCGCTCGAAATGGCCGCGGCTGTCGAGATAAAGCGGATGAAACGCTTCATGAACATGCTCGACACCATGGTCACGGTCTCGCCCCTGCTCGGGATATTCGGCACCGTCACGGGCATCATCCGGTCTTTCGAGGCGATAGGCGCGTCGGGCGCGCAGAACCCGATGGCAGTGACGGGCGGCATCGCCGAGGCTCTGATTACGACGGCGGCAGGTCTCACGATCGCGATCCCGTCGCTTTTCTTTTTTAACTACTTCAATTCGCGGATAGAGGACGCGTTGCACGAGATAGAGACATACAGCACCAGTCTCGAAATCGTCCACGAGAAGAACAAGGCCATCAATGGACCTGAGCAGTAAGATTCCGGTAAAGAGAGCGCGCATCGAGATCGTCCCGCTGATCGACTGCATGTTTCTTCTGCTAGTATTTTTCGTATATACGATGATGACGCTGACACAGCCGCAAGGCATACCCCTCAATCTCCTGGCCGTCCGAACCGCGTCTCCGATTCATGAGGAGTCCTTGACGATCTCGATAACCGATGAAGACAACGTCTATCTCAACAATCAGAAGGTAAGTTTCGAGGCGCTGGCGGCCGGAATCTCGGCGGCCCGCTCGGCCAATCCCTCGCTTCGCGTGCTCATCAACGGCGACCGCGACGCGAGCCACGGCGCAGTCGTC
>CAYVDS010000135.1:9717-13831 GCA_964450145.1 uncultured bacterium
ACCACGCCCACGGAGAGGGAGGAACGATGAAAGACCGGACGCTGCTCGTGTCGATTATCGTCGCCTGCTCCGTTCATGCGTTTGCGCTGTTTGCAGGATTCGGATTCTCTCGTGAAACCCTCGCGGTTCCAGTTCCTTCGATCGAGGTTTCGCTGGTTGGGCCAATAAAAACCGAACAAGTATCCTCAGATGTTGAGAGACTCGACGCAAAACCGGTTGGAGTTCCGAAACCGGCGATCAACTCGAAGCGCTTGTCTAAACCCATCGCCGCGCCTAAGCCAGAAAGCGTTGCGCGCCCGGAGCCTGCTTATGCAGTCGAACCCGACAGCGAAACGCCCGTTTTGACAGCGGCGAACGAGGTAATGCCTACAGCGCCGGGAAACGAAGTAACTTCCCCCCAGGGATTGAATGCGTTTATGGAAACCGGAGAAAGTTCGGCCAACGGAGCAAACGTTACCGACGCCTCCCGTAGGGGCGACCCGGTGGGTCGCCCGCACGGGAACATTGGTGGCTCGCTTGAACCGGGCGCTCAAGGCGGTCTCGGCGGCTATCTTACAGCCCATCCCCCTGCATACATGAGCAATCCCAAACCGGAATACCCGCGTGATGCGCGCCGCAATGGCCAGGAAGGGACTGTCGTGCTTCTTGTTGAAGTGTTGCCGAACGGGAACGTTCGCGAAATCAGTATTGATAAATCGTCGGGCTTTGAACTTCTCGATAGCGCCGCCATCAAGGCCGTCCGGAAATGGCGATTTGTGCCTGCAAAAAATGGCACCAGTTCCCCCTCCGCTTGGGTCAAGATTCCAGTTGAATTCAGCCTGAAGAATTGAGGCGAAAGGGCAAAACGGAAAGGATAGGCGCTCGATTTGAGTTCTGAAAAGCCGATCAGATTTTCCAAGCACGCCCTCGGCAATATGGCGGACCGGGGCGCGTCAACGGAAGAGGTCGGACAAGCCATAAGAACGGGAGAACAGGCTCCTGCGAAAAAAGGCCGACTATCTTTTCGCAAGAATTTCAGTTATAATGCTGAATGGAAAGGAAAGTATTATCAGGCAAAGCAGGTTGTGCCGATTGTTGCCGAAAAGGCTGATGAGCTTGTCGTAGTGACTGTGTACGTCTTTTTCATTGGGGGCGCGGAATGAAGATAACATATGATCCGGAAGTTGACGCGGCATACATATCTTTCAAAAAAGGCCCAATGCAGGTCACCACGATACGGCTGTCCGAAGACGTTGCGGTTGACTTAGGCCCTCATGAGGAAGTGGTAGGCATCGAGATTCTTGATGCCTCCGAGCACTTGGAATTTGAAAAAGAAAGACCCGTAATAGAGCTTCAGAATATCAAGATCGCCTGAACCCGCGCCCGGCCCAAGCCCTCTTCTCACTTCCTCGCGTATTCTGCCATTCCATTCCGCATTCTTCACTCATCATTGCCTGTCAATCCGCAATCCGAAATCCGCAATCGTTCGCCCCTTTGCCTCTTCACTCTTTTCAACCAGAAACCAGAAACTCGAAACCAGAAACCCCGCGCTTTGAGCGGTTCCCCTTTCCCCATTTAGCCGTTTCCCCTTTTTCCCCCTGTTTTTCAGTTTCCCTTCTCCCTTCGCCTTTGGTTGTCCATCCCGTCCATCCCGTCCATGCAGTCCATGTAGTCCATGCAGTCCATGCAGTCCTTTTCTTTTCTCTCTTCTTCTCTTCTTCTTTCTCCCTTCTTCTTTATTTCCCCTTGCCCTTTCCCCTTCCCATCGGGAGCAGGAATCCATGATTTTGACATCGGACTGGGAATAGGGCCTGTTGTATAATATTCCGAAACGGTAAACCATGTCTGATCGCAGGACAGAGGTCAAGAAACGGATTAGGGAACTGATCATTTCACCGCGGAGACGCAGAGAACACGGCGAGTCAAAGCCGCAGCCAATTACTGCTGACGGAGCTGGAGGAAGTTCCTGAGCCGTTCCTGACAGAGATACTTGACTTCGTTCACTTCATCAAGGGAAAGATGGCCCGAGAGCTGGACGCCGCCGTAATGAGCGAATCATCCCTCGGGAAGGACTGGCTCAGACCGGAGGAGGACGAAGCATGGAAAGGTTTGTGAAGGGAGATGTGGTCGTTGTGCCCTTTCCTTTTTCAGACCTGAGCCAGTCCAAGCGCCGGCCGGCTCTCGTCGTCGCTGATACTCTGCGTATTCTGCCGAATTGAACACATCTATTTGACTGGCTGTCAGGAACATAGACCTTGTTCTTTCCCAGTTGAGATACCATTTGACAATCGCATGATATATGGTATAATATATGATAGCTAGGAAGGAGGCGAAAATGAGCTTGCAGGTACTCGCTCAAAACGTGAGGCGATTGAGGATTGCGAGACGTTTGAGCCAAAGCGATCTGGCGGAGGCGGCGGGTTTATCCTTGCCGGCGATCAAGAATCTGGAGCTCGCGAAGAACGAGCCCCGGATGAGGACCGTACAGGCTATCGCGAGAGCTCTCGATGTGAAGCTTCAGGAGCTTTTTCTGCCGGTTCGAGAGTTAAAGACCGTTCGGTTCCGCTCTGCGAGGCGGATGCAAAACCGTGAAAACGTTCTTGCAGAGGTAGCGAGATGGATTGATGATTTCAATTATTTGGAGAAGGTCCTGGACGAGAAGGTTCCTTTCGGACTAAGGCAGTTCAAGACGCGATGCTCGAGGGGCGATGTCATTGGCGCCGCCGCGTTTTGCCGGAGAAAGCTGGGGCTGAAACCGGATGAGCCCATCCACGACATCTGCGGCCTGCTCGAAAGCGCAGGCGTGAAAGTTCTTTCGATCCCGATGGCATCAGATGGTTTCTTCGGGATGTCGGTTGGAGAGAAAGACGGTGGCCCGGCGGTGGTTGTAAATGTGTGGGAGCGGATTTCGGTGGAGAGACGCATTTTCAGCGCTGCGCATGAACTCGGCCATCTCATGTTGCATCCCAACGCTTATGATGTCACCCGGACAGCCGAAGATAACAAGGAGGAACGAGAGGCCGACCTCTTTGCCGGACACTTTTTGATGCCGGACGATGGGTTTCGCAAAGAATGGAACGAGTCGGCGGGATTGCACTGGGTAGACAGGGTTTTTAAGGTCAAACGCATTTTCCGGGTCAGCTACAAGACGGTGCTGTTCCGTCTGATCGAGCGTAAGGTTGCGGACAAGTCGGTGTGGGCGCGATTTCACAAGGCCTATCAACAGAAATTCAACCGCAGACTTCAGTTCATAGAGGAGCCGATGGCGTTTGACTCCTCCGAGCCGTACGGGATGGAACGTTTTGATTTCTATGGCGATCGTTTCAGCCGCCTGATCAGGGGCGCCGTCGAGAAAGACATGATATCGCTCAGCCGTGGCACCGAAATGCTCGGCATAAGCATTGATAAGATGCAAGACCTCCTGCAAAACTGGGAGGCCGTCGTGTAATGCATCGTCCCGCGGCGCGAAAGCTGATGATTATGGACGCATGCGTGTTAATTGACTTTATCAAGACGGACAGGCGCGACCACAGGTCACGAAACGAGACAGATGGTCATCTCAGGGATACACGCAACGATAAACATGTTTGCGCCGTGGAGAGGCAGCATTAAAGAGACTTCGGCGACGAGATTTTACTTTATCCCGCGAAGCACGCCTTCGACCATCTCGGGGGGGGCGGGAGTCCACGACTTTTGACCTTGGACTTTGTCTGATCACACGGTTTGTTGTATAATATTCCAAAAGAATAAATCATGGCTGTTGTCGCTCCTTGAGGCGGACATGGGAATTGACGAATCTTTGATTCACGAAATCAAACAGCGGATTCTTTCCGTTGCCTCGCCCGATAAGATCATCCTCTTCGGCTCCGCTGCGACCGGCGCAATGACTCGTGACAGCGACATTGATCTACTTGTCGTTGAAAACGACCCCGGTGACCGTCGCGAGAAGAGCGTGCTCATTCACGACACGCTTCGGGGCCTTGGGTATCCGTTCGATGTCATCGTGATCTCCACTGAATGGTTCGAGGAAAGCAAGGGCGTTATTGGCGGTATCGCCTATCCGGCCAACAAGTACGGAAAAGTGATCTATGAGGCCGCCTGACGAGGTTAAAGAACACATTGTTCGACAATGGCT
>CAYVDS010000136.1:0-10442 GCA_964450145.1 uncultured bacterium
ATCTTACAGGCTTCGGGAGCAGCCGCCTGCGCACACACGCTCCCACTTACGAAAAGACAGATGATTGCCGCTGCTATGAGAATCCTCTTCATGCTCGCTTTCCTCCTCCATCAACTCCTGCCTCACCAATATTTCCTGATAATTCCTCTGCGGCCTGCCGACCGGGCCGGCCGTAACTTCTGCAAATTGGGGACACCATGCGGCATGGTGTCCCCAATTTGCAGCTACAAGGCGCCGTACACTTCTGCGCTCGAAAGTAGCCTCACGTTTTGTGTCTTGAGTTTAGCGATGACATCATCTATATTTTCGACTCTGAGAATTATCACCGCTTTATTGCTCTTCCGCTCGAGAACCGAATACATATACTCGATGTTCACTCCGCAATCCTCGAGCGTCTTGAGAACGTCGGAGAGCCCGCCGGGTTGATCCGGCACTTCGATCGCGATAACTTCCGTCTCTTGCACGGCGTGCTTGGCCGCGCGCAACACCGAATACGCTTTGTCGGGGTCTTCGACCACCATGCGCAAAATGCCGAAATTCTCGCTATCGGCAAGCGATATCGCGCGGATGTTGAGATTCGCCTTCTTGAGCTCTTCGGTTATCATCCTTACATGGCCAGGTTTATTTTCCAGAAAAACAGACACCTGTTTTGTCTTCACGGCTCATTCCCCCTTGCGCAGGTCTATGACCCGTTTGGCCTTACCCATGCTGCGCTCGATGGTCTTCGGTTCGACGAGTGTCACTTTCGCATGGATGCCCAGCATGCTGTTGATCTCATGGGCGATCTTGCGCTCCACTTGCTCGAGCTTCTTAATCTCATCTGAGAACAATTGCTGGTCGACTTCAACTTGAACCTCGAGAGTATCCATTGGGCCGTCTTTCCGCACAATCAACTGATAGTGAGGCTCGGCTTCCTCGATGCCGACAAGCACGGCCTCGATCTGCGACGGGAACACGTTGACGCCACGGATGATAAGCATGTCGTCCGTGCGGCCTGTCACTCTGTTCATGCGCACAAGCGTCCGTCCGCAGTCGCATTTGCCGTACTCAAGTTTCGCTATGTCGCGCGTGCGGAACCGAATTACGGGAAACGCCTGTTTCGTAACGCACGTCAAAACGAGTTCACCCCTCTGCCCTTGGGGCAGCACTTTACCAGTATCCGGGTCAATAATTTCGGGAATAAAATGATCTTCATAGATGTGAAGCCCACGTCTGTTCTCGCATTCGGAAGCAACGCCCGGCCCTATTACTTCGGTTAAGCCGTAGAGGTCCATTGCCCGCACATGAAGCCTATCCTCGATTTCCTTGCGCATTTCATCCGACCACGGCTCGGCCCCGAAGAAGCCGACACGCAGCTTCAACTTCCGCATGTCCAGGCCTTTCTCCTCGGCGACCTCTGCGATTTGCAGCGAGTAGGAGGGAGTACACGTGAGAACCGTAACCCCGAAGTCCTCCATTACCATGAGCTGCCGCGCCGTGTTCCCGCCCGAAATAGGAATGACCGTCGCCCCAATCTTTTCCGCGCCGTAGTGGATGCCGAGTCCCCCGGTAAAAAGGCCGTATCCGTAAGCGTTCTGAACAACGTCCTCAGCCGTTGCGCCGCCGGCTGTCAATGTGCGAGCCATCAATTCCGCCCACAGGTTCAGGTCTGCCCGCGTATATCCGGCCACAACAGGCTTGCCGGTTGTCCCCGATGAGGAATGAATCCTCACCACGTCCTTCATTGGCTTCGCAAAAAGCCCGAACGGATATGTTTCTCTCAATTCATGCTTTGTGATAAACGGAAGCTTCTGGAGGTCGTCGAGTAACTTGATATCGGAGGGTTTGAGACCGAGGGTATCGAGCTTCTTGCGAAAATAGGGGACGTTGTTATATACGCGGCGGACTATGCTCTTGAGCCGCTTAAGCTGTAGTTCCCTCAGTTGCTCTCTTGGCATGCACTCATGCTTTGGATCCCACATCATGGTCGTCACTTCCTTCGCAATCAATTGCCCGAAGAATAAGACACGCCTTTCTTTTCATTCCGCCTTTTCTTCATAATTCCCGCGAAGCTTGTCCCTCCGCCTTGGCGGGGTCGGGGAGCGGAGACTTATTTATGATTTTACAGGGACTCGAAATCTCAGACTTTGAACGTTCGACTTGCTTTTTGAAAGGACCGAAGGGAAAGCTCTCCCTTCGCCTTGCTCCTTTCTCCTCTCGCCTCTTTCTTCGTAGCCCGGTTGGGGTAAGGGCTTGCTCTGGGGTTATCAAAGGGGACAAGACACCCCCTGATTTTTGCGGCGCAAGTATATCACGCCTGCAAATCCTTGTCAAATAGGGTTCTAATATAGTTCTCACACGACAGCGCTGATTCTATTGACTATTCTCCGAGGGGGTATTATTATTGAGCGTGACCGCCTCCAGTTCTCTCACCCCGCTTTGCAAAGGGGGAGAGAGGAACGGCGATTGTGGAACCGTAAACCGTGAACCGTGGACTGTAAACCTCGTTTCTTAGGAGCCGCTGACCCCTCTTCGCGAGGTTAATTGTGCGAGAAACGCGCCTTAATTCGGGGACATGATGCTTCATCGTGTCCCCGAATTAAGGGAAACAATCGCCAGTTCTTAAGAGCGCTCAACCCCACTGCGCGGTTAATTATGATAAGAAAGGCACATTCACAAGAGTCATTGCGAGCGGAGCGAAGAATCTCGTCAACTCCTCAAACTGCCAAACTGGCAAACCTACTTTCTAAGGAGAGGAAATAATGGGTGAGTCGGTATTCGATGCGATCAGGCAAAAAGTAGAATCCGAACCTTTCGCGAAAAAACTGGGGCTCGAATTGACAAAAATCGGCGAAGGCTATTCACAGGTAAAGATGATGTTCACGCCCGACATGGAGAATATTTTCGGGATGGCGCACGGCGGCGCTATCTTCGCACTCATCGATGAGGCGTTCGAGACCGCTTCAAACTCGCATGGCACGATGGCCGTCGCCCTCAATATGAACGTCTCTTACCTCGCGACGCCCTCGCCCGGCGACGCGCTCACGGCAGAAGCCAAGGAAATCAACAGGACGAACCGCACGGCCAACTACTACATAACCGTCAAAAATCAGTCTGATAGACTCCTCGCAATTTGCCAGGCGCTCGTGTACCGCAAGAAGGAAAACCTGCCGTTCATTTCCTGAGAAAATGGGTTCACACTGCGCGTTCACGGTTTACGGTTGAATCAAAAAGAGGCGGGATACCTTATCTCGTTCCCGCCTCTTCTTTTCATTCGCGCCTGTTCTTTTGATTCCCGCCTCCTATTTTCATTCCCGCCCCTTCTTTTCATTCCCGCGAAGGCGGGAATTCATTGTACAGACTGACCCGCCTTCTGGGCCTATCCCTGCGTTCCCTCGGGCCTTCTTCTTTTCGTCGTCTTCATCATTCATCACTCATTATTCATCATTTCTTACAGCCCGAGATGCGCGCAAGCCTCTGATGCTCCGGCGGCGGCTCTACCTCGGGAAAATCACTCCCGTAGTACGCGCGACCCATATGGAACCGCGGAGTCCCCGGATAGATTTCGTCGCCGTAGTAGTTTTCCACGAACGGCCCTTCGTCGGTGTTGATCTGTGTATCGCCATAACGGACCGAAGCAAGCTCGAGCCTCAAACCTGTGTCGCTCTCTTCGACCTTGCCCGTGACGGTTATCTTATCGCCCTTCAGCCGGGCTTTCTCTACAAGGCGATATGCTTTCTCTATTGTTTCCGGGTTGAACCCGCTCTCGACGGCTTCAAGCCCGCCAAGTGTGCCGCACGAATCGAGGAAAAAGCTCCACGTGCGGTATTCGCCGCCGTTCGGAACCATATTCTGCGCTATCGGCGCAGTAATTGTGACATTGCGACCCATGAACTGTTGCGGGTTCTGTATGACTGCCGCTAAGTCGGCCTGCTTCGCCATCGCTGGCAGCGCCATTCCGACTACTACAGCCACCACAGCCAAGACCAACAAGTATTTTGCATTCATTTAACTACACCTCCATTCCAGCGTCGGAGAACCTACCGACGCCATAATCCTTACCTAAAGTCTGTAAACGAAACCCCTCGCCCGCAAGCCAAGAGCCGTGGAGCGTTTCCGAAATAACGTAGCATAACACCGCTGTCCAAAACAGCTTGTTTCACCGCAGAGACGCAGAGAGCGCAGAGCAGGAACCAGCGACAAAAAAGAAGTCTTCCAAACAAAATGGCCTTTCGGGCTGTCCCGTAATTCTGTAGGTGCGAATTCATTCGCATCGAACTGCACGAATCATCAACCGGAGAGGGCACTGTGGAGCGCGGAGGAGTCATCCTTTCTGCTTTTCCTCTGCATTGCTCACTGTTAGTTTCTTTAATCTTTCTCGTGATTTTCAAGAACATTTTTGTATAACTCGTTGTTCCGAAATGGATTCCCGCCTTCGCGGGAATGATAAGAAACCAAAGAATTCCACGAATATGATGCCCCATCCGGCTAGGAAATTCATCGAATTTGCTATGGGCAACACGCCGCGTAGATTGCTCAGATTCTCATTGACTCTATTCGTGTGATTCGCTCTTTCATTCGTGGCATTCGTGTTCCATTTCTTCTTGTTCTTCTTCTTCCTTTTCAACCGGAAACCAGGAACTGCGAACCCGGTGCGCTTCGCGCCGCTCCCTTTCGCATTTCGCCCTTCGCCTTTCGCCTATTTTTCTGGCGGCCACACATCTCCCCACGGAACCGGCGGCAAATTCTCGATCCGCCGTATCTCGTTGATGGTCATAATCCCCGCCCGTACCAGCCGCTCCTGCACCTGCGATTTGCCGTCCTCATTCCCCTTGAGCGCGTCAATCGCCGAAGTGTCAAAGCTCACAAACCACCTCTCATCCTCTTTGCCCGGTATTCGCGCAAACATCGGCAAAAACGAATTGTTCAGCGTCTGCTCCAGCTTTCGCAGTTTCGGGATAATCGTCTTCTGCCAGAAAGCCTTGTTCTGATGCTCCGCATTCGCATAGTTGGCATATTCGTAAATGCCGACAATCGCGGGCGGAACCTTGAACGCCGCGCAGATTTCCTCGCGGCAGAACTTTCGCTGTTTCAGGAACTCCATATCGCGCGGGCTCAGGCCGATGGGTTTATATGTCAGGCCTTCCTCGAGCACCGCAATCCGGTGCGCTCGCGACGCTCCCTTGTGGCCCTCCTCCCACTGTTTGCGAAGCCGGTTGAACGCCTCCTCGCTCAGAGACGCCTGCGTTTCCAGCACGCCGCCCGGATGCGCGCCGTTCTTGAACAGCGACTTGTTGCAGGCGAGCGAATACTGGTCGACAACGATTGTGTTGCGCGCGGCCGCTATAGGGCCAAGCCCGTAATATTCGCTGGCGGGATTGAAATACTTGAAGTGGATGACCTCATCGGCTCGGAGCGAAACGCTCCGTCCGTTCACCTCGTAAATGTATCCCTTCACGAACGCGGCCTTGTCGGGCACTATCTTCACGCAGTCGGGCCGCATCGGATAAATCGCCGCAGGAATGCCCTCGCCGTCTTTCTCTATTTCCCAATAGCAATTGCCCGAGAGTTCTAGGAACGACGCGGTCGCTTCCCAGAGGTCATACGCCGAAATATGCGGGTTCACATCGGAGAGCAGCCGGGCAAGTCGGCTATCGGAATCTTCCTCGACAGTTTTTGCCATTCGCCTATAGGTCTTCAATGGCGTACCCGCGATGGCCGTCGCTATCGTGCTCACGCAGGCATATACCCAGACCACCTGGCCATAGGCTATCGCGTAGTCTTCATAATTTTCCGGCCTGTCCTTGCCCAGCCTCTCCTCGAAATCGTCCACCAATATCTCGCGCACTCTCCTCGCCTTCTCATATCCCAACACCCTCGCCATTTTGTCAATCAGCTTCATTTTGATCTTCCTTTCCTGTAAGTTCTTCGGAATCCTCTGTTGCAGCGTTCATGCAGGAGTCGCCCCAATCTCTTCCTGCGAGGACCCATTCCCATTCATCTTGGGACGCTTTTTCACTCAACATTCGCTGTCTTATTCTCTGCTTGAGTTCGAGAAGAGAGAAGAACATCTTGCCACGGGCCTTTTTCAGCAAGGTATTCACATGTTCGGTGTCATTAATATCATCCATCAGGCGATGCCTGCGGTTTGTGACATGCTCGAGCATCATAGTCTGATCGAACTTTTCGCTGATCGGCATTGCGAAGTATTCACGGAAGAGCTTTTTGATATCTGATATGTCGATATGCGCGGAAATTCGGGCCAGTATCGAACCGGGTTGATTGTCAGCGGAATCTTCCTTCGCGCGGTTGAGTATTTCCGCAACCTGGTCCGGGGTGTTGCCGGCCGCAAACAGTCTGAATATGTGTCGTCTTTCCAATTCGCTGGTGTTCATGATCGCCTCCTACAGAAATCTGTTTAAGGTTTAGGGTTTATGGTTTATGGCTAAGAGGGCCCAAGAAGAGCCCGAGGAAACAATTGATTGCCTCGCTCTGCAACACGGGGACATGACACAAGTGACGCAGAGGTGACGCAAGAGTGACGCAAAGCCCCGCTAAAAAGCGGGTAGACGAAAGGGGCAAGGAGCAAGGCGAAAGAGAAGTTGGAAGTGAAGCTTTGAGAAGGAGTTCGAAAGCGAGCGGATGAGCGTACCCAAGTGGTTTTGTTGAGAAAACGTGACGCAAGTGACACAAAAAGTCGCGTTTCATTTCCAAAACTTTTGGACTTAAATTGTCCGGTTGATTCTGGATCGGCGGAGAAGAATCCGACCACAGCGCGGCGAAGCCGCAACCAAGCTTTGGGGACAGTCCCTATTCTACGGCCTAGAAGACGCGGCCCGTAAAAAGGGACTGTCCCCAAAGCGGTGCGGAAATCGTGACAAGAATTCAAAATTTCGCCATTGAGTAGTATAGAGGGGGCGCAAAGCAAGAACGGCGGTGCTTGCTCTTTGTGGCGGAAAAATCCCCCTGCGTCCCCCTTTGCGAAAGGGGGAGAAAGCAAAGAGATTGCTTCGCTTTGCTCGCAATGACTGCTTTGAAGATTGTTTCGCTCCGCTCGCAATGACTGGCTTATGGTGGCCGGAATTATCAGGATGGTCTCCTTTCGCAATGACCGTCTTGTGGTCGCAGAAGGAAGAGAGAAAGCACCTATTGTGCGAATCCGCGATGCGTGACGCGGATAGCACGGATAAAGATTCGAGAGAATGGATGAAATCGTGTTAGTGGTCACCATCCGGTCTCCTTTCGGGTTAGCCCTTGCCAAATTCTGTAGGTATTGGTGCGGTGTTGTTTGAAGCCGCGTTCTTTGAGTCGCATTCCGAACACGCGAGGGCACAACGGGCGCTCATCATTGCATTCGCACCAATCGGTATAGGAACTGTAGAGGTCTGTTGACTTGTCGCCGGCGTCCGGAGCTATGTCGCAACGGTCGCCGAGGAAGGCGCCGATGAGGTCCATCTCGCCACGATAGGACCGTGTGGCGTCGGTGACTTCGGCGGGATCGGCAAGACCTTTCTTTTGCCATTCGAGGCAGCCAGCGACGAGCCAACTTAGGATTCCTCGGGCCTGGGCGCGGAGTTTTTGTGGCAGGTCTTTGTCCCGGCGTTCTTCGGGTATCGTGATATTGAACGGTATCAGAGAGATGCGCTGCCAGATTGCATGGTCAGTTGTCTCAATGACGAAGATGTGATTCGCACAGATGAAGAGTTTATGGGATGGATCGAATTCGAGGCGGTCGCGCCGAGCACGCTGGAACGTGAGCCGGCCGGCGCCACTGAGTTTCTTGAGTGTTGGCTCGGCAAGGGCCTTGTTGAATTCGACTTCGGTTATTGCCGCGAGCCTGCAGGCTTTAAGGTCGGCGAATTCGGGCGCATGCGCGCGCCCCGCAGAAAACAGGAATTTGGGAGACAGCGACAAAGAGTAGGGGTCCGGCCCCGAGGGAGGCAGTCCCGAGGAGCCCATGACGAACATCAGTGTTTCGAGAAAGGTTTTTTTGCCGTTGGCTCCTGTGCCATGCAGGAGGAAAAGTTTCTGTTCGGCGACTGAGCCGGTGAGCGCGTATCCGCAGACGCGCTGGATGAAAGCGATCAGGTCGGAATTGCCGCCGAATATTTCGTTGAGAAAGTTTGTCCAGAGACCGGGCTGAGGACCGTGGGGGTTGAAGTCGACTGGCGCGAGCTTCGTGATCATGTCTTCCGGGCGGTGTTCGCGCAATTTGCCGGTTCGCAGGTCGATCGTGCCGTTGTTCACGTTAAAGAGCCAGGGGTCTCGGTCGAAATCGTTGGGCTCGGCAATGATTTCCGGTTGGGAGCGGAGTTGTTTGAGCGCGTTCTCGATGTTTCCGCATGTTTCGGCGCGGGCGAGCCATTTATTGAGGCGCAGGCGCTCGTGGTCGGAAGCACTGGTGAAGTCGGCTTGATACGCTTGTGAAGCTGCGCGGGTGACCCATTGCCAGACCTGACCGGTTTCATCGGGGGTCCAGTGGCGGCCGTTCCATGTGAGGAATTTTTCGAGTTTGCGGCAATAGCGGGTGTGTTTTCCGTAGAACTCGATGAACCTGCGGGCGTGATAGAGGTCGTTGAGGGAATGGGCGCCGGGGCCGTTTGTGATGGGAGTGACTATGGGGGCGCTCATTTGCCGCTGGTTCGATTGTGTGTTTGATGTCATGTTCTCCTCCTTTGTTACGATTTTGGATTTTAGATTTTGGATTGAACAAGGAACGGGAACCGCCGATGAACGCCGATAAGGACAGACGAAAGGAACAAGGAACAAGGCGAAAGGGATGAATCAGACTACAATGTGAGAAAGCAAAGATCAGCAAATCTTACTTTCATCCCTGTTCTTTCCTCGCTTCTCCATTTCATTCTCTCCCAATGAGTCATTCTGCGTTCGCTTGGCCGCTGCGCGTGTGTCAATCCAAATCCTGATGTTCATGGTACAAGGGGTGGGAAAGTCGAGCAACGAAGTTTTTGTTAATTACTTTGGGAATTTTGGAACACGAATAGCACGAATGGGTTGCGAATCTGCAAACACTAATACGGCGAATGGGAATCGAATCGCACGAATAAGTTGAAGAAGATGGGAACACGAATCACACGAATTATGCGAATTTCACGAATGGAAAATCCCGAGTAGACTACGGAGAGCTGAGAGCAGAGAGGTGAAGCAAGGGGGAATCGGCGCCGGCCGATCTGTATTTCGGACAGAACTGAGTCAGGTCGGCGGCCGCCTCCCGCTCCCCCTAGAGAGGCAGGAGAGAAAGAAAAGCAACAGCAAAAGCAGACCCCAAGAATTTAGCTTACTTTACTGTCCGAGCTGTGGCAGGAAGCTAAAATTGAGCATTTGTGGCGAGCATATCATTTTAATCAAGCAGGGCAGGGGGAAACAGAAATATGAGGTAAGGGCAAAGGGGAAATGGAAAAAGAATGATGAGTGCGGAATGACAGATGAGAAGAACGAAGATTTGTGGCCATGAATTGGCGCGAAAATTCACGAAACGGGTACGGATTTAGTACACAAAGTGGTGATTCTCAACGTGACAAGTGCGGATACATTACGTCGCCAATCAGTTTGATTGTGTTCTTCTCGTCAAGCGCCTCGACGATTGGGCGATTGCCCTCCGCGATGATCTCTGGCCCATGGAAGGACAAGAAAGCATTGAAGTCAAGCTCGTTTGACGTTGAATCCACAAGAACCTCACCAAACATCAACCTCTTGTGTTTTGAGTCCACGCGCACCAGATCCTGTCTGCTGAGTTCTGTAACCCAAATATATCTTGGGAGACTCTTACACAGGTAATATCGCTTTAAATCATCACACATGTTTCCCTTCAGAACACTTTGTTTGAACTCGTTGGAATGTCTGAGATATGTCCTTAGTACAAGACGGTCCATCAGCTTTGGGGTCTTACAGACTTGGGCAGCGATGCTTACCACACGATAAGCTCTTTTTTCGGCGACATATCCGGGAACAAATACGTATTTGGGGAGAGGAACAATAACCGCTTTGAGGTTTTCGACAACATGATAGTTATCTCCGTGAATCTGAATTCTAATCGGGTTTGGGAAGTCATCCAATGTCGCAGGTTCCTTCGGAATCTTTTCGTTAGGTAGGTACAACTTGCTGGGATCAAGCACATTTCCTATTGTGCCGGGCTGCAGAATCTCATCGGGCTGCATAAACTTCAATTTTCGGTAAGGGCCAATTCTGTCGTCGTGGACAAGGAAACTGTCGACCAAATCAGCCGTTGTGCAATAGTCTTCCTTTTTGGGGAATTCAAGATCATGCTCGTAGGTATGACCGACGACTGTCACCGCATGATCTCTGTCGGATGCTTTTCGAGAGAGCCACAGTATTACAGGTATCTCCGACTCCATGTAGTTGTAGATCATTGCCTTCAGATTCTTCGTATTATCAGGCATGTGGACAATTGGATCATAGCCCATTTCTCTCAGACAGCTGAGCAT
>CAYVDS010000136.1:10452-11556 GCA_964450145.1 uncultured bacterium
CCAGTTGACGGCATGGGTCTCCCCAAATGTGCGGTGTATTTAGTCGCCAAGCACGTTATCTCGGCGGTTGAATAGCGGGGAAAGTTGAACCTTTGCGCCATTGCTTCAGTTGCACACCAAATTGCAGCGGTGGCACATGCTCCCACCTGAGTATCCTGTTGGATGAACGGAAAACCATTCACTCTGAAATAATGGCCGTAGATATTGGGGGCGAATGTTGCACCGCCAAGGACAAATTCCTTGCTATCGTCCTTGGGATAGAATGCGATAACTGTTCTCCCCACATTAAAGGCTGGAAACGGTCTGATTACGGAAAACCCCATGTAATAATCTTCATATTCCTTTCGGTCCAGCTCCAAAATATTCTGGGGGAATTCTTTGCCCCCCACATCACGAAAGAAATGCAGCCTTGTACATCTTTTCGATTTGTCTCCGTATGATCTCGAAAAAAAGGCGCAAAAGCCCTCAAGAAAATCCCGGTCAACATAGTCATTTTCAACAAGAACATGCTTGCATCCATTTTCCAACAAGTACGTTTTGATTATCTGAAAAGGATTGACTTGGTTGGAATGTCTTGGATTTCCGATTTCTTCCAGAAGGTTCTTGTCTTGAGGGATTCTCAATAGGAGTGCGCTGTTACAGAAAAGCTCCGAAGGCATTTGTCCTTGACCCTCCCGCCGGTTACAGAAATAGTTAAGGGCAGCTCGCAAAAGCCGCCCTTAAACTCACTTGTCATCTGTGTTGCCAGTATAATTATTAGTCAAGATATCGATGCTGCAATTCCTTCTCTCCCCGGAATCTCCATCCCCGATACTCCTGTATGGCTCTTTCATACTCTTCATCCATTTGTCTGATGATTTCTTGAGCCTGCTTTCGCGTCACTTTCACGTGAATGGGACCCCCCGGGATTCTGTTTGGAACAGCCTCGTGTCCCTCTGCTGCAAAGGGCATAATCACTTCCTCCGTATTGGATGCCATCGAGGTTCTGACTTCAAACAAAAATTCCCTTCCCTTTCGTGAACCAGGGCGAGCGCCAATACATAACCAACCTGCAAGCACATCTTGCGTTAAATTGCTTTAAGCATAGCATCAAATTCGTTGCTT
>CAYVDS010000136.1:11566-13792 GCA_964450145.1 uncultured bacterium
ATATAGTAGGCACAGTTTGTTGTCAAGCGGAATCTCGGCCTAGTTTCTACGCACACCCATGGCAATAAACTGGCGTTTTGTCAGTTAACAGTATCTTGGGTTATTGAGTCAACGTGGCGCAATATCTGGGGTCATATATGGCTGTGATTGCACGGTGAAGAGTCCAAGCGAAGTCGCGCTCCTCGGCTTCATCGCTCGCTTTGTGACTTCTTCCCGTTTGCGGGTGATTGCGCAGGTCCAGCTACCATAGCTGCCGTTTGCGGTGACGGCGGCAATCCAGCCTCCGCCGTTTGGGCTTTGAATTCCACAAGCGGGTCGAATCCTTTGGTTTCGAGAATGAGATACTTGACGGGTCGGTTTTCATCAACGCGTCGGTCTTTATCGCCTCGACAGGTACCGGGGTTCTAGCCTATCCCTTTGTCATTCGGATTCTGCCCAGTCTTTGCAGAGGACTGCGGCTTGTTCTAGGACGAGGTCGGTGGCGCGGGCTTGTTTGTCGGGAGGGTAGCCGTAGCGCCGGAGAATGCGTTTGATCATGACCCGCATTCAGGCCCGGGCGTCTTCGCGACCAGTCCAGTTGGTGACAACACTGTTTCGCACGGTCCGGACAAGTTCGACTGCGCTGTCGTTGACTTCGAGGGCGTCGTAGAACGCGGTTTCATCTTCTGTGGGGCCGGGGCTTTTCTCCACGTCGATTAGCTTCACATATGTTCCCGGCCAACATGATTAGCTCTTGAACCGCTTGCGCTGCTTCGATATCCGGGTTCTGATAGCGTCTGATCGCGTTCTCCAGCATCTCTAGGAAAGACCGCGCGTGGAAGATGTTCTTCCGGCCAAACCACGAATACCTAAACCATTATTGAAAAACACTTTCTCTCTGTGTTAGAATGATTCAACCCTCGCGACAAACAATCCAGAGCCAATTAGGAGGACATTTGCACATATGAGACTCAACAAATTCCGAGACCAAAACTACAAGAAAGTCTTGGACACTGGCTGGGTTTCTTGTGAAGACCTCACGGTTTTCGTCAGCAAGAACGAAGCTGGCAAGTCGGCAATCTTCCGCGGTCTTTCCAAGTTGAATCCCTCAGATGGTGAGAAATACGATGGACTGAAGGAATTTCCCCGCCGGCGGTACACAGATTAATTTCGATTGAAAGATTGGCCAGTTGTGACTTGCTATTTTTCCTTAGAGGAGAGTGAAATCGAGGATATCTCCGACATTTGCGAGAAGCTTAGCAATGTCAAAAAAGTGTTTGTCATACGGCATTACTCAGGGAAATATGAGGTCGGCTTTGAACCGGAATGCGATATCAGTACAGTCAAGACGACAGAACTCACCCGAGTGGTAAGCGAAGCGTCCAAAAGCCTTCAAGATCTTATAGCACCGGAAGGTAAAGGAGAAGGACTAGGAACAAAAAAAGAGGAAATCTTGGAAGCCCTCGGAAATGTCATGACGGGCTTTTCCAAACAGGAGTTTGTTTCGAAAGCAGAAATAGAAAAGGTTCTTAATGCAATTGCCGCAAGGGCAAACGAAGAATGGGAAAAATCTCTTTTCAGTCCCGTGTTAGCCCCAATTAATCTCCTTCTAACAAGAGCTAAAGAAGCGGAGGCTCTTGGCAACGTCCAGCAGTGGGTTGTGGAACGCTTACCACAATTTATATATTTCGACCGCTACGATGTCATCGAAAGCGCAGTGCACATCCCGACATTTATTTCCAATCTGTCGAAAAACCAACAAGGACTAAAGACGAGGACAACGCACTGCCTTTTCAAACATGTAGGCTTAGACGTGCAGCAATTAAACGGGCTGGCCCCTTACCAACATGGTGAGCCAGAAAAACCGGGGGTTCGTAAGCAAATTGATGAGAGAGCGATTCTTGTTTCATCAGCTTCAGCCTCCATGACAAAGAAATTCTCTGATTGGTGGGAGCAGAGGCGGCATAAGTTCCGTTATCAGATCGACGGAGACTACTTTCGAGTGTGGGTCTCCGACGACCTCGACGAGAGTGAAATCGAACTAGATCAGCGTAGTTATGGTATGCAATACTTTTTTTCATTCTTTACTGTCTTTTTGGTGGAGGCAAGAGAGACACACGCCGAGAGCATACTTCTGCTGGATGAGCCCGGCTTGCATCTCCACGGTACGGCCCAAGCTAAAACCGTGGAATTTTTCGAAAAGCTGGCAAAACAGAATCAGACCCTTTACACGACCCACTCGCCGTT
>CAYVDS010000137.1:0-2595 GCA_964450145.1 uncultured bacterium
AATCAACGCTGGCTTTTATGTTAGCACACATTGAAAGCTCCAATCAAACGACTGGGAAAATAGGGACAGACCCGCAGAGAGAGGGTCTGTCCCTATACTCCCAATTTTCCCAATACCTCTGCATAAACAGCCTCGACTTTTTCGAACATGAGCTTGACGTCGAATTCTTTCCGGGCGCGCTGCTGGGCAAACTTACCCATCCTCATGCGTCGCTCCGGGTCACCGAGAAGTTCGTTTATCGCTCCGGCAAGGGCCGCTGAGTCTGCCGGAGGCACGACGAGACCTGTCTTACCGTCCATGTTTACGAACTCGACGCCGGTCCCCAGACGCGTGCTCACGACGGGTTTGGCGCATGCGTGAGCCTCCAACTGAACGAGGCCGTAAGCTTCGCTCCTGTAAACCGAAGGCAGAACGAGCAGTGAACAGGCGTGATAGAAAACCCAGAGGTCGTCCTCCGTAAGTTCGCCGACGAAGTGCGTCTTGTCGGCAACGCCATAATTTGCGGCGAGCGCCCTTAGGTCATCCTCCATCGGACCGCTTCCGACCACTACGAGTGGGACATTTATTTTGGGCATTGCTTCGATAAGAAACTGGAGCCCCTTGTAATACCTGATCTTCCCCACAAATAGGATGAAATCCGGCCCGAAGATATTATGAAGTTTTCCGATTTCCGGCCCCAGGCGGGAGCCAGCGGATTCAATCATGTGCGTATCAATGCCAAGTGGCACCACTTGACATTTAGAACGGACTTCGCGAAGAAACGGCGAGGTATCGGCATAAATCGAAGACGTCGGCATTATGACTCTCGCGCGGGCGAGAAACCGTTGAAGGAATGGGCGATAGAATCTGAGAAGAAGCTCCTGTCGAATGATATCGCTATGATAAGTGACCACCATCGTGCCGGGCGAACCAGCGAGCAGATATGAAAACTCGCACGTCGGGTTGGGCATATGGAAGTGGACGATATCTGCCTCGAGTCTTCTCAGCCACAGCGGAAAAGTTGGCGCGAGAGGGGCCGATTGGAGGCGTCCCACCTGCCCGACCTTAATTACCGTGACTCCATCAACATTCTCGATGCTGGTAAACGGCCTCCGGTTGCACACGAGAACCGTGACCTCGTGCTTTTGCTTGAAGTAGTTGCAGAGCTGGGCGATGTGCTTCTCGATGCCGCCGACGACGGGCGGGTAGTAGTCCTTGTAGACGTGAAGAATCTTCATCGCGCCTCTCTCAGAGTCCGCGTATAAACCTCAAGGGTTTTTTTGGCGGTCGTCAACCATGAGAAGCGGCTTGCGCGGCGCTGCCCGCGCTCGGATAGGTCTCTATGACATCCATCATCGGAGCAAACCTTCCTGAGGGCATTCGCGATCGACTCGACCGAGGTCGGGTCGACAAGTAACGCGGAGTCGCCGACTACTTCGGGGAGCGAAGAACGGTTCGATGTGACCACAGGAGTGGCACATGACATCGCTTCGAGGCAAGGCAAACCGAAGCCTTCATAGAGAGACGGATATACGAAAGCGCGAGCCATGCTGTAAAGAACGGATAAGTCCGCGGAAGCTATATGACCGGGGAAATGCACGAGGCTCCCCAGACTCAGCGCCCGAACTTCGCGGAATATTTCATCGAAAAGCCAACCTTTTCTCCCGGCTATAACGAGATGGTGAGGAAGCCCCTTCGACGCCACTCCGTATGCGAAGGCCCTTATCAGGCGCGGGATATTCTTGCGCGGTTCGAGAGTGCCCACATAGAGAATGAAATGAGCAGGCAAGGAATATTGCCGGCGCAGCCTCTCGCGCTCGTTTTCCTCTGAAACATGGTAGAAGCGAACCGGGTCGACTCCCAGGTGAACAGTCCGCACGCGCCCGTTGCCAATATGCAGATGCCTGTGTATGTCCTCCTTCGTGGCGTCCGAATCGGCTATCACGGCCTCGCATCGCCTGACGCTTCGTGGTATAACGCATTTGTAGTAAGGCCGTCGCAGCAAGGAAAAAGTCTCGGGGAACAAAGCGAAACAGAGATCATGAACAGTCACGACGGAGGGGACTTCCGCCCGAAGCGAGGCGATGAAAGCCGGGAAATGAAACAACTCTATTCCAAGCTCATGGATTTGTCGGGGAAGATTGAACTGCTTCCACGCGGCCTGCGCGGCCTGTCCTCGCGCACGGACAATAATAATTCGATAATTGGGGTAATCGAACATGCGCGGGCGTTCCAGATGAGAGGCATATTCGGATGGGCAAAACAAAAAGTATTCATTTTCGCAGTCGGCGCGGCCCAGGAACTCGATAAGTTTCTGCGTGTAGTAACCGGTGCCGCTACGATTCGTAATGGGCGTGGCGTCTATGCCTATACGCATGTCAACAGTCCAATATGGTTATTCCACATCGCTCACGCTCTTTTACGCCGTTCTTGCGAACGCTCGGCGCAGGGTGTGGCGAACTGTTTGCGCCATCCCCTGCTCGCGCGTGTACGCAAGAAACCGCCTCGCATTGTATATGAGCATATGTCGTGACCGCGTGGGCCAGTTGTCCGGCGTGAAAAGGCGACGAATTTCGTCCGGCGTAAGGAGCGGTTCTGACTCCGAGTTTTTTTTTG
>CAYVDS010000137.1:2605-13646 GCA_964450145.1 uncultured bacterium
GGACGTGCTCGCGGGCGGCATCGGCAAGAGCGCGGCGGCGATCCGGGTTACGGGCAAGTTCCAAAAGACTCCCTGCAAGGTCGTCGCTTTCGCCCGGCCCGACATTTATTTTCACGCACGTTGAGTCAGGGAATTCGGCAAACTGAGCGTAGTTCGATACTACTACGACTTTACCGCGGCCGATCATTTCAATAAGCGTGCTCGACATCTCGCCATTGCTCGGATACCTCAGATTGATGCATACGTCGGACGCCTCCCTCAGCCCTTCGAGCTCTGCCCGGGACAGGTATCCGAGGAATCTTACGTTCTTGGCCCATTTCCCTCCAGTCACGGCTGCCAATGGGAACCGAGGCGAAGCCTCGCCCGCAAGCAAGAACACGCTCTCGGGGAATTTCTCATTGAACTTGCGGAACGCTTCGAGCGCAACGTCTATTCTCTTGGCTGGCGTCATATGCCCGATGGAGGTTACGACAAACCAGTCCCCGGGTATTCCGTGTTTCGCGCGGAATGCCGTTGCAGATTCAGGCAAAACCGGCGTCGCAAAGTGCGGGAAATTGATTCTCAGAATGTTCGCCCGAGGCGCTTCCCTCAGAACAATAGACCGGCCATACTCATTCATCACAATCGTGCCACGCGAGCACGCAGCCACAATCCCTGCCATTGGATAACGGTATGGGTCCCCCTTCACCTCAAAAAAAAGAGCTGCTTCTTTCGGAGAGATGTCCGGATGGCAATATTCCAATAATCGGCGAAATATCGCGAAATTGCCGCGCTCCAAAGCGAGCTTCGCAAAGAACTGGTTGAGGACGCAGTCATGGAGTAGCACTATCGACGGAACTCTCCGAATGGCTTCGAAGACTCCCTTGTGGAAACGATAGTGATTCCCCATGTGATAGATAGCCACGTCGAAGGCCGAAGGGTCACAAACGAAGGCCGAAATGTCTGCCGTCGTGTAACGGCTCAGAATGGCGGTAGTTGTCGGCGTATAGGCGTCTGTGAAAAGCTTAATGTCGCACCACTCGGCCAAATACGGAAGCAAACTTTCGCTGAAATCGGCCACGCCGGTTTTCAAGGGACCGAGGGGGCCAATGCACGCGAGTTTCATGGAAGCCCTTCGACCGGCCTGCCGCGAAGATTTATCTCTTTGACGATTGACCGGTTTTTCAGGAGAATGTCTTCGATATAACTGTCAGCGACCCTTCGGTGTGTTTGCGTAAGGCGGCGTTTCTTGAGCGTAGCGCCCAGGCGGCCAATCGCCGCCGCATAGCCCAAGATCGCTGAAAGGTCTCCCCCGCGCAACGGCGAAAGCGCGCGCTTGATGATCTCCCAGGAGATTGTAGGCAAATATTTCAAAAGCAGTCTCGTGGGAAAATTTCGTAGTATGACCGCGACCGAGTTCCGGGCAAAATAATAATTCCTGGGCCTCGGCAAAGAGCCGCCGCTGGCGCCCTCTTCATGATAAATTCTCGCTGTGGGCACGAATATGCACTTATAGCCGAGCAACTGCGCCCGGAAACTGTAGTCTACATCCTCGTAATACATAAAAAAGTCTTCATCAAAGGGACCTGCATCCTCGATCAGACTCCGGCGAAACATCCCTGCTCCGCCGCAGGGCCCGAACACCCAATTTCGCGCTCCGAATCTCGCGCTATCTTCAAGTCCAAACCCTACGTCGTGGTTAGAGCCCGTGACATTATAACCCAGTCCCAAAGAATTGATTATCCTCGGATTTCGGGCAAACAGCATTTTCGGCGCCGCCATCGCGGCAGAATGCTCTTCCTGCAGCGCTATAAAGAGTTCCTGAATAAAATCCGGCTCGGCCCGGGTATCGTTGTTAAGTATGACCACAAATTGGCCGCGAGAGACCGAAATGCCGGCATTCACCGCAGCCGCAAACCCTCTGTTCGAGGGCAGTCTTGTCAAACGAACGTTTGGATAGCGGGTTTCTACGAGGGTGGCCGAGCCGTCAACCGAGGCATTGTCCACCAAAATGACCTCGAGATTCTCATACGTCTGATTCACCAGCGAATCAAGGCACTCAGAAAGACATGGCTCACCGTTATAGTTCGGGATCACAACGGATACGGTCTGGCCTGTCACACTTATCGGCATTCTGTCAGCAGTTCTTCTTCCAGCGCGCATCAACTCTGCCAGGTTTATTCGCGCTTACACGATTGTTCAGGCAGAATGATGTTCCCCCGCCTAATTGTATGAATCCATTTTTAGGAGACGAGATAATTCCTGAACTGAAGCCACTGTCTTATAAGAAGTTAGCTTGCCTTTTCTAATAAAATACTTTAGGTCTTTCAGGGCAGCAAGATATCCGCGCAAAACAGTGGTTTCCCCTCTGAGAAGAGTCTTAAACAAATGTTTTAAGCATATAAGAATAAGACGGCTGAAGTAATGTACCCGCAGAGCATCTGGCAAATTCTTCGCCAATATCAGTATCTGGTTGCGAGAGCAGTAGAAGATATGAGATTTATGGTTAGGAGATGCGGTTCCCCCGCCGATGTGATATACAATGGCTGTCGGCACAAAGAGACATCCGTAACCGGCGAGCTGGGCTCGAAAGCTGAGGTCGGCGTCCTCATACCACATAAAAAGGTCCTCATCGAATAGACCAACGTCATCAAAGACTTTCCGCCGGTACATGGCTGCGCCGGCGCAAGCGCCGAATATCGGGCGAGGCGCGGTGAACCTGTCACCGTCCTTTTCACCGTAGCCCACGTCGAAGGCCGTCCCGGCTCGCGTGAATCCGATGCCGACTGAATTAATCACGTCGGGCTGGTCGGCGAACAGCATTTTTGAGGAGCAGAAACCGGCGGAAGGATTTTCATCCAGTGTCCTTTTCAGTTCCGAAAGCCATTGCGGCGCCGCGCGGGTGTCATTGTTGAGGAGTGCGATATAGTCTCCGGATGCGTGTCGAATGCCTTCATTGACCGCTGTCGCAAAGCCGCGGTTCGACTCCAGTCTGATGAGGCGCACGTTCGGGTGCCGCCTTACAACAAGGGAAACGGTGTCGTCAGTTGAACCGTCATCGACGAGGATAATCTCGTCTGGTTTTCTCAGTTGCTGTTCAAGCGAGTTCAAGCAGTCAGGAATGAATTTGATGCCGTTGAAGGTAGGCACGACGACGCTGATTGTCCCCGTTATATTGTCGGTCACTTTCTCATGTCCTGCCAATCGTTAGTCCTTGTTGGACTTAATTTTAGCAGAAGTCATGGAGCGTTTTCAATCTGTTGGGCCGATTTCTCGTTGCAAAAGCCCGCAGTAATAGGATAAACTGATCTATCCCATCAGTCCAAAGGAGAGAGTCTTGAAGATTATCGATATGCACACACACGCGCAGGATATTTTATTCCCTGCCAATGCCGCAAAGGTTCGTCCATCGCGAGGCATTTTAATCCGACTGTTTGAGTGGCAGCGATTCAATTGGTACGCGCCTGAGCGGCTGACACACTCACTGCGTAAGATCATTGCAAGAGAGAGCCAGGCGCGCAATGCAATGGCGTCTGTAGAGGTGCTTGTGAAGGGAATGGAGGGAACAGGCATGACGCGGAGTGTCGTTCTGCCCGTCGAACGTTATGGGGGCACGACGGATATCCTCTCTGCGGCAAAGAAAGACAAACGGCTGATTCCTTTCGCGTCCGTTGATCCGCACGATTTCAAACGCGTGGAAAAGCTCAGGAACTATGTTGCCGGGGGATGCCGCGGACTGAAATTGCATCCGATCATACAGGATTTTCATCCCTCGGGGCCGGAATGCATGGAGACGGTTGAGGAGTTCAGCCAATATGGCTTGACCGTGTTCTTTCACTGCGGGCAAAGCTCCTACTATGTGCCGGAATCCGAGTCGGAGAGCTATGGCGAGCCCGGCAACTACGTCAAGGTATTCGCGGCCTTTCCGCGCGTGAAATTCGTGATGGGCCATATGGGGCTTCTTGAGTCAAACAAAGCAATTGAAGTTGCACAGGTGTTCCCCAATGTCTACCTCGAGACCAGTTTCCAGCCGGTCCGCATGGTGAGGAAGGCAGTTGAAAAGGTAGGCGGTGACAGAGTTCTTTTCGGAACGGACTGGCCATTCGGGGGTCAACGCTACGAACTGGCGATTGTATTGGATATGACTGAACGTAACCCGTGGCTTCGAGAACGCTTGCTGTGGAAAAACGCCGAGGAACTGATAGGCGAGGTCTAAGTTTCCCGCAGCATTCCGTCCTGCCTGCGGCGAAGTTGATCCTGCAAAGAAGCGGGGTCCCGTTTGAAACTTGAAACCTGAAACTTGAAACCAGTTCCTTAGGAGTCCTCGAACAGCGCCTTCACGAATTCATCAGGGTGGAAAGGTTTGAGGTCGTCGAGTGATTCACCGACACCGATGTATTTGACCGGTATCCCTAATTCCTGCTGAATGGCCACAACGATGCCGCCCTTTGCAGTTCCATCGAGCTTCGTCAAAACGATCCCCGTGACTCCGAGCGCTTCGGTGAACAGACGCGCCTGAGAGAGGGCGTTCTGCCCTGTCGTCGCGTCGAGAACCATCAAAACCTCGTGGGGAGCGGTCGAGTCGAGCTTGCCCAGTACGCGCTTTATTTTCTTCAGCTCTTCCATGAGGTTCGTCTTTGTGTGAAGCCTTCCGGCCGTGTCAATAATCAGATGGTCGCACTTTCTCGCGATGGCGGCGGCGAGCGCGTCATAGGCGACGGCGGCAGGGTCGGCGCCCGACTTATGCTTTACAATATCTGCGCCGGCTCGATTGGTCCATATCTCAAGTTGCTCTACGGCGGCGGCCCGGAATGTGTCCGATGCCGCAACCATCACCTTTTTGCTTTCTTGTCGATGCATGTGGGCGAGTTTCCCGATGGTGGTGGTTTTGCCAACGCCGTTGACACCAATCATCAGCGTAACCCGCGGGCCGACTGGCCGAACCGGCTTCGGCTCGGCGTCCGCAGCGCGCGACAGCAGAGCGATTAGCTCTTCTTCGAGCACCGAGTAAAGCTGGCCAGCGTCCGTCAGTTTATCGGTTTTCGCGCGCTCGCGCATTTTCTCGATGAGTTCGACCGTGGTGTTGACACCCATATCCGCCTGAATCAGAGTCGCCTCGAGCTCGTCAAAAACGTTTTCGTCAATCTTGCCTCTGCGGAGAAGACTGCCTACTTTCGAGGCGAAGCCCTCCCGCGCCTTGCCGAGTTGACTCCGCAGTCTTGCGATGATTCCAATTCGGTTCTTCTCGGCCACGAGTTGTGAATTCCTTTCTTCCGCTTCTCCCTATTCGGGGACACCTTGCAGGGAGGTGTCCCCGAATAGGCGCTCGCTTGCACGGGAATGACAACAGGCAAGACTCACCAAATACGTAGGGGCGCAGCATGCTGCGCCCCTACAGGGACTTCGATGTATTATAGCATTATGCTACGCTGGGCTCAAGGAACTCGAATGCGCTCGTCTTCTTGAACTTGACCGACACGATCTGGCTCACGCCGCGCTCCTCCATCGTAACGCCGTAGAGCACGTCGGCCAATTCCATCGTGCGCTTGTTGTGTGTGACGACGATGAATTGCACGTCGTTCGAGAACATCTTGACGAGCCGCGTGAAACGGAGAATGTTGCTGTCGTCGAGCGCGGCATCAACCTCATCGAGCACGCAGAAGGGGCTCGGCCTTGTCTTGAAAATGGCGAAAAGAAGTGAGATTGCGGTGAGAGCCTTCTCTCCGCCGGACAGCAGCGAGATGTTCTGTGCTTTCTTGCCCGGAGGGTGTACGCTGATTTCGATGCCGCTCTCGAGAGGGTTCGCCGGATCGATGAGTTGAACTGTGGCGCGGCCGCCGCCGAACAGGTGGCGGAATATCTCGTGGAAATGTTCGTGAATCTGGTTGAAGGTCTCGAGGAACATCGTCTGCGTGGTTTCGTTTATTCTCTTGATGATTCCCAGGAGCGCCTCTTTCGCTTTTCTAAGATCGGCCTCCTGCTGAATGAGAAAATTGTAGCGCTGCTGAAGCTCTTCGAACTCTTCTATCGCGATGAGGTTCACGGGCCCTATCGAATCGATTTTGCTCCTCAGGCGTTGGGCCTCCTCGGTGGCGGCCTGTGAATCGAAGCCTTCCTCGACGGTTATCTCTTGCGAGATTTCGGACATCGAGAGACGATAGTCGGCAAGCGTCTTTTCCTTGAGGAACGATATCTTCTCCTCGTTCTGAGCGAGCGATATCTCGGTCTGATGATGCTTTGCGCCGGCTTCATGCGCGAGCGAGCGCGTTTTCTTGAGACCCTCCTCAAACGCGCGCATCTTGTCGAAAAGCGCCCGTCTCTGCTCGTCGGTTTTCTCGATCTCACAGTCGAGGACGCGCTTCTGCTCGAATATCTGCTGGATTACGGCCCGCGAAGTCTCGATCTGGCCCGCGAAAGCCGCCCTCGCCTCGACGCCCTCGCCGATGTCTTTACGTTTCTCGGAGATGCGCCGAGCCGTTTCCTGCATATCGACTTCGAGCCTGGCAATCTCATGCTTGAACGTCTTGCAGTTGAGCTGCAAAGATGAAACGCTTACCCTCAAATCCGCTATCTCCGCCGCAAGCGCGTCTTTGCGGTGTCTGAGTTCACCGAGCGCCGCTCCCGTTTCTTTCAGTTTCTCCTGCGTCTCGGCCTCGACACGCGCCGCGCGCTCAATTTGTACTGCGAGTTCTTGCCGCTGTTTGGCAAGCTCGTGGCTCTCAAGCGTCGCGAGCGCGTGCTCCTGAGCGAGTACGTCGAACTCCTGTTCGTCGCGCTGTTTGCCTGCGCCCAGTTGTTGCAGGTCGCGCCCCGCCTTCGCAAGCTCAACTTCGTGAGAGCCAATCGAAGCGCGAAGTTTCTGGATGACGTCATGACGCTGCTCGATGTCGCGTTTGAGGCTCGCGATGTTTATGTTCTCCGCCTCGATGGTGGCAGTGGTCTTTTCGACGGAGTCGCGTAGTTCCTCAATCTCATTTTTTCGGCCGAGTAGTCCGCGCCCGTGGCCCGCGTCGCCAGCGGTGATAATTCCTAAAGAGGAAACTGCTTCTCCGCGCAAGGTTACGAGGTCGCGCCGAGGATCAAGCGATGGCGCCAGCGAAATCGCCGTGTCGAACGAGTCAACGACCAGGGTCGAATCGAGAAGTTTTTCGACGACGGGCCGGATTCTCTCATCGCATTGCGCCAGGTCAGCGGCGCACGTACCCACTGCCTCAAACAGCGTCGTTGGTTCGCCGTTATGCCCGTTCGAGCTGAACGAGCTGAGCGGAATCAAGCTTGCGCGGCCCGCGCGGCTCGATTCGAGCAGGCCGGCGCACTCCCGGGCCGCTTCAACATCCTCAACGACGATGTGCTGAAGCCGAGGGCCGAGGGCAACCTCGATAGCAGCCTCGTGTTCCTTATTAGCCCCGACAAGGTCAGCCAGCGGACCAATCACACCGCTCGCCCGCGGGTCGCCCTGGTGTTTTGCAAGCATTACAGCGCGCACGCCTTCTTCGTAGCCTTCGAATTTATCGCGTAGCTCTTCGAGCGAGGAAAGCTTCGAGCGGGCGGCTGCGAGCAAATCGCGCGCGGAGTCGCGCCGTGCGACCGACATTTCGAGCTCGGTCCCCTTGGAAACAGCCGTCTCGGTCAGCGAATTTACTTCCGAACTGAGCGAGGCCAGGGCGGCGCGGAGGGATTCGATCATGAACCTGGTCTCGCTCAGTCGGCTTTCATGCTGAGATACGCTTTGCTCCACCTGAACTTTGCGCTCGGAGAGTTTCGAAATGCGTTTCGAGAGCGACTGGAGATTCGTCTCAGTCGCGCTCAGCTCGTTTTGAAGATTGATCTTGCGATTCAGTTTCTCGAGTTGGACAGAGCGCAGCTCCTCGATGATGCGCTCACATGCTTCGAGTCGCTGAATCAGCTCGGCCATTTGAGTTTCTTTCTCATCGAGGCTGCGCTGAACCTCCGAGACACGGCCGGCGGCATCGAGTTCCTTCTCCTCCGCGAGAGCGCGTTCACGCGTTAGCTCTTCGAGCGAGCATTCGAGTTCCGAGATGTCGGCCATATCGCGTTTCTCGCGATCATCAATGGCAGCGATCCGCTCACGGAAAAGGGTTATCTGACTCTCAGCCTTCTCTGTTTGCGAGTGAAGGTCGTGAGATTGGCTGCGACCCTGCGAGAGCGCGTTTTCGAGCTCGAGCAATCCGAGACGGTCTCTTTCGAGTTCGCTCTCTTCGCTCGCCTGTTTCGCCGAGATTTCCGCGAGTTGGTCGGCGAGTTGCCTAGCGCGTTCGGAAAGAACAGTGTGTTCCTCGTCTAATTCGCGGTATTTAATGAGTGCAAGCCTGAGTTCGAGCCCGCGCAGTTCGTCGCGGAACTGCCGGTATCGCTGAGCGGCATTGGCTTGCCGCTTGAGGGAGGTTATCTGCCGACGAACCTCGATGACAGTGTCCTGCAGGCGCAGAAGGTTTGTATCGGCCCGCTCCATCTTTCTCAGGGCGGCGTCTTTCCGGGTCTTGTATTTCATGATGCCGGCGGCGTCCTCGAAAATGTACCGCCTCTCTTCCGGCTTCGAACTCAGGATGAGGTCAATCCGCCCTTGCTCGATAAGCGAATATGAATCAACGCCGATGCCGGTTCCCATGAGGAGCTCGACGACATCTTTCCTGCGGCAGGGGAGTTTGTTCAGGTAGTATTCGCTCTCGCCCGATCTGAAAAGTCTGCGGGTGATGCTAACCTCGGAATATTCAAGCGGCAGTCTGCCACTGGAGTTATCGAGAACCAGAGAAACCTCGGCCATCCCGAGGGGGTGGCGGTCCTCACTTCCGCTGAATATTACATCCTCCATGTGCTGTCCGCGTAACACACGCATTTTCTGCTCGCCGAGGACCCAACGTATTGCGTCCCCGATGTTGCTCTTACCACACCCATTGGGGCCAACAATTCCAGATATCCCCTTCTCGAGATTGAGCGTGGTCTTGTGTGCAAATGACTTGAACCCACAAAGCTCAAGTTCTTTTAAATACATGAGTTATATCTCCGAATTGACGCTGCGCACGCCGCCCGCAGGCGAATCCAATTTGACTATGGCTATAGTGTACCATATTTCGGATATTTGTCAAGAAAAAAATACTATATATAGAAGAAATGGGTAGGGTTCTATCTAGATATTGAGTCTTGAATGCCTTTCGCTGACGGCTCTTGGCACACACTTTCTTATTGCGGCCTGCGGTACATCCTGAAGAACAGCACAATCTGCGAAAAGAGGCACTGTCTTGGGCTACTCGCCCCCGCCGCGCAATTCTTGTTGATTCGCGGGGTTCGCTGTTTCAAAAATACTCGATAAAAATGACCCTCATTGTCTTATCTTGCGACAGAAGGCCCTCGACTTAACTCGCACAGCGCGAAACCATACATATAAGAAAGATACAAGTACTTGGAAAACAGTCATTTAAGCACACGCCTCCCTGTAAAACCTCGGGCTTTCGCTATTGGCACATTGCATGCTCTTCTTAATGGTCGGTAAGGAAAATTGGAGAGAGCAAAAAGGAGGTATGTATAGATGGCTATCGTAAGACATAGAGGGTTGAGAGAGCTCGAGCCCTTCGCAAATATGTTTGATCTTCCGGAACTCTTTACAGACAGGTTTCTCGATCTCCCGTTCGGGTTTGGGGGAAGACGCAGTTCGGAATTGCCAACAGCATGGCATCCAACCGCCGACGTGTTCGAGGACGACAATTTCTTTTACGTGAGGGTAGACCTGCCAGGAATGACAAGAGACCAGATCACGTTGTCTTTTGACGGGCATATCCTATCTATCACGGGCCGCCGCGAAGAGCCGGGATACGGGGAAGATACTTGTTACTGGTCTCGCGAGCGATACGAGGGTGAATTCCATCGGTATGTGCACATACCGGGGGAAGTCAACTCCGAGAACCTGATGGCAAAGTATGAGAGCGGAGTCCTCGAAGTGGCGCTGCCAAAGACCGAGAAGGCGAAAAGACTGAAGATACCTATCGAGTCCGGAGAAAACTGATTGAGAGGGCGTTCCTCTTGACCCGTAGCTCAGACCCGTGCGCCAGCGCGTTCCAGCGCTGGCGCGTTTCTTTCATCTATCCAACGAGCGGAAATCCCGCATTTTTCCACGCCTCGACCCCGCCGCCGAGAGCTCTCGCATTCATGTATCCCTTCTCGATATATTTGGCTGCCTGACCGGCAGCAGTCTTTTCGCGAGGTCAGGCGCAATAGAAAACGATTTCCTGCGTTTTCGGCAGGGCGCCGACCGTCGACTCGAATTCCTGAAGCGAGATTGCGCCCTCGAGACGCATACTCTTGAACATCTCGGGGTCAGAGTATCCGCACACGAGTAGCGCGGCGCCCGCTTTCACCTTTGCTCGAGCCTCACTCGGAGCGATGCGGACTGGCTCTTGCATGTTCCACCTCCTGTTTCTGGATTAGGACGAGATATTGATTTGCTACAATCATGTGCGCAGGAAATCGGTGGCGCAAGCGGATGTAACTATGACAGGCGTCCTGCATCGAAGAGCAATCTTCCGCTGGCCAGAGAATATCGTGGCTGATCGACTCCTTTTCTGATATACTTTTTGGCGTCACCCTCTTAGTCCTTGTGCAACGGAATCTGCTGTGGGAAATCTTGAGGAGGTGAAATCTCATGAATGAACAAAGCCTGCTGGACAAGACGTTCAACATCATCATGAAGCGCATGGTGAAAACAGGGCGGGCGCCTCACTACACGGAGATAGCGAGGGAATTAGGCATTTCCGTGAAGGAAGGCAGGACGGCGCTCCATGACTTGATGAATTCCGGAGTGCCCGGTTGGTTGTACCCGAACACGGACCTTATCGTGTCGATGGCGCCATTTCACAACCTTCCAAACCAATACCGCATCACCATCGACGGCGAGCAGAAATGGTTCGGCCAGTGAGCGTTCGAGTCGCTGGCGGTCTGCTGGCTATTTCCCGGAAAAACAGTTCAAATTGATTGCCCATGCCTCGATTGCGGTGAACCGATTCAAGTGCAAATGAAGGACGGCAAAATCCTGAAAAGGGAGCCCGAG
>CAYVDS010000138.1:0-13085 GCA_964450145.1 uncultured bacterium
TTAGCGACCATTTCCTTGCCGACGCCGGTCTCGCCCTCTATGAGAACGGTGCAATCGTCGGAAGCAATGGTGTTGATATCTTCGATTAAGCTTTTCATTTGAGGCGACCGTCCGACAAGATTCTGGAAACTGTAGTGGGATTGAAGCTTTTCTCGTATCGAGGAAAGGTCTTTCTCAAGCTCTCGCTGCCGGATAATTCTACTGAGCCTCAACTTCAGTTCATCAAATGTGAAGGGTTTGGTGATGTAGTCGTAGGCGCCGTTCTTCATGGCTTCGACGGCAGTTTCCACGGTCCCGTACGCGGTCATGATGATTACGGCGGTTCCGGGCCATTTTGAGTTGATTTCTTTGAGAAACGCGAGCCCGTCTTTGCCGGGCATCTTCATATCGGTGATGACGATGTCGAAATTCTCCTCGGCCAGGCAGTTCGAGCCTTCGTAGGCGTTCTTCGCAGTTATTACCTCGAAGCCCTCCGACGCGAGTTGGGCCTCGAGCGATACTCTCTTGAGCTTCTCATCATCGACTATGAGAATCTTGTTGGTCATCGTTCAGCTTCACAGCTCTTTCTCGGCAAAGGGCAACAGTATGGTAAAGGTTGTCCCTTTGCCAACGGTACTGCAAACCGAGATGCTTCCGTAATGTTGCTCGATAATCTTTTTTGAAAAAGAGAGCCCGAGGCCTGTACCGTAAGTCCCTTCCTTTGTCGTAAAAAAAGGATCAAATATTCTCCCAATATTCTCCGTTGGAATTCCACATCCATCGTCGGAGATATCGATTTGGATACCGTCAAGGGTCGAGTCCCTTTGAGCCTCAATCCTGATGTTGCCTCGGCCATTGATTGCCTGCGCCGAGTTAAGGACAATATTCATGATAACCTGAGAGAGATTATAGGGGTCGGCCTCAATCGCGGGCAAATCGCCATCAATGTCAACCTCGACGGCGATTCCGTCCTTTGCCAGTTTGCTGGTTATAAACAAGAGGGACTTCTTGATAACGTCGGCTATGCTTGTCTCGGTCTTATCGACCTTGTAATTTCTCGAAAACACAAGAAGTCTTTTTACGATGAAGGCGATCCGGTCGAGACCTTCCGCTATGAGGTCGAAGAATTGTTCCTTGCTGTAAGAGCCGTTCGTATCCTTCCTCAAAATGTCAAGGCAATTTTGGATACCATCGAGCGGATTGTTAATCTCATGGGCTACGCTTGCAGCTATTTCTCCTACAAACGCCAGATGCTCGGATTTATCAAGCCTTTTCTGAAGCCGTATTTGATCGGTGATATCACTCGTCCTTTCGATGATGGCGACTTTGCCCTCGGGGTCTTTTACCGGAAACATACTGATCTCGAATATTCTGTCGTGCCGGGCCTCATGGCTGATGATTCTGGGCTCACCTGTCTCGATAACCTCGTTAAGAGGGCACATGGCGCATGGTCGTTCGTGCGCGCCGAGGGCCTCTCTGCAATCCTTTCCCACGATATCTCCATATTTTTCTTTCATCAATTCGTTGATGAATTCTATCCGGTAATTGGAATCTATGACGCAGATAGATTCACCCATACTGTTTAGCAATTTGGCGTTGTATTCATGGAGGAGCTTGATCTTTTGCTCTGACGCAGTTAATTCTTCTATTTGCCGCTTCAATTTCTCGACCATAGTTTTGAACGCTGACGATAATTTTCCGATCTCATCCTCGGCGCCGGTCTTTATCTCATGTGACAAATCGCCCTCGGTGATCCTTTCTGCCGCTTGTGTCAGCACTTTGAGTGACTTGGTGATGCTAAACGCTATCAGGATGAGGCCTATAATGCCGACATGCAGCATAACGACCGTGGTAGTGATTATCTTGTTTCTTACGGCCGCAATCGTTTTTTGATAAGTACGAGTTGAGAGCCCGATCCTTGCGGCTCCGAGCTGTCCACCTAACACAGGGGTTGAGAAGTCATAGACGACCCCTCTTTCTGTGTTTAGGATTCGAACAGCCGGGGGCTGACCGCCGGGAGAGACGTTTGCTCCTGCCAGAGCTTTCGGAAACACGCCGGGAAAAGAGTGGACAACCACGTTGTCACTCTTGTCGAGGAGAAAAACATAGAGGAGATCCTCGTCGCTTTTCATCATGTCGTCAACGATCTTCTTCAGAGCCACGACATCTTCCGAAAGGAAAAGTTCGATGCTTCGGCTCGCCAGTTCCCGCACCCTAAGCTGGCCTTTTCTTATGAGCGAATCGTTCATCGCGCTCACAAGATTATGCGTGACGAGAACCGTAGTAAACAGCCCGCCTACGGCCATAAGGACGGCAAAACAGACGATCATTTTCGCCCTAAGGTTGAGCCTTCGCGGTTTTTCCAAGAAAACCATGTGTTCCTTAGTTAATCGTGTCGCGTACCGCAGCACGGTCACCGGCTGCCAGTCCCTTTTCAATGAATGTGCGGCAATAACATAACTAATACAAGACGCGTGCCAAGACGATGCAAGCGGTCCAAATCGTGTCCCCCGTAAAGGGCGGCCCGCGTTCCACGGACAATCTGCCAAGGCAGATGATATGTCGCGAAACGACGCCGGTTAACTCGGGGGCGAAATGTGGATGCTCGCAACGCAGGAATGAAAGCCAGCGCGTCAAGAACCGCCAATGATGTTTTTGCGCAGGGACTGGGCATGCTCGGTCGCTTCTTGTTCAACGCGGAAGTTTTGATGGCAGTCAATGCACGTTTGCAGAATCTCCGCGAAATCTTCGAGGAGTTTCGCCTTGTCTTCGGTCTTTGCGTCTTGCGACAAATCTCCGGCTAGAGAATGCAGTTTTCTGTCGAGGAGCTCGAACTCTTCTCTTCGTCTTGAGTATCCCTTCTTGTCAAACCTGCCGCTTGTGTCATTGATGTCATATTTATAATATAGTCGCTTAAGAACTTCGCCTGCGGTCTCGACCTTCTTCATGTTGTCTGTGGTCAGGCCATCGATTATCTCCCCCATTTCCTCCTGGAAGATTTCCATTACACGGGCGTGGGTGGGTTTGGCCCCTTGCACTATCTTTCTCACTTCGCTTGCAAATCGGTATGCGCTGTCATCCGCTTCAACGAAGCGATCTATTTTCAATTTCTCGAGGATTTCTCTACCCTCTGGGACTTCGTGCATGGTTAAGAGGACTTTCTTCAGCCTATCTTTGTATCGGGGATTGATCCTGGGAGGAACTACGACAGGATTGATGCAGAAAGCCGCAGACTTGTTGATAATCTTCGTGCGCTCAACGACGTTTGGATCGATTTCGGCATCATAGTCGTAGATCAGACTGTCGACTGCCGCCGCATCAACCAGCCCTTCCATTACGGCCTTAAGGCTGTTATCGTGACTGTATGTGAAGATGTATTTGCTGAAAAATGTCTCGGGCATCTCATTCCGAAGTATCAGGAGGTACATTGGATAGTTATAGCCCGAGTTTGAAAGGGGGTCGCTGAAAGCAAAACGTCTGCCCCGCAACTGTTCGAAATTCTCGACGAGGCTGTCCTTTGGGACTATGACATACGAGTAATAGACAGGTTTTCCGTGGCATACCGGGACGACAAGCGCCTCTATTCCAAATTTTTCCCGGCCTTCCAGATATGCGCCGGTACAAACGAGGCCTGCCTGCACGTTCTCCATGTAAAGCAACTCATTGATTTCGCCGTATGTCTTGCGTTGCACCATCTCATATGGTTGTCCCAGTCTCTCGCCAATATATCTAACAAAGTCATTGTAGGTTGAATACGTCCTTTCCGGTGATATCACCGCTCCTATTGCAAAACGGAGCTTTTCATGGGTATTGACGCTGTCGCCCCCTTGCTGGATGTCGGTCTGCGTGGGGGTCAAGTTGACATCCTGCATATCGCGCTTTCTGTGGCAACCAAGCATCAATGAGGCCGCCGCGATTAGAACCGGGAGCGTTCTAAGAGCCCATATGATGATCATACCTCTAGAATTCTTAGCCATGCTAAAATACTACCCCATATATGGGAATGAGTCAAGAGTCCTTTTCTCCACCCGGTCCCGCACCTCGCGGGACTAAAATCTTAAATCGGGAATAGCCACGGTCATTGTGAAAGCCCGATAATCGTGCTATAATGGGCTTTTAATTGTGGGGGCAGATTGGGTAAAACGGGGGTTGTGAAGGGCCTATTTTATGCGTGTTTATCAAAACATCTTGGAAACCATCGGAAGGACTCCGCTGGTAAGAGTCAACAAGTCCGTAAATAACAAGAACGCCACACTTTACGTCAAGTTGGAGGGCCAAAATCCGGGTGGCTCGGTGAAGGACCGCATCGCGCTCAGCATGGTTGAGGCTGCCGAGCGCGACGGCAGACTTACGAAGGACAAGATCATTCTCGAACCCACGAGCGGAAACACGGGCATAGGACTTGCCATCGTCGCCCTCGTGAAGGGATATCAACTACACGTCACCATGTCGGCCGGAATGAGTGACGAGCGCAAGAATATGTTATTGGCGCTCGGGGCGACTCTCATTTTGACCGAGCCCTCGAAGGGAACCGACGGCGCGATCCTGAAGGCGCGCGAGCTCATCAAAGAGAACCCGGGCAAATACTGGGAGCCGGACCAGTTCAATAATTGCGCCAATCCCGAGATTCATTACCGTACCACCGCCGAGGAGATTTGGGAAGACCTCGACGGTGATGTTGACGTTTTTGTCGCCGCGCTCGGAACGTCGGGCACGATTATGGGGGCTGGCAAACGCCTGCGCGAGCTGAATCCGAAAATGAAGGTGGTGGCGGTTGAGCCCGTGCTCGGCCACAAGATTCAAGGACTCAAGAACATGAAAGAGGCGATCGTTCCGGGCATATATAGTGAAACCGGCTGGGACGAAAAGGTTACGGTTGACGACCGTCTCTGTGATGAGTATAGCCGCCGGTTGTCGCGCGAGGAGGGCATTTTCGCCGGAATGAGCGCAGGCGCGGCATTCTATGCAGCAGTTCAGACGACCGAAGAACTGGAGCGCGGAACCGTTGTCTGCATAATACCGGACAGAGGCGAAAAATATCTGAGCACGCGACTGTTCCAGTTGGAGAATATGACGGGAAGGATAGTTAAGGCGTACTGAAAAGATTGGGGGCGAAAAGGGAAAAAGGGAAAAAGGGAAAAGAAGAAGAAACGACAGAAGAAGAAACTCTGGGAACACGAATGTCACGAATCGCGCGAGGCGCGGGACGAATGACACGAATGGAAAAGAAGAAGCTGGGATCACGGATATGACGAATGGGACGAATCATGCGAATGCAGCCTCTTCAGCATCATTCCCGCCAAGAAAAGAAGATGAAACTTCGAGACACGAATCGCGCAAAGCGCGAGACGAATTACACGAATGAACAGCTTCTCTCTTATCATTGCCGCGAAGGCGAGAATCCATTTAAGGGTTTTGTCCTTTTACCCGTGTGAGCATGAAGCGCATCCTTATCATTCATCGGGGATCGCTCGGCGATTTCCTCCTGCTTCTGCCCGCGCTGAACGCGCTAAGGCGGCAATTCCCGCAAGCTCATATCGAGATACTCGGCCGTCCGGAGATTCTGAGCCTTGTATTTCCGGGCCCGGTCAACGCAATAGATTCGGTTGAAAGGGCAGAACTCCTGCCGCTCTTCGAGCAAGCCATAGGACTTTCCAAAGAAGTTTCAAAGCACCTCTCCTCATTTGATGCTGCGCTCGCATGTGTTTCAGACCCGGAGAGAATCCTCCAAAGAAACCTTTCCCATCTTGGGATAAAGAACGTGATTGTCCGACCGCCTTTCCCGCCGGCGGGAGAGCGGGTGACTGTGAGTCAGTATCTGCTCGATGTCATCAGGCTCCTCGTGCACGATGTGACCGAACAGCAACCGGCAGTGAAGAGCCCTCTGCCGTTCTTGACATTCAATGAGGATGAACTGCGATGGGCAGAATCGTTTTTGCGACCCCAATCCCCTCCCCCCCCTTTTGCGAAAGGGGGGATAAGAGATGTAATCGCCATTCATCCGGGCAGCGGGAGCGAGAAGAAATGCTGGCCGAAGGAAAGATTCGAGGCGCTGGCACGGCGATTATCAGACGATAGTCGAAGGTCGAAGGTCCAAAGTCCAAGGTCGGATGGGACGGTCGAAGGGCAAGTATTTGGGAGTGCAAAGTGCAATGTTCAAAGTCCAACGTCAAACGTCAAACGTCCGAGGTCGAATGAGGCGTTGGAGCGCCGGGTATCTGAAGATGCGAACTGTTCGCTCCTATTGATTCTTGGGCCGGCTGACGAGCGGCTGGTCGGACGCGTGGCGAAACTCAGCAGAGAACTCGACGCGGTTATCGCGCAAAATCTGCCGCTCAGACACCTTGCTGCCGCGCTTTCGAGATGCGCAGTCTATGTGGGAAATGATTCAGGGGTGACGCATTTGGCCGCGGCTACAGGAATACCGACGCTCGCGATATTCGGGCCCACGGATCCCGAGGTATGGGCGCCACAAGGCGATAATGTCAAGATTATTCGCGGGGATGCCGATTGCAGTCCGTGTGCTCGTGACACCATGAGCCAGTGCGCAAACGTTAGATGTCTCACTTCAATAAGCGCTGAGGGGATGACGGAGGCCGTCCGACGATTAATTACCCGATAAAGTAGCCGTCGCACAGTTGCATAGATGGGCTTGGTCCCGGTGGGTGCGAATTCATTCGCACATATTTCCCGCCTTTTCTCGCCCTGCATGTGCGAATAAATTCGCACCTACATAATTGCGGGACAGCTTCCAAAGGGTCAATTGGAATCTGCCCCGCAGATTCCCAAGAACCCATCGCAACTCAAGGCGCAGCATGCTGCTCCCTTACAATCGCAAAACGATTGTCAGTCCGACGGATTTATTGTTCCTCAAGCGGTTCGATCTCGCCGGTAGTCCTTTTCAGGAATATCTTGAAGACGAGGTTTTCTCGTTTCAGCGCGTCTGATGCGGCGGAAAGGTCTTGGGCCCCTATCTGGATTGCCATGCCGCAGTCCGAGACAGCCTTTTTAGGTTTTGGCACGGGAAGATAGCGGATATTGACCGACTGGAGAACCTCTTCTGCAAGAAGGGTGTGATGGGTGGTTGGAAGGACGAGGATGTATTTGGGTTCATCAGGAACAGATTGAGTGTTGTCGGGATGTGACATAAGAACGTGCTGGGGGTATATTTATTTTGGATTTTAGATTTTAGATTTTGGATTGAGATTCTTCGCTTCGCTCAGAATGACGGTCTCTTTTTGCTTTTCTTTACCTTCGATTTTTGACTTTCGACTTTTGACTTCTCGTGGTTCCCTTTCGCCTTTGACCTCTCGCCAAATCCCGCTTCGGAGGCCGTCCCGTAATTCCGTAGGTGCGAATTTATTCGCATACGCCATGTGAAAGAAGCCCGAAAATAGTGTGCGAATAAATTCGCACCTACAAGAATCCTCGCCAAATCGCCAATTACGGGACACCCTCTTCGTCCCCCTTTGCAAAGGGGGAAATGAGGGGATGTCATGTGAGCGCCGACATTTTCCGGAGGCGTTGGACGATTTCCGGAAGAACTTCGGCGACGTAGTCGATGTCTTCACGGGTGTTGTCTATCCCGAGCGAGAACCTCAGCGAACCGTGGTCGATTTCGTGTGGCAAACCAATGGCGAGGAGCACGTGCGACGGATCGAGCGAACCGGAGGCGCACGCCGAGCCGCTTGACACGGCTATGCCCTTCATGTCGAGCATCATGATCATCGATTCACCCTCTACGTAACGGAAACAGATGTTCAGAGTGTTTGGGAGTCTGTCGGTCGGGTGTCCGTTTATGATGGTTTCGTCGACGCGCTCGACAAGTTCGTTCTGAAGGCGGTCGCGAAGCTCGAACAATTTGCGATAGTTCCCTTCCATCGATTTCTGGGAGAGTTCGCAGGCCTTTCCCATTCCCACTATGCCCGGCACGTTCTCCGTCCCGGCCCGGCGATTGGTTTCGTGATGTCCGCCGTGTTGCAGAGGAAAGATGCGCGTGCCTTTCTTGATAAAGAGAGCGCCGACACCCTTGGGACCGTATATCTTGTGGCCGGAGATCGACAGAAGCGTCGCATGAGACTTCGCCACGTCGACGGGTATTTTGCCGCAACTCTGAACAGCGTCTGTATGGAAATAGACGCCCTTCTCAGCGGCGATTTTGCCAATCTCGTCGATGTCCTGAATGGTGCCGATTTCATTGTTCCCGTGGATGATCGAGATCAGGATCGTGTCTTTACGAATCGACTCGCGCAGTTGGTCGAGGTCAACCTTCCCGTATTTGTCGACCTTAACGTAAGTGACCTCGAATCCCTGCTTCTCGACGAACTTGCACGTGTTTAGGACCGCGTGATGCTCGACTTGCGATGTGATTATGTGCTTGCCTTTCTTTTCATTCGCGTAGGCAATTCCCTTTATTGCGAAATTGTCCGCCTCGGTGCCGCCGCTTGTGAAGACAATGTTTGCGGGTTCCGCTCCGATGAGGCTGGCAACCTGCTCGCGGGCCTTGGCTATCGCCTCGCGTGATTCGCGCCCGAAGCTGTGAACGCTCGAAGCGTTGCCGAATTTCTGCTCGAAATATGGAAGCATCGCTTTGAGTACGTCCGAACTCACCGCTGTGGTGGCATTGTGATCAAGGTATATGCGTTTCATAGATTGTTACCTCGCAAAAGTCAGTTTGCCAGTTTGGAGAGATTCTTCGCTTCGCTCAGAATGACGTTAAGGATCATTCTCCGCTTCACCATTGTTTCCCTTAATTCGGGGACACGATGAAGCATCATGTCCCCGAATTAAGGGGCGTTCACGCACCCCTCAGCTGCGATGCGACGCACAGCCTCAATCGCTTCGTCGATTTCATGTTCCGACGTGAAAAGCCCGGGACTAAATCTCACCACGCCGCCCGGGAAAGTATTAATGCTCTTGTGCGCCTCGGGCGCGCAGTGAAGGCCGCCTCTCACGCAGATACCGAACTCCTGGTCCAGCTTATGGGCCGCTTCCTGTGAACTCAGCCCATCGATCGTAATCGAGGTCAGGGCGATTCGCTCGGAATATCCGGGCCACGACCGCACCTTTACGCGCGGCATTTCAGAGAGGCCCTCTTCGAGCCGGTGCGCAAGTGCGAGCTCACGTTCCCGTACCGAAGCGATTCCTTTTTCTAATATATATTGCGCGGCGGCCCCTAAACCGGCTATACCCGGCCCGTTGAGCGTGCCCGCCTCAAATTTATCAGGAAGCGCCTCGGGCTGCAACGGGTTAGGCGAATCGCTTCCCGTGCCGCCCTCCTTTAACGGAGCGACATCGACGCCTTCGGCAATGTAGAGTCCGCCGGTGCCCATTGGTCCCAGCATGGCCTTATGGCCGGTGAACGCCAGCATGTCGAGGGACAACTCGCCCAAATTGATCGGAATGGAACCCGCGGCCTGAGCAGCATCGACCAGATACAGAATCCGGTGTGTCCTCGCAATCTCCGCTATTTCTTTCACCGGCATCAACGCGCCTGTTACGTTGCTGGCGAAGGTGGTTACGATAAGACGCGTGTTCGGTTTGATTACGCGTTGGATTTCGTCCGAGTCGACAGGTCCCCCTTCAGTCTTTATTATACTCAATTCGAGGCCGCGACGCATCAACGCGCGCAACGGACGCAGGACTGCATTGTGTTCGAGCGACGTGGTGACGGCGTGGTCGCCCGGTGAAAGCGTTCCCTTGATGGCGAGGTTGATGGCCTCGGTGGCGTTCGAGGTGAAGACGATTCGCTCTGAACGGCGGACGCCGAACACCCGGGCGAGCGCCTGGCGTGTTTCAAAAACCGTTTTGTCCGCCTGGCGTCCGAGTCTGTGAGTTGAACGGCCGGGGCTGGCGCCGATATCCGTCATATAGCGGGTCACCGCTTCGATAACCGGCTGGGGTTTCGGAAAAGAAGTTGCGGCGTTGTCCAGGTAAATCACTTAGGAAACTCGTTCCGAGTCTCGGGTTCCGAGTCCCGGGTCAAAACCCAAAGGCACCGGGAAAACCACTGTTTCCTGTAATCCGGGGATGCGATAAGGCATCATGTGTTTCCCATAATCCGGGGACACGATGAGGCATCATGTCCCCGGATTATGTCACTATCAACCCCGGTTCGCGCGCCAGAACGTGCCGTCGGGCGTGTCTTCGAGAGCGATACCGAGGTCGGCCAGGCGAGACCGGACGGAATCGGCAAGCTGATAGTCTTTTCGGACGCGAGCCTCGGCGCGCAGATTAATCAACAACTCGATAAGCTTGTCGTTCAGTTCCGTGTCAGAGCGGGCAGCTTTCCCCTGGAACAGCCCGAGCACCGCGCCAAGTTTGCGGGTCTCCTCGACGAGGGAACGGATGTCCTCCGGCTTGCACTTCCATGCATCGGGTTCATCCAGAATCTTGTTCAGGCTCCTGACCATGTCAAAGAACGCTGCGACGGCCTTCGGCGTGTTGAAATCGTCGTCCATCGCCTCCTCGAAATCGGTCACGAGTTTCTTCCGGATGTCCTCAAGAGATATCTCCTCTGCGGATTTTCGCCCTCTCTTTTCGAGCAAGTACGCCTGCCGTTCAGCCTTCTCGAGAGCGATATAGACCCGACGGATTGCCGACTCCGATTCCGCGAGCGAGTCATCTGTGAAATCAATGGGTTTGCGGTAGTGAGCGGACAGAAGGAAATGGCGAATGACTTCGGGACTGGCAATCTTCAGCAGCTCCCGAACAAGGGTGATGTTGCCCAAAGATTTCGACATCTTTTGGCCGCTGATATTGAGGTAGCCGTTGTGCATCCACACCCTTGCGAAACCTTTGCCGGTGGCGGCGCGGCTTTGGGCAATTTCATTTTCGTGGTGCGGAAATATCAAGTCATGCCCGCCGCCGTGAACATCGAAATCTTCGCCAAGATATTTGCTTGACATGACCGAGCACTCGATATGCCAGCCGGGTCTGCCTTTCCCCCACGGGCTATCCCAGCTCGGTTCACCCGGTTTCGCCGACTTCCACAGCGCAAAGTCCAACGGATGACGGAGTCTGGGATCGACTTCGATGCGGACGCCCTGCATCAGTTCATCAAGGTTTTGATGGGAGAGTTGTCCGTAGCCTTTGAATTTCGATATCTCGAAGAACACGTCGCCTTCGACCTGGTAGGCGAAGCCCTTCTCGATGAGCTTCTCTATATAAGCCAGCATTTCCGGGATGAGGTCGGTGGCGCGCGGGTGATAATCAGCGCGTTGGATGCCGAGCGCATCGGAGTCTTCGAAGTAATAACGAGAATACTTTTCGGCTACCTCTGCAGCGGTGATTCCCTCGTCTTTCGCCCGATTGATAATCTTGTCTTCGATGTCGGTGATATTCTGCACGTACCTGACGCGGTATCCACGATACTGTAGATACCGGCGGGCGACGTCGAAAAACACGAAAACGCGGGCGTTGCCGATGTGAATGAAATTATAGACCGTCGGCCCGCAGGTGTACATGCCGACCTTACCCGACTCGATCGGTTCGAGGAGTTCCTTGGTTCGCGTGAGCGTATTGTAAACTATCATCGGCATATGGGCCTCACTTAAGAAACCAGTTCCTGGTTCTTGGTTTCTGGTTCCTGGTTGAATCCCAAAGAAGCTGAATACCTTATGTCATTCCCATGAAAGCGGGAATCCATTTTCACGCTGAATCCGTGACATAATTATAGCACGTTTATCACACGCATTGTCGGACAGAAAATCAAAAAGAGTTTTGCGCCCGAAAGCCAAAACTCTCTTGATTCCAGTATTATGATCTGGGGACAGACCCGAAATACGGGTCTGTCTCCAGATTAGTGGTGCTCACTGTATTTCGACGGTTGCGCCGACTGCCGCTAATGTCGTCTTGATCTTTTCGGCCTCTTCCTTGGACGCCGATTCTTTTATCGGTTTCGGCGCCTCGTCAACGACGGCCTTTGCTTCTTTCAGACCGAGGCCGGTCAGCGCGCGAACCTCTTTAATGACCTTAATTTTTTCGGGGCCGACCTCTTTCAGGATCACTTTGAATTCGGTCTTCTCTTCCACTTCGGCTGCCGCAGGCGCCGCCGCTGCTCCCGGCGCCATTGCAACTGCCACGGGCGCCGCCGCGCTTACGCCGAATTTGTCCTGGAGCTTTTTCACCAACTCGGACAGTTCCAAAACGTTCATTTCCTCGATCGCCGACATAATCTGATCCAACTCTAGCTTCGCCATTTTCCTTTTTCCTCCTTGGTATGATCCTTTTTCAGAAATATCTCACAATTGGTTTACAGTTTACGGTTTGCGGTTCATGGTTTAGGGTTCAGAGTTTAGGGTTTAGGGTTTTTCGTTCTCGCTCTGTCTTCGCTCTTCACTTCATCCTTCCCTTTTCCCCGTTTCCCCTTTTAGCCTTTTCCCTCTTATTTATTCCCTTTGGCCTTCCTTACGCTGCTTCCTTTTTCTTGCGGAGTTCGTCAAGAACGTATACCAGATTCCGGATCGGGCCGTTGAGCACGTTGACCAATCCGGAGATGGGCGCCTGCATCTGGCCGAGGAGTTGCCCGATGAGGACCTCCTTCGGCGGCAGAGTGGCGAGCGCTTGTACTTGGGCGGGTTTAAGCAGCCTTCCTTTCAAGACCCCGCACTTGATCTTCATGTTCGGGTTGGTCTTGATGAAGTCGGCCAGGATTTTCGCCGATGTGACCGGCTCGTGCGAGAAAACGTATCCGGTCGGACCTTCGATAAAATCCAATACGCTCTCGATTCCGCTGTTCTTTGCGGCTATTCGGGCCAGCGTGTTCTTGAAGACGCGGTATTCGATCGACGCCTTTTTAAACTGCTCTCTGAGATGAGTGAGCGCCAGCACGCTCAGACCCGTGTACTCCGTGAGGATCGAAATCTCGTTCTGCGAAAGCTTTTGTGACAACTCCTCGACCATCTTTTCTTTTTCGGGCCTTGCCATATCCTTGCTCCTTAATAAAGAAACCTCTATCGCGTTCGGCGACAGAGGTTACACAATTCACAGGCCGACCTTCGGCCTATTTGCCCGCGTCTCGGAAGGCAGCATTAAGCCCGCTCGAGCGGGCGCCCTCTGTCTCGGACGAACGGATTATTTACGACGAAACTAAGATTAACAGAATC
>CAYVDS010000138.1:13095-13414 GCA_964450145.1 uncultured bacterium
CGCTTTTGTCAAGCTGTTGTTGCGCCTGAGACGCTGGCGCCGTCCCAGGGCCTTCGTACGTGGGAGTGAAGACCCCGCCCGATATGACGAGCTTGAGCCCATCCTCAGGGCTCATGTCCAGATACACCAGTTCGTTTCGTGGCACGAACACCAGAAGGCCAGACGTGGGGTTTGGCGTTGTGGGAACAAAAACACCAACAACCTGCTCGGCCGTTTTATCCTGAACCTCTCCCCTGGCCTCGGAAGTGACAAACCCGAGGCTGTATACCCCTTTCCGGGGGTATTCCACGACCACCACTAAGATGAATACCGACCGCTT
>CAYVDS010000139.1:0-1313 GCA_964450145.1 uncultured bacterium
CGAGCCGGGCAGCATCTTCAAGGCTCACCGGAGTGCTCCCCTCGAAGCCGTATTGCAGATGCGCCCTTTCCACAGCGGCAATTGCGCCGGCCTGCTCTTCGAGCGAGGCCAGTTCCTCGCCCACCGAGGGGTCCAGAAGGTCGTAGCCCTTCATCTTGCTGAGCGCGCGGCTCGGGCTCGATGGAACCTGTTGGAGTTTGGCAAGCCGGAGGGCTTCTTCCTCCCGGAGCGCGCGGGCTTTGGTTTCGAGCTCATGTTTCTGCAAGAAGAGTTCCTCAAACTTTTCCTCGAGCCGCGCGCGCGCCTGAGCGGTGTCCCGCCGCTTGCCCGAGCGGATTTCCTCCATCTTGCGAATGACTTCGCCGGCATCTTGCAGGAACGATTCCGCCTTCCGGTTGAGTTCGCGCTGTCGAGATGCGAGCTTTTGCTCGAGCGCCTCGAGTTCGCGGCGCATAAGCGATTGAATCTGTTTCGAAAGCTGTTCGATCAACGGTTCCACCGCGTAGCGTCCGAGTTCCTGATACCGCCGCTGTCGTAACTCTGAGGCGAGATGTTCGAGGCCCTCGACCGAGTCGCCGTACTTTTGCTTCACGCCCTGTCTTGACAGGTTGAGCAGGGCCTGGTCGAGCGAACTGTTTTCGAGAACATGTTCGGCCAACTGGTCCATAATGGCGGCCGAGTCGGGAAGCGGAAGACCATGTCGCTCGGCGGCTGCGGAATACTTATACGTATGCATCACACTACCCCTTGTACCGCACCCTCGCGCCGAGCAGTTCCTTGTGAATGCGGTCGTGGAGGTACAGCCCTTCGAGGATGAACTCGACGACGGATGCCAGAGTCGAGTGGCTGCATTGCGGGCAGAAAGCCTCCGCCCTCGCCAGCAAGTCGCTGATTCCGGAGAACTGGCGCAGGTACTCCTCCGATGGCAATGAATCGGAGACGATCGCCGTCGCGCCCTCATGGAACGCGGAGACAACCCCGGCGAGCGAACCGACGTCGAAATATTTGTCGAAAGTTTGTCTTACCGCCTCGTTGATGACGTGGCGGATGAGTTTGTCTTCGCGGCCATCATGCGAGAACGACTCGAACTCCAACTTGCCCGCTGTTGAAGAGACAATCGACGGCAGGTCGCTGATTCGCGGAGCGACCTCTTTCTCGCCCAGGCGGATTGCGCGTTTCTCCGCGTTGCTCAACATGCATTCTGTGTTGCTGATGGACATCCGCACACTCACACCCGAGCGCTGGTTCACCTCGGGGCTCTGCCGGGCGAGGAACGTTATTTGCGTGACGATTTCCTGCATGACAGGCGGCAT
>CAYVDS010000139.1:1323-13291 GCA_964450145.1 uncultured bacterium
ATGACATAGCCGTTTTCCTCGAAGCGGCGGCGCTCCTGCTCGACTATCCGCGACTCTATCTCAGGCGTGACGGGATAATGCGTGCGAATCTGAGAAGAGTATCTGTCTTTGAGCGGCGTTATGATGCGGCCGCGGTTCGTGTAGTCCTCGGGATTCGCGGTCGCAACGACGAGCACATCGAGCGCAAGCCTGATCGAGAAACCCTTGATCTGGATGTCGCGCTCTTGCATGATATTGAACAGGCCGACCTGCACTTTCTCCGCGAGGTCAGGCAGTTCGTTAATCGAGAATATGCCGCGGTTTGCGCGCGGAATCATCCCGAAGTGGATGACTTGCTCGTCCGACAGGTACTTGCCCTCGGCCACCTTAATCGGGTCCACTTCGCCGATGAGGTCGGCGATCGTGACATCAGGCGTAGCGAGCTTCTCGGCGTATCGGCGCTCGGACGTTGTCCACTCGATTTCGAGCGCGTCGCCCTGTTCTAACGCCTTTTGGCGACATGACTTGCAGATGGGGGCCGCCGGATTGTCGTTTATCTCGCAACCCTTCACGATGGGAATTTCAGGATCGAGAAGGCTGGTCAAATTGCGGATGAGGCGCGATTTCGCCTGGCCTCTCTCGCCGAGAAAAATCATGTCGTGCCCCGCGAGGATCGCGTTCTCGAGCTGGGGGATGACCGTGTTTTCGTACCCGATTATGTTGGGAAACAATGCCTCGCCTGTCTTCAACTTGGCGATAAGGTTCTTCCGCATTTCTTCCCTGACGGGTAGAACGCGATAGCGCGATTTCTTTAACTCTTTCAGCGTTTTGGGTTTCAATATTTCTCTTGCTGCTTTCATAGGAAAATTCGGTCAGTTAGGCCGAGCCTCGGTTCGAGCCAATAAATCCTTCATCAATTATAGTTTCCGCTGACAAAGATTGTCAATGATGCATGAGGATATCCACAGGGGGAGAAGACGAATTTGTTTCTTGACACATATTGGGCCTTTTGCTATACTTCTGCAACTTCAGCGGGCGGCTATCTTTTCCCTTAATTCGCGGACACGATGCGGTCCCGCCTGGGGCGGGATCCCCGAATTTAAGGACGGCATGGCTCCCCCATCGAATACCCATGTTGCAGTTTACTCGTAACCTCGGATGTGGTAGTATATTACGATGTATGGGCGCGCGGACATCCCGCGCCGCGCGGGAATGATGTAAAGCGCTCAGCTTCTTGATATTCGACCAGAAACCAGAGACAACCAGAAACTACTTCTTACAGGAGACTCAGCGAGCCGTGGCAAAGTTGACAGAAATCAGATGGCATGCGCGCGGAGGGCAGGGCGCGAAGACGGCTTCGACTTTTCTTGCGGAGGCCGCGATTCATGCAGGTATGTACAGTCAGGGGTTTCCGGACTATGGCCCCGAGCGGATGGGTGCGCCCATCCGCGGGTTTACGCGCATCAGCGACCAGCCGATAAGGCTTCATTGTGCGATTGACGAGCCGGACGTCGTCGTCGTCCTCGATGACACGCTTCTCGATAACGTGGACGTGTGCGAGGGGCTGCCGGAAGACGGGATAGTGCTTATCAATACTCACAAGGACACTGAAACCGTCCGCTCGAAAATCAAGTGGAAGGGCAAGAACTTGTTTCTTGTGAATGCGTCAGGGATCGCGGTCGAGGAGATGGGCCGCCCCATCCCGAACACGCCGATGCTTGGCGCGCTCGCAAAAATCTCCGAGACGGTCGCGCTCGACGCCTTGCTCGAAGACATCCAGAAGAAGTTCGCTAAGAAATTCAAGCAACAGGTTGTGGAAGGCAACCTCCGCGCCATCAAGCGCGCATACGAGGAGGTTAAAGCGGCATGAGTGGATTGAAGAACTGGAAAGATATTCCTATTGGCGGAATTGTGCCGCACGGCGGAACCGCCTTCGATTACGAAACGGGCTCGTGGCGCTCGTTCAGGCCGGTGCACGACCGCGACAAATGCATCGACTGTCTCGATTGCTGGTTCTGCTGTCCCGACAACGCGATACTCGCAGAAGAAGGCAAGTTCAAGGGATTCGATATGATGCACTGTAAGGGATGCGGAATCTGCGCCAAGGTCTGTCCTCCGAAAGTGGGCGCAATAACCATGAAGCCGGAATCGGAATTCCGGGAATAGGCCGCGCAAGGCGCGGGGTTCCTGGTTTCTCGTTTCTGGTTTCTGGTCAGAGACGAAACGAAAAAGCCCAAAAGAAACAAAGAGATTGCTTCGCTTCACTCGCAATGACCGTAATGAAGACACTGTTTCTCCTTCGATTAGCCCGCACGGAGCGGTTAAGCGTTCCTACAGAAACCGATGATAACAAAGTTGACAAGCCACTGGTTGGAGTAGACAAATGGCCAAATCATCAACGACAAGGAGGCTTGCGCTCACCGGAAACGAGGCGGTGGCCGAGGCTTTCAAGCAAGTGAATCCGGACGTTGCGGCAGTCTTCCCGATTACGCCGCAAACCGAGCTGATGCACAAGTTTGCAGATTACGTCAACGACGGCAAGGTGGACACCGAACTCATAACAGTCGAGTCGGAACACAGCGCGATGAGCGCGGCCGTCGGCGCCGCCGCGGGCGGAGTGCGCGCCATCACAGCGACCTCGGCCAACGGGTTGGCGCTCATGTGGGAAGTCCTCTACATCGCGTCGGGCATGAGACTCCCTATCGTGATGGCGCTCGTAAACCGTTCGCTCGGCGGACCTCTCAATATTCATTGCGATCACAGCGACGCGATGGGCGCGCGCGACGCAGGTTGGATTCATATCTATTCCGAGAACACGCAGGAGGCGTATGACAACACGCTGCAGGCGTTCCGCATTGCCGAGCATCGCGACGTGATGCTTCCGACCATGATAACGCTCGACGGCTTTATCATCAGCCATACGACCGAAGTGCTCGAGATTCTGGACGATGAAACGGCGAGAAATTTCGTCGGCGAATACAAGCCGCTGTTCACGCTTCTGAACCCGGAGCAGCCCATGACGATGGGTTCGCTCGACCTGCCCGACTACTACTTCGAGCACAAGCGTCAGGAGGTCGAAGGGATGTACAACGCGCCGCGCGTGATCGAGCAGGTTGCGAAGGAATACTATGAGCTCACGGGAAGACAATACGGCTTCATCGAGAACTATCGGATGGAAGACGCCGAGGCGGCGATCGTCGTGATGGGTTCGGCGGCTGGCACAACGAAAGAAGTCGTGGACGCTCTGCGTGAAAGAGGAGTCAAGGCAGGCATGATAAAACTGCGGGTATTCCGCCCGTTCCCACACGAACAACTGGCGGAGGCGCTCAGCCACTTGAAGTCGATCGCGGTGCTCGACCGCTGCATATCGTTCGGCGCGCAGGGCGGGCCTGTGTTTGGCGAGGTCAGGTCGGCCATGTACGGGAAAACCATTCCGATTTACAGTTACATATACGGGCTGGGCGGCCGCGATTTGACGCCGCATCTGGTCGAGTCGGCGTACAACGACCTGTTTGAGGGAAAGACCGACCCGAGGATGCGGTATCTCGGGCTGAGAGAATAGAGAGGGAAAATCCCCCTCATGAGACTGTCCCGTAATTGACAAACGGGGTGGAATTCTGTAGGTGCGAATTTATTCGCATGGGATTTCCGGGGGGCCAATCTGAAATCAAAGGTGAACACATGACATCAGTCAAAGAATTATCGAAACGACGAGACATCTTCTGCGCGGGACATCGCGCTTGCTCGGGCTGTGCGCCCGCGATAACGATGCGGCAGGTTACGCTTGCGGTGGATACCAACCTTGTCGCCGGGCTTTCGACCGGCTGCATGGAGGTCGTCTCGTCCATTTATCCGTACACGGCGTGGAGAAGTTCGTTCATCCACAACGCCTTCGAGAACGTGGCCGCCACGATCTCGGGCGTCGAGACGGCCTACCGCGTCCTGAAAAAGAAAGGCAAGCTGAGCGCCGATTATAAATTCATTGCATTCAGCGGCGACGGCGGCACGTATGATATCGGGCTGCAATCACTTTCGGGCGCGATGGAGCGCGGACACCAGATGCTGTATCTGTGTTATGACAACCAGGGGTACATGAACACCGGCATACAGCGCTCGAGCTCGACGCCGTTGGGAGCAGCGACGAGCACGACTCCGGCGGGAATCAAGATTCCGGGCAAGCAGCAGTTCCAGAAAGACCTCACCGAGATCATGGTCGCCCACAATCTCGCCTACGTCGCTCAGGCGTCCATCGGCTACTATCGCGACCTCAACAAGAAAGTGGAAAAAGCGCTTGCGGCGCCGGGCCCGTCGTTCATAAACGTGCTTTCCTGCTGCCACCGAGGCTGGCGCATCGACCCCGCCGATTCGCTGAAGTACTCTAAGCTCGGGGTCGACACGTGTCTGTGGCCGCTGTACGAAGTCGAGAACGGTGTCTACAAGCTCTCGATGAAGCCGCGCGAGAAACTGCCGCTCGAAGAATGGCTCAAAGGACAGGGCCGCTTCAGCCACCTGTTCCGGCCTGAGAACGCCGACATGCTCAAGAAGTTTCAGGAGTACGTGGACTTGAAGTGGGAGCGGCTCCTGTGGAAATGCGGCGAGCTCAAGGAAAAGCCCGCCCAGGCGAAATAGGCTTTAACCGCAAAGAGTCTTCAAACTCGCTGCGAAAAGCTCGCAACGGAGCGGCGTAATCTTCTATTCTGCCACAATTCAAGCCTTCAAAGAATGGATTCCCGCCTTCGCGGGAATGATAAGAACAAAGACTATTCATTCGTGTAATTCGTATGATTCGTGACATCCGTGATCAAAAGTTTCTCCTTTTTGTAATTCGTGGCATTCGTGATCCGGATTCGTTTTGTTGCGGTTGTTCCGCTATTCCAATTCGAAGCGAAGCGTTCCGGGTATCTTGAAGATTTCGTCGGAGACCTTGTTGAGGTTCGTGCGTTCGGGCACCATCACCAGCGCATTGAGCTCGACGTTGGGCTCGGTAAGGTCCCTGTGAACATCGATGTTTTTTATGGTAATGAAATTCGCGGAGAGAACTTTCTCGACGCTGCCGAGCAGGTCGGGCGAACTGCGGGCAACGAGCGTCATCTCCTTGAATTCCTTCCGGTGGAGGAACACTTTCTCGAGGCGGCCGAGGAAATGCAGCGTGAGCAGGACGGTGAGTATCGTGAGTGATGCGGCAAAATAGTATCCGCCGCCGATGGCCATGCCGACGCCCGTGACCGTCCACAGACACGCCGCAGTGGTGAGCCCCCTGACCGTTCCGCCCATCCTCAGGATTGCGCCGCCGCCGAGGAACCCGATGCCGCTGACGATCTGCGCGGCGACTCGAGTGGGATCGCTCTGCCCGTGCCCGAGGTCGCGCGCCATATCTATCGAGACGATCGTGATGAGCGTGGCGCCGACGCACAGAATGATGTGTGTCTTAAGGCCAGCCGGTTGATTGTGGCGCTCGCGTTCGAGTCCGATGAGCCCGCCGAACACGATTGAGGCGATAACCTTGAAAAGAATTTCGATAAATGGATTCATGCCCTGTTGCCCCCCTCTTGCAGATTGAGTGCGAAATCTCGCGCAACGCATACTTAGTCTATGCCACCTTCGCCTAACTGTCAATAATCAAACCTCGGTTCAGGGTTCAGGGTTCTGGGTTGAACACCTGAAAAGAGCAGGGATTCTTCGCTTCGCTCAGAATGACAAACAACAGCCTTTCGCGCGTTTCGTTCTTTTTCTTTACCCACTTCAGACACTTTAGCTCACTTTAGTCCCGCGCTTCGCGGGATTCGCGCTTCTCGGCGTTCCCTTTCGTCTTTTCCCTTTCATCTTTCGCCTCTTATAGGGCTTGATTGCTTACAAGTTCTGTGGTAAGATAGCGCAACAATCAACAGGGGCGCTCGTGCTCCCGCCGCCCTGTTATTGTGGGCGAGAAGGCGACACTCGGGGAATTGGACTGCTCACGCAATGGGTTCGGCAAACAATTCCGGTAAACCGCAAAATCTCTCCGCCTCGTCTGAGGCAAACAAAAAGTCAGACGCGACAATCAAGAGCACTCTGTTTGTCACCTGCATAATCAAAGCCCTCAAGGACCTGCGTCTCTACCCGACTGGCAACGCCATCGTCAACGAATCCATCGACCGAGCGCTCCAGTCGATGAAAGAGAATTTCTCGGCAGAGAAACTCATTGACATCCGCGTGGAGAAGGACCGCGTCTTGGTGAGCGGCGCAGCAGCGAGCGCAAAAGACCCGCGGGTGGGTGAACTGTGCCTTTCGCTTTACAAGCGCGGGATTCATAAGATCGTCCTCGACCCTGATATCACGGCTGATGAGATGAAAGGTCTGCTCGACGCCGTCAGCATGAGACCGGAGGAGATCGCGCAGGCCGGCGGCATCACGAATCTTGTGAAGGCTAAACGCATCGCCCATGCCGTCGTTGAGGCGTCTGCCGAGCTCCTGATCGTTGAAGGCGACAGTCTCGCTACCCCGGAGAAAGAGCTTCCCGAACTCGAGGGGCTCGAATATATCGATCTCACGCTCGATGAGTTGAGCGAGTCCGACGCCTTCGACCGCATGTTTGTCCGCGTCGAGCATGGCGACCCCGCGAGCCTGCAACGCCTGCATGCCTTGCTGAGAAACCCGGGGTTATTCTCGCGACTGCTCGAGAGGTTGGCGCTGCACGTCGAGAAGGTCGGCGAAGAAATTGATCCCATGCGTCGCGTCGAATACATGCTCAAAGTTTTGAACACAGTCGGCACGGCCATCGCATCGTTGCCGACTGAAGGCGAACGGGCTCAGCTCATAAAGAATCTCGCGGTATCGGTGCTCGGACTGTCGGCGACCGTCAGGTCGGAGCTTGTGAATCAGGGGCTCGTGCCCAACCTCATCTTGAACAGCGTGGAATCCAACATCCTGAGCCGATTTCCGGTTTCAGAACTGGCAGACTCGCTAGTCGAGCATTTCGAGGTGAGCGGCGCCGCCGCATCGGTGTTACAGGGGCATTTTCGAAGTCTTGTTCTCAGCAAAAACGATAGGTCGGCGCTCGCGCAGGCTGTTCGTCAGAAGCTGAACGAGAGCGGGATGCTGACTGCCGCTGTCGAGAGCTTTCTCATTCAGGAGGAGACAGGACCGCCGCCGGCGAGTCCCGAAAAAGCGCCGCCCCTCGCTGTTTCCTCGATAGACGGATATGCGCCTGAGAGAGTTCTGTTTGCCGAGGGCGAGCGGGCTAAACTAATGAAGGAGATTCCACTGGAACTCGCCACGCCGGTAGTCGAAGACATGGTTCCGGCGCTGCTCGAGTTGCTGCGGCATGAGACAGTTGCCATGAACCACGCGGCGCTCGTCGGACGCGCTGTCTCGTACATGAACAAATTCCTGGAGGAACGCCGTTACGAGTGCGCCGCTCTCTTACTCAAAGGACTGCAGGATGAGTTGGAGCAGAAGAAACAGACTTTCTCACTCTTGCAGCTCAAGTCGCTGAGGATGGCGGTCGAGGGCTATCTCAGCGAGGCGAGGATGCGCAGACTGATAGAGACCCTCCGGGGACTCCATAAAGAAAGTGCGGATTTCGAGAAACTCGTCCGCTATTTCGACGCCGTGGGCGCTCCCGCCATCAAAGCGCTCGTGAATACTCTCGATGACGAAGAGTCCCGCCATGTCCGCCTGCTCATATGCCAGGCGCTCACGCAACTCGGCGGCCGGAGCATAATGACCGTGGCCGAGAGTATCGACCATCCGAAATGGTACGTCGTGCGGAACGCCGTCTCGATACTGGGCCAAATCGGGAAACCGCAGTGCGTCCCTCACCTGCGAAGGGCTCTTTCGCACAGTGACATCCGGGTGAGGCGCGAGGCGTTGAAGGGAATTGCGGCAATCAGGAGCGACGACGCGATAGACCTGGTGTGCGCACATTTGACCAGCGCGAACGTCGAAATGTGCAAGATCGCGATCGGGTGGGCCGCGGCGATGGAGGCTGAGCAAGCGCTGCCCGCCCTCGAGCGGCTCTTGAGCGACGAGAACATCTGGAAAGAGGACGAGGAAATTGTGAGGCTCGCGATCGAGGCTCTCGCGAGCATCGGCTCGGAACCTGCGATTCGCCTTCTGAGAAAACTCAGTAGCGCGCACAGCCTCTTTCGACTCAGGAAAGCCGGCCTTATCCGGGGAGCGGCCACCGCCGCGCTTCGCGGCATCGGGGAGGGAGCGGCGTGGTGAACGACATGGAACTGCTTCTGACGACGGGCCGTGAAATATTAGGCCGCATGGTGGCGCTCAGCAAAAGCATAACCATCTATCCGCAAAAGCATCCTGCGGTAATGGGGCCCGCCGCCGAGATATGCAATCAGTTGAGCGCGGATTTCGATTCGTTCGCCCGCATCACCTTCAACATCGTAAAATCGGATATCTATATCGAGAAATTCCTCCTTCGCGAAGAGAGCCTGCGGTACTCGGAGTTTATCCAATCGCTTTCCCAGCGCGGCGTGAGCACTTTCGCGTTCGAGCCCGGGGTCACGCCGGAAATGATCGCCATACTTTTCTCCGTCCTGTATGGGAAAGAATCCGCCGCGCTAGACCTTGAATCGCTCAAGAAGCGCCTGGCGGACAAAGGGGTATCCGCCGTCGGTTTCGGGAAACTCGTCGCTTTCGACCTCGGAAACGACGCTTACACGCTTGTCGAGGGGCAGGCCAAAGGCTCGGCCGCCGCGAAAGGCTCGTACGGGTCCGCAATGAGATGCCTCGACTCCCTGCAAGAGGATGTCATGGCCGACAAGCTCATCAATATGCTCTCTCTGCGGCAGGCGATAACATCGTTAATGGAGGATTTCTTGACCGATCGCGAAGCCGTGCTCGGAATCATGAGCATCAAGACTTACGATGAATATCTGTTCCATCACTCAGTTAACGTTGCAATCACGGCCCTCTCGATCGCAAAGAAACTCCCACTAAGCGAGAATATGATGAAAACCGTCGGCATCTGCGGGTTGCTGCATGACATCGGAAAGCTCAAGATTCCCCGCGAAATAATGAACAAACCGGGAAGCCTTACCGAGGTCGAATGGGCGACCATGCGGCGGCACTCGATCGAAGGCGCCCAAATACTGATGCGATATGAGAATCTGGGCGAGTTGCCGGTGCTCGCGGCGCTCGAGCATCACGCGGGCTACGACCTGAGCGGATACCCCACGCTCAAGGGGAAAAACCGGCCTCATGCGATCGCGCGCATAATCAGCATAGCGGACGTGTACGAGGCGCTGACGGCCAACCGCAGTTACAGGCCGGCGCGCAGCGTACACGTGGCGGTCAGCGTATTGATCGAAAGCGCCGGCAAGCTGCTGGACCCTCTCCTGGTAAAACTTCTCTTGAACACCTTCGGAGTTTTCCCTCCCGGCAGTCTCGTCCGCCTGCGCGCGGGCGATACAGCAGTCGTGGTCGAGCCGAACGAGGACGACCCATTCTCCCCAAAAGTGCGTCTGCTCGCTGAACACGCCGGAAACCCGCCGGATGACCGGTTGATAGACACATCGAAGGACCCCGCCCATTACGCCGTCGTCGGTCTTGCCGATTCCAGCCAAGTTTGACAAACTGTCTGCAAGGATAAGAATGTCAGGGCAATCCTGTCCGGCAATTGTCTGCCGGGCGGATGATGCTGTAGGTGCGAATTTATTCGCAGGAGGCAGCGGGTTCTTTCATTGTGCTTTTGCGAATAATTTCGCGGCCGCGAAGGGAATGCGGACTTCCCAAAATGGGAAGGCGGAGGAGGTGGGTTCGATGACGGTTTCAAGAAGGCTGAAGGAATATCTTGAGTCAAATGGCGTCGAATACAACGTAGCGGCGCACAAGGTCGCCTACACCGCGCAGGAGGTTGCGGCTGCGCAGGGCGTGACGGGCTGGCATGTCGCGAAAACTGTCGTCTGCAATTGCGACGGCAAATACGTGCTTCTTGTGCTGCAGGCGCCGACCATGGTGGATCTCTCCCGGCTCAAGAAAGAGCTCGGCTGCAAGGAAATTCGCCTGGCGACCGAACTCGAGATGGAAAAGCTCTTCCCTGAGACCGAGCTCGGGGCAGAGCCACCATTCGGCAACCTCTATAATCTGCCCGTTTACGTTGACAGGGGCTTTGCGGAAATGCCGGAAATGGTTTTCAACGCCGGCACACACACCGAAACTATCCGCATCAAGTACTCGGATTTTGAGAGGTTGGTAAGTCCCAAGGTGATCGAGATCGCCAGGCCGGTAGGAGTCTGAGCGGTCTCGCTCCTTTCCCTGCTCTTATCCCGGTATTTCTCCATAGGGCATGGACTTCTTCGCCCACAGATTATCGGGATACTTCTGTTTGAGCTCCAGATGCGTCTCCTTGAGCTTCTTGGGATCGCGTGTGCTCTTGTAGCCGGCGACTCCGATGTAGAAAAGCGCCTGCGGCGCGGCGCTGGTGTTCGGATGCTTATCGACTACTTCGCGCAACTGCTGGAGGGCTGTCTTGAAATCACCTTTGTCAAATTTCTCCATGGCGCGGAGAAGCGCAAGCTCGGGCACAAGTTCCTCCGGCGGCATGTAGCCCACCATGTGATAGCGTGCATTACCGTCGGAACCGAGCACCATGAGGGTCGGCGTCCAGCGGACATGATACTTCCTCATCATATCCGTCGGCTTGGCGAAGTTGCATTGCAGTTTTAGAGGGATGAAGTTGTCGGAGATCATCTTTTGCACGTCGGCGTTGGGATACGTGACCGTATCCATCTTCTTACAGCCAATTCAGCCGTCGAGCCAGAAATCGCGGTATACCGGCTTGTTCGCCTCTTTTGCCTGCTTGAGCGCCTGTTCGTAATCGGTCAGCCACGCGATCTCGGCCATCGTTTTGGTCTCAGCCATGGTCATCCTCCTTCTATCGAGACAAAGTTTCTGGTTTCAGGTTTCGGATTAATACCGCTGCCCCGTCATCCTGAGCATCCGACCTGCCCGCGGCGAAGTTAAACCAACTTTAACACCGTTTGTGAAAGCTGTAAAGGGATATGGAGCACGGTTTGTGGTTTGCCCAAAAAGCCACAACATCAGTCTGCGTTCAAACTCGGCAGGGCAGGAAAACCGCATGGGATTGCCTGGAGCCACACATCGTATCTCGTTGTCATCGGCATTGTTATGCGTCTTCGCGCGTGACCCGTGAATTTGGCATGGAACATGCCCAACAATATTGTCGGACGCATTCAAGAGGACGATTGATAAGGAATACGAATCATGTCGCTCACAGCGCTTTTACTTGGAAAAAAGGCCCTCGGCGCAGACGCCCCAGATGAAGCGCTCCGCGTTGTAAGAGATGGCGCGCACAACGGGAAAACAATCGCATACGAGATGGACCTCCACCTGCCGTGCCGGGTCTCTGGCATCACAAGACACGGCTCGAGGTGGCAAGGGGAAGCGACCACCGTCAGACTGAGTTCGTTCGGCGTGCATCTGATGCTTCCGGCCGACGCCGAACTCGAAGGCGACATTTCACTGCTTTTTAAGATCCCCGCCGCCCTGCGAGTGCTTTTTGAGGAAAAGAGGTTTCACGCGCTGGCGGAGATAAAACCCACGGGCGCCGCCGGTCCGGGCATGGAATCTCTCGGGCGCAAGCTCGTTTACGCAACTTTTATCGAGCCGTTGAAGTTCAGATAGTCCGTGGTCGGCGACCTCTCTGGCAAATCAAGAAGGAAAGGGAAAAAGATGAAACTCAGAAACTCGCGTCTGTACACTGTTGCGCTTGCCTTCGGCGTTATTGCTGTGGTTGGGACAGCCGTCCTGGCCCTCTCCGGCTGCGCAAGCCAGGACACGATGTCCACCGTCAGCGACATCCATTCGATGACTCCGTGCGGAATGATGATGGACGCGATGATGGGCGGCGAGGGTTCTGCGAGCCTGCGGCAGATGCACATCGCTATGGGCAGCAACTGGCTCGGCTGCCAGAATACAACGGGCATGATGGGCGGCGGCATGATGAATGTGAATATGATGCCCATGATGA
>CAYVDS010000140.1:0-13281 GCA_964450145.1 uncultured bacterium
GATCGATTACCTTTCGGTCGGGCGGTTTGGCTCGACTACTTTCGCAACCCATTTAACATTGCTTGACGCGGGAATCGTTGTGGTAGAGGGTTTGAACTTGGCAGGGATAGAACCGGGAAACTACGAACTGGTCTGTCTTCCGTTGCGCATTGCCAAAGGAGACGGCTCCCCTTGCCGAGCGGTGTTGATTGAGATTTAGGGTCTACCGACCATGAACCCTAAACCATGAACCGAGTTTCTTGGAACCAACCGACCACGCCTACGGCCCGGTTAAGTGCGGAAGAAAACGCCCTTAATTCGGGGACATGATGCCTCATCGTGTCCCCGAATTAAGCGAAACGGTCGCTGGTTTTAGAAGAAGAATGGATTCCCGCCTTCGCGGGAATGATAAGGGGAGGTTAGTTTCCTAGGAGCACCTGACCGCGCTGTGACGCGGTTAATCGAAAAAGGAAGGCTCTATCGGCTTTAGTCATTGCGAGCGGAGCGAAGCAATCTTTGTTTTTCTCAGCTTTTCCCCTTTCGCCTTTGACCTCTCGCCTTTCGCCTTCCTGCGGAGCGAAGAATCTCTCTGCTTCTTTTGTTTCTTTCAACTAGGAACCATGAACCAGGAACTCGAAACCATGAACCATTTTCTTAGGAGCCTTTATGCCACATCGGAAAAAGGACAGGCTTAGCATCGAGCGGAGAGCGCAAGCTCCCGAGGCGGACGCGCTCCGACTCGGGACTGGATGGACAAAGGCTGATCTCGAGAAGCCTTGGACGCTCGTCGAGTGTTCCGGAGGCGATTCTCACCCGTGCTCGATTCATCTGCCGGAACTTGCTCGAGTGGTTCGCGACGGCATCATCGAGGCGGGCGGCGCCCCCTCAATCCACTATTGCACCGACATGTGCGATGGAATCGCGCAGGGCACCGTCGCCATGAGCTATTCGCTTGCTTCGCGCGAAGTGCTCGCGATGGCGTCGGAACTCCACGCGCAAACGGGACACTTCGACGGCGTCGTTTTCATTTCTGGCTGTGACAAAAGCGTTCCGGCGCATCTTATGGCCGCGGCCCGCTTGAGGATGCCGGCCATTTTCATGCCGGGCGGCGTGATGCAGGCCGGTCCGTCCGACACGACGCTTGACATGGTCGGCACGTACTACTCGCGATACAGGCGGCGAATGATGACCCGGAAAGACTACCAGTTCTACCGAAGTCATGCCTGCCCGACTGCCGGGACATGCGCCTTCCTCGGCACAGCGAACACGATGCAGATTCTGGCCGAAGCCCTGGGGATGGCATTGCCCGGCTCTGCGCTCCTGCCAGCCGGATACGTGCTGCAAACGCGCATCGCGCGGCGCACCGGCAATCAAATATTGAAGTTGTTTGACAAGAGGCTGAGCGCCGAAAAGATTCTGACGCAGGAAGCGATTGAAAACGCGCTCGTCGTGCTTGCCGCAATCAGCGGTTCCACCAATGCGCTATTACATCTGCCTGCAATCGCGCATGAACTCGACCTCGAATTCTCGCTCGAAAAAGTCGCCAAGATAAACAACCGCGTGCCTTTCATCCTTAATGTGCGGCCGGCCGGCGCGCATCCAACGAGCATGGTTTGGGCAGCGGGCGGAGTTCCCGCCATTATGCGTGAGCTCAAGGATTACCTCCATCTCGATGCGCTCACAGTCACAGGCAAGACACTCGGCGAGAACTTGACGCAACTCGAGAAAGATGGCTTTTTCCAAAACCGGCCACGGTTTCTCGAAAATTACTCTCTCGGCAAGATCGACGTCATCAGGCCAGTTACAGACCCCCTGAAGGATACGGGCGGTTTGGCCGTCCTCTGGGGCAACATCGCGCCCGACGGCGCAGTGATGAAGCGGTCGGCGGTCGAGAAAGAAATGCTGCGATTCACAGGAAAGGCACGGGTGTATGACGAGCCGACGGACGCGCTCGAAGCTATTTATGAAAAGAAAATCCAACCTGGCGACGCTATTGTGATACGCTACCAGGGTCCGCGGAGCAACGGTATGCCGGAGCAATTCTACGTCACAGAAGCGATAGCGTCGGACCGGGTCCTTAACAGAAGCGTGGCGCTCATAACGGACGGCAGATTCTCAGGCGGTTCGAAAGGCCCATGCATTGGCCACGTCTCCCCGGAGGCGGCGGACGGCGGCCCCATTGCTGCGATCGAGGACGACGATTTGATTCTGGTTGATGTCGAAAACAGCCGTCTGGAACTCGTCGGAACGGATAGCGAAGAGCAATCATCCGCCGAAATCGAGAGGACATTAAAGGAACGCCTGCAGAGCCTGCCCGAATACAGGCCGCCTTCGCGAACGGGGCTGCTGGCTCTATATACTGAGAATTGCGCGCCTGCAAATCTCGGCGCATATATGCGATAATAGAGAGGACGAGGAGAACCCGGAAATGCCCAATGCAACCCCTGAAACAATAACGTGGGAAAACGGCCGACTCAGAATAATTGACCAGACCAAGCTGCCAGCCGAGTTGTCGTACATATACTGCGACACCATTCAGGACGTGTGGGACGCAATCAAGCAACTTAAGGTGCGCGGCGCGCCTGCCATTGGAATCGCCGCCGCATTTGGAGTGCTGGTAGGCCTTCGAGACGCGGACGCCGCGACTCCTGAGGCGCTCATAAAGATGGTGGGTGAAATCGCATCGTACCTCGCGTCCGCGCGCCCGACCGCAGTAAACCTGACGTGGGCGCTCGAGCGCATGCGCTCGACGGCTCACCGGATGAAACAACAGCCGTCGGATCGAATCCTGTCGGCATTGAGAGAAGAAGCGCTTCTCATTCTCAGTGAGGACAAGAACCTCTGCCGCAAGATGGGCGAACATGGCGCCAAATTGATTCGTTCCGGCTCGACCGTTCTTACCCACTGCAATGCGGGCGCGTTGGCAACGGGCGGCGTCGGCACAGCGCTTGCCGCCATCTTCGTCGCGCACGAGAAAGGCAAAAAGGTGAGCGTCATCGCCGACGAAACACGCCCGCTGTTGCAGGGCGCAAGGCTCACGGCGTGGGAGTTGATGCAAGCCGGAATAGACGTAACCCTCATCTGCGACAATATGGCGGCCCAAGTGATGAGGGAGGGAAAGGTCGACCTCGTGATAACTGGCGCCGACCGCATCGCCGCCAACGGCGATACGGCAAATAAAATAGGGACGTACAGCGTCGCAACGCTCTCGAAGGCGCACGGCATACCCTTCTACGTTGCCGCTCCGAGTTCGACCTTCGACCTCGCGCTGAAAAGCGGCGCGGAAATCCCCATCGAGCAGCGTAATCCTGACGAAGTGACCGAAGGTTTCGGAAAGCGAACCGCGCCGAACGGCGTAAAGGTCTATAACCCCGCCTTCGACGTGACGCCCGCCCGTCTCATCACCGCCCTCATAACCGAGAAGGGAATCATACGCCCGCCGTATAAGCGCAATATTGCCGCAGTTCTTTGCGGGCGACCGACAAGAAGCACAGAGAAGTCCGCTCGCGGGAAAACAGGGCGCGGAGTCGCGTGAGATGGCAAGGGCGGTCGTCATTGTGCTGGATGGCGTCGGATGCGGCGCGCTTCCGGACGCAGACCTGTATGGAGACGTGGGTTCGAACTCGCTCGGCAATACCGCTGCCTCATTTGACGGATTCAAGCTTCCGAACATGGAGTGCATGGGGCTCGGCAATATCATACCGATAAGTGGTGTCTCCCCTGCCCCAGACCCCGCCGCATGCTACGGCAAGATGGCCGAGCTCTCGCCCGGTAAAGACACGACGACCGGCCACTGGGAAATGATGGGGGTTGTCCTTTCGGAACCATTTCCAGTGTTTCCGAATGGATTCGACAACGAATTGATGGCCCGCTTCGAAAAGGCGGTGGGCCGCAAGGTAGTCGGGAATAAACCAGCATCCGGCACTCAAATAATCGAGGAACTCGGCCCGCGCCAGTTGCGAACAGGCGAACTCATCGTTTACACCTCCGCCGACAGCGTTTTTCAAGTGGCCGCGCACACCAACGTCATCGCGCTTGAAGAGCTTTACCGCATATGTGAAACTGCCCGCAAGATGCTTACCGGCCCGTACAGGGTGAGCCGGGTGATAGCAAGACCGTACACGGGCGAGCCGGGCCGGTTTGTCCGAACAGCAGACCGTAGGGATTTCTCCGTCGAGCCGCCGGCTCCCACGCTTCTCGACACAATCCTTGACGCCGGAATGGAGGTGCAAGGCGTCGGCAAGATCGATAATATTTTCGCGGGGCGCGGCTTTACGGAGTGCAGACATGTCGAGTCGAACGCCGAAGGGATACAAACAATAAAAAAGGAAATGCGCCAGCGATTCGAAGGACTGCTGTTCGCGAACCTTGTGGATTTCGATATGAAGTATGGACATCGCAACGACGTGGCGGGATATGCGCGAGCGCTAATGGAATTTGACGAAGCGGTCCCTTCATATATAGAACTGCTTTCCTCGGATGAAGTCTTCATGATAACCGGCGACCACGGGAACGACCCAACTACGGCGAGCACCGACCACTCGCGCGAGTATGCGCCGCTGCTCGCCCGCACGGCGGAAAACAGAAAGGGAGTCAGCCTTGGCGTGCGCCGGACATTTGCCGACCTCGGAGCAACCATAGCCGATCTTCTTGAACTGCCGCCCCTCGATATCGGCGAAAGTTTTCTTAAGGCCCTGTGAGATCGATGAGCGACCAAAACCATATCATAATCGCGATTGACGGGCCGGCAGGCGCGGGCAAGAGCACCGTGGCCAAAATGGTGGCCAGCAGGCTTTCGCTCTTATATATTGATTCGGGCGCCATGTACAGGGCGGTAGCATGGAAAGCGCTCTCCGAAAAAGTGGACATTTCGAATGAGCGTCGGGTAGCGGAACTCGCAAAGCGAATGAGAATTCAACTCGAACCGGCAAACGAAGGGACGCGAGTGTTCGCCGACGGGAAAGAGATAACCCACCTTATTCGAACACCCGAAGTAACCGATGCGAGCTCAAAGATAGCGACTATCGCCGCGGTTCGAGAAGTCCTGGTCAGCCGGCAACAACAGATGGGGCGAACACGCGGCGTCGTGATGGAAGGGCGCGACATCGGGACCGTGGTCTTTCCCGGCACTCCTTTCAAATTCTACCTCGACGCTTCGAGCAACGAGCGAGCCCGCAGACGAAAGAGAGACCTCGAATGCGCCGGCCACAGTGTGCGACTGCAGGAGTTGGAGCGGGAAGTCATTGCCCGCGACAGGAGGGACATGTCGAGGGCAGTCGGACCGCTCAGAAAGGTTGAAGGCGCCTTCGCGATTGACACGACTGACATGTCCATAGAACAAGTGGTTCAGGCCATTGTAGAGCGCGTTGAGGCGATTCGAAAGGAAGCGGTAAAAGGATGAAAAGAACGATTCAGGTCACGGACCAGGCCGGCTACTGCTTCGGCGTCCGTCGCGCCCTCGACATGGTGAAGGATTATCTTTCACAGAAGACAAAGAAAGTCTATTCGCTCGGCCCGATAATACATAATCCCGAAGTGGTGGACGAACTCCGGCAAAAAGGATTGATTCCCGTGAACTCGCTGGAGGACGTGAACGAAGGCGTGGTGGTGATACGTTCACACGGTGTCGAGAAGAAACTACTCGAGGAGATTCAAAGGAAGGGACTCGAAGTCGTGGACGCGACGTGCCCGTTTGTCCGAAACGCGCAAAGACTTGCGCAGAAACTTTCGGAGGATGGCTACCAGGTAGTCATCGTTGGCGAGCAATCGCACCCGGAGGTAAAAGGCATTGTGAGCTATTGCGTTAAAGAGCCGATTGTCGCGGCCAACGTGGAACAATTGGCGGGCAAGGAGATCGGCCCGAAGGTGGGCGTGCTCGCGCAGACTACGCAGGCACAAGAGAACTTCGTAAAAGTCGTTGATGCCCTGCTGGCGGCGGCATACGAGTGCCGAGTGTACAACACTATTTGCAAGGCCACTCAGTCACGCCAATCGGCGGCCGTCGAAATGGCAAGCTCGGTAGACATCATGTTCGTAGTCGGCGGCAAGAACAGCGCGAACACGGCGCGTCTCGCCGAGCTCTGCCGCGCGGCGGGCGCGACCACATACCATATAGAATCGGCTGATGAGATCACCGCTGAGATGGTGAGCGGCAAGGAACACATTGGGATAGCGGCAGGCGCCTCCACTCCAAGTTCTCACGTTTATGCCGTAAAAGAGGCTTTGCGAAAAATGAAAGGTTAGGGAAAAGCGGGCCTTTATCCGGGGACACCATGCGGCATGGTGTCCCCGGATAAAGGCCCGAATAAAGGCGGCTTTCCCGGTACGTATGTTCGCAATTTGGTTCAGAATAAAGGAAACAAGATTTGAACTCACATGACGAAAAGAAATGGGTTGTCTGCGAGTCCAATGAGCGGCTTGCCGCGCATATCTCGCAGGCGGTCGGATGTTCGCCCGTTATCGGACAATTGCTGTTAAATCGCGGGATAGAGACTGTCGAGGAAGCGCTCGTCTTTTGCGACCCCACACTCGAAAGGTTGCACGACCCCTTCCTGTTGAAGGATATGGACACCGCCGTGTTTAGGCTCCGGCAAGCAGTTGAAGGCCGAGAGAAGATTCTGGTGTTCGGCGACTACGATGTGGACGGCATCACCGGCACGGCGCTGCTCGTGCACGAATTGCATGCGCTAGGCTGCCAGCCTTACTACTACATCCCCAATCGACTCGTCGAAGGCTACGGCCTGAACAAGGAGCAAGTCTGCAAAGCCCACCAGGAAAAAGTGACGCTCATAATAACTGTTGATAACGGCGTCTCCAGTCACGAGGAGATTAAGCTCGCTTCGAGTCTGGGGATTGATGTCATCGTATGCGACCACCATGAGCCTGATGGACAATTGCCACCCGCGCTTGCAATACTGAATCCGAAAAGAAACGATTCAACATATCCGTTCCGCGATCTCTCCGGCGCGGGGGTCTCCTTCAAGCTGGCAACCGCCCTTCTCGGAAGATTGCCCGAAAGGCTCGATTTCGCATCGCTTGGAACGATAGCCGATATTGTCCCGCTCGTCGACGAGAACCGGATTCTGGCGAAGGCAGGCCTGAAGATGGTGAACGGGGATCGGGACCCCTTGCCGGGTCTGCTCGAACTGTGCAAGGTTTCCGGGCTCGAGGGCCGTGAGATAAACGCCGGAAACGTCGCCTTTCAGCTTGCGCCAAGGATCAATGCCGCAGGCAGGCTGGGTTGCGGTCAGCTCGGCGTACAGCTCCTACTGACGACTTCGCAGGCGCTCGCCCAGAGAATCGCGCGCAAACTCGATGAAGAGAACCGGAACCGGCAAGCTATCGAGGACGAGATATTGCATCAGGCCCTCGCGAAAATAGAATGCGAATTCGACCCTGAACGCGATTTCTCGATCATGCTGCATGATGACAGGTGGCATCCGGGCGTGATCGGAATCGTCGCCTCGAAACTGGTGGAAATATACCATAGGCCCGCCATTCTCGTCGCGATGGGCGAGCAGACGGGTAAAGGCTCCGCAAGAAGCATTCACAAGTTTCACATATACGAGGCTCTCAGGCGATGTCAAGAACACCTTGTGAGTTTCGGAGGCCACAAATACGCCGCCGGACTCACGATAGAATGTGGAAAGATGGAAGCGTGCCGGAACAGTTTCGAGCGCATATGCAGAGAGCAACTGATTCAGGATGACTTGCGGCCAGTCGTCAGAATCGATGCGAAACTTGACCTTTCTCAGGTCAATGGTAAGTTGCTCGATCAGCTTGACATGCTTGCGCCCCACGGGAACGCCAATCCAACGCCCACCTTCGCCTCACTCCGTGTTACGCCGGCCGGAACGGTCCGCGTTCTGCGCGGCGACCATCTGAAATTTGCGGTCCGCCAAGGCCACAAGATGCTTCCGGTCATCGGATTCAAGATGGCGCACTATGAGGACCTGGTTGCTAACTGCTCAACAATAGATATTTCGTACACGCCACAGCTTAATACTTATAAGGGCACCACTTCGATTCAGCTTTCGCTTCGGGATATAAGAGTGAGCGGCTAGTGTGCTGTCAAGACAAATCGTGCGGGTAGCGGCAATTTGTTCTTTGTAGGGGCGCAGCATGCTGAGCTCTTACAGAAACCAACAAATTTAAGTTGGCATGCCACTGGTTTACGGTTTACAGTTTTCGGTTCGCAGTTCTGGAAATTGATCAGTAAAGAACTGTAGCCCTCAAAGCGTAAACCGCAAACTGTAAACCCCGTTATATCCCCCATCATTCATCATTCATCATTCCTTTGACACTCCTTTTCCCAAGGTGTATCATAAGGTTTGAGGTAGAGGGAAGACCTCGCAATGAACGAATTGACGACGATTATCAAAGAGATAAAGAGTTACAACCGCAAGGGCGACCTGAAGCTCGTCGAGCGCGCATTCGCCTACGCCGAGCAGGCGCACGCGGGTCAGATGCGCCTCTCGGGCGACCCCTTCTTGACGCACTGCGTAAAGGTAGCTCAAATTCTTGTCGAACTGCACCTCGATACGACCACGGTTGCGGCTGGGCTGTTGCACGACGTTCTCGAGGACACGCCTCATACCAAAGCCGAACTCGATGAGGCATTCGGCGAGGAAGTGGCGGCTCTCGTCGAAGGCGTCACGCAGATAGGCCGAGTTAAATATAAGAGCAGTGAAGAGCATCAGGCAGAAAATATCCGCAAGATGCTCATCGCGATGGCCAAGGATATTCGTGTCATCCTGATAAAACTGGCCGACAGACTGCACAACATGCAGACCCTCAAATACCTGCCCGAAGGCAAAATACAGTCGATTTCGACCGAGACCCTTCAGATATATGCTCCGCTCGCGTATCGACTCGGAATCGCGAAAATCCGGTCGGAACTCGAGGACCTTTCGCTCCACCATCTGAATCCGAAGGTGTATTACGAGCTTGTGGAGAGAGTCGCCGAGAAGAAGGCGCAGCGCGAGAAGGAGATACAGAACTTCTGCGCTCTGCTCCAAACAGAGTTGAAAAAAGCGGGCATAAAGGCTGAGGTAACCGGCAGACCCAAACACTTCTACAGCATTTATCGCAAGATGGTGGACCAACGCAAGAGTTTCGACGAATTGTTCGACTTGCGGGCGCTGCGCGTAATCACTACCAGTCTGCGCGACTGCTACGGGGCTCTCGGCATAGTTCATACTTTGTGGACGCCGGTTCCGGGAAGATTCAAAGACTATATAGCAATGCCGAAAATGAACATGTATCAGTCGCTCCACACGACGGTTCTCGGAAAGCTCGGCGAGCGAATTGAGGTTCAAATACGAACGCTCGAGATGCACCGCACCGCCGATAACGGGATCGCCGCCCACTGGCTTTACAAGGAAACAGGAGACGAGCCCATCGAGCGATTCGATGAAAGGCTCGTCTGGCTCAGGCAATTGCTCGAGTGGCTGCAAGACCTCAAAGACCCGAAAGAATTCATGCAGAGCCTGAGGTTGGACCTCTTTTCGGGAGAGGTTTACGCGTTTACTCCCAAGGGGAGGGTAATTGAACTCCCGGCAGGCTCGACCGCGGTCGATTTCGCATATGCAATTCACACCGATATCGGGAACCAATGCCGGGGCGCCAAAGTAAATGGGCGTATGGTTCCCTTGAAATATCGCCTGAAGCAGGGCGATGTAGTCGAGATAGTGACGTCAAAGAAGCAGACGCCGCGGCGCGACTGGCTCGATTTCGTGCAAACCTCCCGCGCGCGCAGTAAGATACGCCATTGGCTGAAGGTCCTGGAAGACGAGCTGAAGCGCGCGGCCGAGAAGGAAGAGCGTCCTCGGCCCAAACAGCCCGAGCCTCATCCGCAGGCGGAGGCGCCGCGCCAAACACAAGCGAAAGATACGCCGGGGGTCGGTGTTGCCGGCGTTAGCAACATGATGGTTCGTTATGCAAAGTGCTGCAATCCGCTTCCGGGCGATAAGATCATGGGATACATTACTCGCTCGCGCGGGCTTTCAATCCATCGCGAGGGTTGTCCGAACGTTCCGAACGATGATCCCGCGCGTCTTCTGAGCGTAAACTGGGACGGTAAGACGCATGCGACTTACCCGGCCAGCATTCGGGTAAAAGCGACCGACAGGCCCCATCTTCTCGCCGATATACTCGCCTCGATACGGGAACTCAACGTCAACATCCAAACCGCCAACGCTTACGGACGCAAGGACGGCACGGGCATCTGCGATTTCACGATCGATGTGACCGGCCAGACTGAGCTGAACAACATCATCTACGCCATTCGCAAAGTCGACGGCGTGTATAGTGTAATCCGCAGTTCGCTTAAAGGCGGAGCGTAAGAACTAGGCGTTTTCGGTCGGTTTCTCATACTTGAAACGAAACTCTCCGATTTGCACGTCGGCATCGTGACCCAGCGACATTGCTCCTCCGCGCGCGCCGTTCACAATCACCTGTCCGTCTCCCATTTGCTCGATATACGTCACAACTTGTCCGTCAGCTTTCCGCGCCGATATGCAAGCATGAAGGTAGTCAATGGATTTATGGCGAAGGCGTATGTCAGCCTCGGCGCCGGAGCCGATCAACAGACGCCTCTTCTTGAGCTGCCTTACGCCGAGCCCGATATCGATGCTTGCGGTCTTGGCGTCGGTCGGGTCTTCGACGACGAGCAATTTACCCTCAGGCAAGGGCCTCCAACGGTAGAAGGGTCCCAACATTTTGTTTTTCAACCAAAGACCCAACAGAAGGATTATCGGAATGAAAAGATACCAGTACGTCCAGATTTCTTTTGCATAGCCCCAGAGGCGGCCAGTCAAAATGTCCGGCCATGAGCGTTCCAATTTACGGCGCACGGCGGTTTTGGCATATTCTGCCATTGCTCTCTGCATCATCTCGGGCGTGGGCGGAGACTTTTCATAGGCTGCCTTCGTCTGAAAGACTTGCATTTTAGTGATCCCATCCCTCAGAAACTGGAATGATACCCCCTTCTCCCAATATCGTATCCTGCTCAATTCTCCATTCTTATAAAGAACCCCCTCTTCCGCAAGGTCGGCCGGGGGAAATTCTTCAACATTTTTCTCCTCAATTGGTTCTCCATAGACCCTGAAAGCGTCTTCCCTTGTCGACGAAAGCGAGATACCCGATTTGAGCTTCCCTCCGAATCCTTCGTCGAAGCGAATCGCCATGATCGGACTTTCGCCATGCGGCATCCAGAAATCGAATCCATATTGTGCGCTATAGTTCAGCCACCGCCTGCTCTCCCCGTCCGGTGGGCCAAACTTTGATTTGAGCATTTCTCTGGTCAATTTGGGATCAGCTATGACGATATCGTTGAATCCCACCCCTTCCTCTACGACGATGTCTTTGGTTCTTTCAGGCGACGCTTTTGGCTTCTTCTTGAAGACGACTATTTGTTGTATGCGGTCGCCAGAAAACCAAATCAACAGGCCATATTCCTCATAGAAAATCTTGCTCATATTGAATGCAGTGTTTCCTTGTCCTCTCCTGTAAAGGACCCTATTGTCGAAATGCGGCCCAAGGTCGGCGACGATTTGTTCGGTAGCGGGTTGCCCATAAGCTTTGAACACATCCGACATGGTTGAATTGGGCGTTATGCCCGAAGACAGCTTTCCTTTGAATCCGTGATTAAGGCGGATTTCGGAAACCGGGCTCTTAGGGTCTTCCATCCAGAAATCGAATCCATACTGCGCGTTGTAATTGAGCCATTGGTCGGTTTCGTAGTTTGGCTTCCCAAGTTTTCTCTTGATGAACTTCTGATTGCAGCGCGGATCGCCGACGACGATTTCATTGAAGCCGACCCCTTCCTCCACCACGATAGCGGAGTCGTCGAATTTGTCACCCCATGCGATGAGGAGCGTGTGCTTCCGATCTTGGGCTTCTTTGGCGAGCGCTTGCGGCGGGAGCAAGAAACATAGGAATGCGAAGAAGAAAAGGCAAAAACAACGCAGGGGAACCGCAGATAAACGCTGATACGCGCTGATCAGGAACCCGTAGGAATCTATGTTGCCAGCGGGTGTGGGTGCAATGCCTTGATTCTTCATTTCTTGATCCCCCTGCTCCCCGTTGCGCTCAATCCTACCGCAAACTTCGAGTTAACGATGTCAAGAGATTGGACAGGATCAGCAAAAGCTGCCAAGACAATATAATCCAGATTGCAAGCCGCCAGCGCTTTTTTATTGTTTCAGTTGGTCCGAAATGCCAAATGTCAGGCTCGGTTGTCACCTTGATGGGAAGTTCAGAAAGCGCTGCTGTCGCTTCTTCCGCGCTCTGTTCGGGAACGAATATTGCCCACCACACCCCCGGCCCCGGCGCAGGCTGAGCGGGAAATGCAAACCGCAAACCACTGGCCAGTTGCTCTTGCCGATAAAAAGGAATGTCTCTATCTCAAAGCACATTCGAAACCAAATCCGCTTCGTAGAGTTTCCCAGTCTTAAATATAGAGACGAATTTGGTTCTGCCGTTTTCCATGTTCAGATCATTCGCACGCCCAACCACGGGGAGCACGGGGATTCACGGGGAAAGATGCGGTCTTTTTCACCGCAAAGGTCGCAAAGAACGACCATTCTCACCAGTATTCCACTCCTCGGCACTACAATCGTTATTTACGAAAGACCATCGTAATTACCATAAGCGCCACCGCGTACAACGCACTCCATAAGAGGTATCCCTTGGGGTAAGAAAACCTTACCGGCTCACCTGCCTTCTTCTCCAAGAAAAACGTCTCTACCGACGAATAGATACTATATGAAATGCAGGCGATCACCGTAACCCAGAAAACCACGGTTTCATATCGCGTGGTCATCATCAGATAGAAGAGAACGAGACAAGCGGCATATGATCCGATTCTGAAGGTGTTGCTCATTGCACCTAAATCGACGACTCCATCCTTCAGATTTCGCTTCAAAAAACGAAGCCAGATTACTCCAGATATCAATCCCAGTACGATGCCCACCACCGCCAGAGCCGCTGCATTGTTGGGAGGGTGGCCCCACATGAATGAGCCCCCAATCAGGAAAACCGTGAACAGAAATGCGCCATAGATGTGACGAGGCAACAGTCTATGGCCTCTTTTCTTCATCATGTCTTGGAAAACATAGTAGTGAACCACGCCCATTGCGAGGATGAACCCCGCAAGAAACCCGATAAAGGCGATGCCTCTTTCCACCCAATGAAGCAGCCCGGCAATTATGCTACTGAGGGCAATAATTCCACCCAAAACGCCGACAGTCATTACGGCATAATCTCTGCGGCGCATTTGCATTCTCCACCACGGGGAATACG
>CAYVDS010000141.1:0-13053 GCA_964450145.1 uncultured bacterium
GCGGCGGCCCTTGACGCGAATGAATCCCATCTCTTGAAACTTGCGAAAGGTTCTCGACACGATTTCGCGAACGGTGCCTACGTGCGACGCTATCTCCTGTTGACTTTCGTGCAGTTGAACAACGATCCCTTCGGGTGTTTGTTTGCCGCTCTCGTTCGCCAATTTCAACAAGTATCCCGCGACGCGAGCGCGGACGTCCTTGAGGGAAAGGTTCTCAAGTTGGACCGTGAAACGCCGGAGCCAATGGGCGAAATGGTGGAGCAGCCCGAAGGCCACCTCTGGGTGGGAGCGCATGACCTTCTCGAAATCTCCTTTCCGTATGAGCAGCAGAGAGGAGTCGTCGACCGCCTGCGCGTTGGCCGGGCACAGGCCGTTGTCGAACGTCGGCACCTCGGCGAATGTCTCGCCCACCTTGAACGTGTGCAGGATGTGTTCGCGGCCGCCCGCTGACATCTTATATATCTTGACCATTCCTTTTCGGACGAAATAGAATCCCTCGCAAGGGTCGTTTTCAAAGAAGATCATCTGCGCCTTCTCGAATTCTTTCTGGCGAGCGGCCCGCGCGATTTCCTTGAGGGGGGCGTCGCTCAGTTTTGAAAAAAAGGGAACCTGCTTTAGCTCTTTTACGATCTGGTCGCTTTCCGCCATGCCTGTATATCCTCCTGGGATGCAAGGGACCGTTTCCTTAATTCGGGGACACCTCGCGGCAAGGTGTCCCCGAATTAAGGGCCATTTCTTTCACATCAACCGCGCCGTAGGCGTGGTCGGGCGTTCCTTTTTTCAGAATCCGCGATGGAGCCCTTCGGCTGAAGCCATGTCCAGGGCCTCGAGGTATTCGGTTCGGGTTATGCGCCGGTTCAACAACGGATGGTCGTATGCCTTGTACACGGGATGGTATTGCGCCATCACATTCACATACGAATCTGTTGACAGTTCCCTTGCGATGAATCGCATGATCTCATGTGTGCCCGCGAGTCCGTTGGGCATCACGAGGTGCCGGATAATCATGCCCCGGGTGGCTATGCCCCGTTCGTCGAGTTCGAGGTCGCCCACCTGTCGATGCATTTCTTTGAGCGTTCGTTTCATCATGGCCGGATAATTGGGAGCATGCGAGAGTTCAGCGGCGATTTGTTCGTCCGCATATTTCGCGTCAGGCATGTAGATATCCATCACGCCGTCGAGAAGCTTGAGCGTCTCCAGCGAGTCGTATCCCCCGCAATTATACACGAGCGGGATATTGAGTCCACGCTCGTTCGCGAGCGGAATAGCCTCGAGTATCTGCGCGACAACGTGGGAGGGCGACACAAGGTTGATGTTGTGACACCCGCGCCGCTGGAGCTCAATCATCACGCCGGCCAGTTCGCCGGCCGTCGCGGTTGAGCCGTGGAGCAGATGGCTGATATCGTAGTTCTGGCAAAAATTGCACCCCAGGTTGCATCCGGCGAAGAAGATGGCGCCTGAGCCGTGGCTGCCGACCAGGGGCGGCTCTTCGCCGAAGTGCGGCCCATAGCTCGAGACCAGAGCATTCCGTCCCGTCCGGCAGAAACCGGTTTCATCTTCGAGACGGTTCACACCGCAATTGCGCGGACAGAGGTCGCAGCTTTCGAGTCGGGCAATCGTCTTCTCGGCCCTTTCGATTATTTGTTTCCGGGTGAGTTTCATTTCGATCCGGCTGTTTCTTCCTTAATGGACACTTTCTTTATGGCGATTTTCTCGAGCGGACGGTCGTCGCGGTCGGTGGCCACAACCCCGATGGCCTGCACTGCGTCCATCCCTTCGACAACCTGGCCGAAAACGGTGTAGCTTCCGTCGAGATTTGGAGCGGGCGCCAGGCATACATAGAATTGACTGCCGGCGCTGTCAGGATCGGCGGTGCGCGCCATCGCGACGGTCCCCGCGACGTGCTTTCGCTTGTTGAACTCGGCCTTTATGGTATAGCCGGGACCGCCCATGCCGGTGCCTGTCGGGTCGCCCCCTTGAATCACAAAGCCGGGAACGACCCTGTGAAAGATTGTGCCGTCATAGAATCCTTTTCTTGCCAGGTCGACGAAACTCGCGACAGTATTTGGCGCATCTTCCGAGAAAAGCGCAAACGAAAATGTCCCTTTGTTAGTCTCAATTGTGGCGATCATCTTGTTCTCCTTAGATTGCTGAGCAGCCACCATCTCGGCGAAGTCCTTGTCCGGTGAAGGCAGCGGTTTTTCCCGGGGACGAAGACGATTGTTAAGAACGACCAATAGTGCGATGATCACGATGAGCCCGACGGCTGTTAACAGTTTGTCACGCATGGAGCCTCCTAAGAAACCAGTTCATGGTTCCTAGTTCCTGGTTCCTGGCTAAAACCAAAAACCTGAATACGTTACGTCATTCCCGCGAAAGCGGGAATCCATTCTTTTTATTCTTCATACCCCCCTTTACAAAAGGGGGGTAAGGGGGATTTTTCCGCTGTGCGGTTCAGATGCGTTTCTTCCCCAATTAAACCGCGCAGGGCGGTCGGCTCATGCTAAGAAACAGACCACGGGATTGCCGCCATGATTTTTGCCGTCGCCTCCGGCGCCTCATCGGAGGGGTCGAGATCGATCCAATTCACATCTTCTTTTCGGAACCACGTCATCTGCCTTTTCGCGAATCGGCGCGAGTTACGTTTTGTCAGGCGAATCGCTTCTTCCGCATCAATGCGCCCTTCGAGATAGTCAAGCGCCTCGATGTATCCCAACGGCCTGAGCTCCCGCAGCGCGCCGCTAAATCCTTTCTCGCAAAACACTCGCACCTCATCAATCAGGCCGCGAGCAAACATTTCGTCGACGCGCCGATCGATTCGTCTATACAGGTCCTCGCGAGAGCGCCTGATTCCCGCCATGAACGGGTCGCGCGTTTTGCGACCCGACCTGTGCCTCTCATGCCACGAAGAGAGAGTCGCGCCTGTGAGTTCGAAAACCTCGAGGGCGCGTACGATTCGACGCAGGTCGGTAGGCGCGGCCACGCGCGCATACTCGGGATCGACAGTTAGGAGCCTCTCGTAAAGCGCGTGAGCGCCTTTGTCCCGCGATTCGTCTTTCAAGCGCCTTCTGATCGCAACGGAAGCGGGCGGAGCGGGGAAAATGCCGTTTATCAAAATTCTAATATATAGGCCGGAGCCGCCGACAACAATGGGGAGTTTCTTTCTGGCCAACAGGCGATCGATGATTTCGCCGGCCTCGCGCTCATATCTGGCCGCGCTGTACCCTTCCCCGGGGTCCACTACGTCGATCATGTGGTGGGGTACCCGGCCAGTGAGTTCCGGCGGTGGTTTGTCGGTCCCGATGTCGAGCCCCCGATAGAGTTGCATCGAATCAGCCGAGACTATTTCTCCCCCCAGTCTTTCGGCTAACTCGACGGCGACGCTCGATTTGCCCGCCGCAGTCGGGCCGCAGATTACCAGAAAATCCTTCATCCCGCTTCAGCCTTTGCGTCCGAACGCGCGCGCTATCTGCGGCTCCGTCAGTCTCAGCACCAAAGGCCGGCCGTGCAGGCAAGTAGGCGGCTGCGCCAATATCTTCAAGCCATCAAGAAGCATTTCGGCTTCGTCGCCGGTCAAGGGGTCGCCGGACTTGATCGAATTCTTGCAGGCGGAAATCGTCATGAGCCGTTCGAGTATTTCGCGCGGCGCCTTCATTCTCAGCCCAAGGTAGAGTTCATCGACGCCTTCGCGCACAATTTCGAGCACGCGTTTCTCGCTGTGTACGCTCGCGAGCGCGGCGATTGCGAACGTCCTGGTCCCGAACGGCTCTATCTCGATGCCCACGCGCGAGAAGATGTCCATGTGCGCCGATAGTATTTCGGCGCGGTCAGGCGGCAATTCGATCGTAAGGGGAATCAGCATTTTCTGTGTGACCGCGCCCGAACGGTTGCCGCGCTCGACAAGTTCGTCGTAGAGAATTCTTTCATGGAGCGCATGTTGATCGATTATTATGAGGTCGTCCTCTTCAACGCATAGCAGATATGCATTGAATATTTGTGTTACCAGCCTGACATTCGGCGACACGGAGGAGAAATCGGCCGTCGGGCGAATGATTGGAAGAATGGGCGCGGAAGGTCTTTCGTCGTCCTCCACCTGAACTAAGGCCGACGCCAAATCGCCCTCGTCAATCCGTATGCTTCTGAAGAGCGGCTCTTCGCTCAGCGGAGTCCTGGCGGAGGAAATTCCCGGAGACGCTGTAGCCGCGGGGCGCACAACTGCCGCTTCGGACGCCGCGACTTCACGCTGGCCGGTAGCATCCGCGTCTAATAATATCCGTTTGGCCGCGTGCTCCTTTGTCGCGCCGATCTTGCGCCGACCGGCCTCGAACGCGGCGCGGCATGCCTTTTGAAGCTCATCGCACACCCTGTCCGGCTCGGCGAAACGAACCTCTCGCTTGGTCGGGTGAATGTTCACATCCACCATGTGGGAATCAATCTCTACGAACACGAATGCCACGGGGAAACGCCCGTTCATGACCGCCCCGCGGTATGCGTCCGCGAGCGCTTTCCCGAGCAACCGATTCGTGATCGGTCTGCGGTTGATAAAGAAGAACTGGTGATCGCGATTGGATCGCGTGAGAGCAGGTGTGCCGAAATAACCGCAGACCGACAGGCCGTCGCCACCGGAGCGGCCACAACGCAGGTCCGCCGCGATCTCATTCCCCCACACGACCGCGAGCCTGTCGGCTATGGACGCCGCCGGAGGGAGGTTCAGCGCTTCGTGTTCGCCATTCATCAATCTAAAACTGAGCGCGGGATGAGCGAGCGCTTGCCTCTGCAACATGTTTATTACGTGGCCGAGCTCGGTCGCAACCGACTTCATAAACTTCAAACGCGCGGGCGTGTTAAGGAAAATCCGCCGCACCGTAACTTGCGTCCCGACCGGCGCGCCTCTTTCGCTGACGCTTTTGAGAACACCGCCCTCGATCGCCACGTACGTCCCGGAAATGCTGTCGGGTGTCCGCGTCACAATTTCCATCTTTGAGACCGACGCGATGCTCGGTATCGCCTCACCGCGGAACCCGAACGTCATAATCGAGTCGAGGTCGGAGGCGCTCGATATCTTGCTCGTCGCATGACGCTCGAGACACAGGAGGGCGTCGTCGTGCGACATGCCGCAGCCGTCGTCCGTCACCCGAATGAGCGTCTTGCCGCCGCCAATCAACTCGACGGATATTCTGCGCGCGCCTGAATCGATCGAATTTTCTACAAGCTCTTTAACGACCGACGACGGCCGCTCGATCAGCTCTCCCGCCGCGATCTTGTTCGCAGTCTCCTCCGTCAGTATATTTATCTTAGGCATGACTCCCTTCCTAAGAAACCAGTTCGTGGTTCCTAGTTCCTGGTTCCTGGTTAAAACCAAAAACCTGAACGCGTTACGTCATTCCCGCGAATGGGGAACCCGTTCTCCTCTTCTTTAATCCCCCCTTTACAAAAGGGGGGTGGGGGAGATTTTTCCGCTATGCTGTTCAGATGTGCTTCTTTCACAATTAACCGCGCCGTGGCGTGGTCGGGCGCTCCTAAGGAAGTAGAAAGTCAAAATTAAAAAGTCAAAAAGCGAAACAAAGACTTTCTTCCCCGATCAACCCCGCGCAGTGGGGTCCGGCGCTCCTAAGAAACAAGCGAATGTCTTACTTGTCCGGGGACACGATGCCGCACGCTGTCCTCAGATAAGCAACGACGCCGCACGGCGTCCCCGAATTAAACGGTGTTTCCGGCTGTCCACAAAGCCCGCTTCTATTCCGCGAAATTACTCAGCATTTCCGGACGAACTCTATTGTATATTAACACACGCGGGAAACACGTTCAAGAAACCGGGAAGGTGCTGCATCGACAGTGGAGATATTACGCGAAAAAGGGAATTTGAAAACTGGAGGTAACCACCACACTAACTTTCAGTGAACTCGTTCCACCGGCAGGATTTTGTAAGGGCACTTGGGGCCAGTGGATGAGGCTACTGCTTAGGTGTTCCCAGTGAAATTGCTCGCTACTTCTTTTTCGTGGTTTTTTTTGCGGGTTTTTTGGCAGCCTTTTTCTTCGCCGCCTTTTTCTTTTCGGCCATACAATTTCCTCCTCATGGCACTTGAACTTAAACTACCGACGGGATCATGGGTCAAGTGGATCTCACTGGCCCCAAGTGTCAAGTAATTATACCACGACATATGGTAGTTGTCAAGAGAAAAAGCCACATTATCTAGAAAGAGTTTTCTGAGCCCGGCAGAAATTGTCCATCAAGGCCGAAAAACCTGTCGGTGAAAAAAAAGCGGCCAGCATGTGACCTTTGTCAATTTACTTTCCTTGCGCCACTGGTTATAATTACACAGATTTTCGTGGGGCGACGTCCATGCATGACAAGGTGAACGCGGGAGGTATGAAATGATTGGCTTTAACAGGGAGTCTCTGCGGAAGGTGTTGAAATCAAGTATAATTTTTTGCGTGGTCGGGATTGCGCTGGCGGGGAGCGGTTCAGCAATCGCGACCAGCATGGGGAAGGACGAGCCTCAAGTCGCATCCCCAAAGGGTTTGTCGCAAGAGTCGCAGAACTGCGTCGAGTGTCACAAGGGGGGCGAGATCGCCCCTGTCATTGTCAGCCAATGGCAGCAGAGCGCGCATGCGAGAAGCAATGTGGGCTGCTACGAGTGCCACAAGGCGGAGTCGAGCGACACGGATGCATTCGAGCATTATGAAACGACCATATCGATAATCGTTTCGCCGAAGGATTGCTCGGCGTGTCATGCGAAGGAGGTCGCACAGTTTGACGGCAGTCATCACGCGAAGGGGGGCCAGATACTGGGCTCGCTCGATAATGTTTTGGGCGAAGTCGTCGAAGGAGTGCCCGTGGCAAACGCCGGCTGCAAGCAGTGTCACGGCTCGCAAGTGAAGGTGGTCGAGAACGGGAAGCTCGATCCTACGACGTGGCCCAACACCGGCATTGGCAGGCTGAACCCGGACGGGAGCAAAGGCTCATGCTCGGCATGCCACTCGCGTCACGCATTTTCGCCGATGCTTGCGCGCCAGCCCGAGAACTGCGGCAAGTGCCATCTGGGCCCCGACCATCCGCAATACGAGATTTACAACGAGTCGAAGCACGGCATCGCTTTCCGGGCGTTCACTCACAAGATGAATCTGTCGAGCGAAAGTTGGGTTCTCGGCGTTGATTACGACGCCGCGCCGACTTGCGCCACCTGCCACATGAGCGCGGCAAAGGGGCTGCCGCTCACGCACGACATCGGTACGCGCATAAGCTGGAATTTGCGGCCGGAGGTGTCCATAAAGCTCGCCGATTGGGAGGTGCGCCGGGGGAAAATGAAGACGATCTGTCAGAATTGCCACACGTCGGATTACATTGATGGTTTCTATAAGCAGTTCGATGACGTCATTTGGCTCTACAATGAGAAGTTTGCGAAGCCCGCTCAGAATATCATGAAGAAACTCCGGGAAGCAGAGAAGATAAACCCCACGCCGTTCGATGAAGAGATAGAATGGACGTATTTTTTCCTTTGGCACCACGAAGGGCGCCGCGCGCGCCACGGCGCGTCCATGATGGGGCCTGATTACACGCAGTGGCACGGTTTCTATGAAGTCGCCCACAGATTCTATATCGAATTCGTTCCGGAGGCTGAAGAACTGCTGCCGGGTGTCACGGCCGAATACATGGCAAGCGATTTCCACAAGTGGACGCAAGGACTGAACGCCGAAGAGCGCGAGCGCATCAGGAAATTCTACCAGGAGCGTTACGGACAATAGGCCGGCCGCGCGAAGGCGCGGAGTTCCGAGTTTCGAGTTTTGACGGCTTGTTGTCCGAATGAGATTGCGTTTCGCATCTCCAGCAGACTCGTCATTCTGCGGAGCGGAGGGTCGCAGACCCGAGCGACGAAGAATCCTTCATTTTCGGACCGATAGTAAACTGAGATTCTTCGCTTCGCTCAGAATGACAGACGACTATCGCCTTTTGGGCAACATGCCGCGTTTGGAGTGCCGAGTCGAAGAAACGGATGTTGCGAGAGCATTATAGTCTGAGCAGGCATGAGGCCCAGGTGAACCCTGCGCCGAGCGCGGCGAGCAGCACGAGATCGCCCCTTTTCGCCTTGCCTTCCTGAATTGCTTCGTTCAGCGCGATAGGAATCGAGGCCGCCGTGGTATTTCCGTATCGCTGAATATTGTTGTAGACTTTTTCGGGAGGGATATCGAGTATCCCCGCGACGAACTCGTTGATGCGGAGATTCGCCTGGTGCGGGACGAGCAGTGCGATGTCGCCTATAGTGACGCCGTTTGCCGAGAGCGCCTCGTTGATGACCTCGGGCAGTCTCTCGACCGCCATCTTGAATACTTTCCGGCCGTTCATCCGGGGATACTGGCGCCCCTGCTCAAGGTGCTCCCTTGTGACACGCGGGTTATAGCGGCTTGCCGGAATCTCGATCCACAGGTCCTTCGCATATCTCCCGTCCGCATGAAGGTGAGTGGAGAGGATGCCCCTGTTTTCCTCCGTCGCCCCGAGAACGGCTGCTCCGGCGCCATCGCCGAAGAGGACGGTCACGTCGCGACCCCTGTCAGTGAATTCGAGCGCGGTCGAGTGAATTTCGGCCCCCGCAATGAGTATGTGCTTGTACATACCCATCCGGATGAAGGCGTCGGCTACCGCCAGACAGTAAATGAACCCGGAGCATTGGTTGCGGATATCGAGCGCTCCTATTCCGGGCAACCCCAGCTTATCCTGCAGCAAGCACGCCGAGCCCGGGAACTGGTAGTCGGGACTAAGGGTAGCGAAGATGATGAACTCGATATCGTTCATCTTCAAGCCGGCCGCCTCGACCGCCCGCTGGGCGGCAGGCACGGCGAGGTCGGAGGCGCCGATGTCGTCGCCATCGACATACCGTCTTTCCACGATTCCGGTTCTTTGTTGAATCCATTCGTCGCTCGTGTTGAAGAGCTTGGCGAGATCGTGGTTCGTGACGACGCGTTCAGGCAGATACTGTCCCAATCCCAATATGGCCGCTCTTGGCATGTCTCACTCCCATAAAAAACAAGGCGCTTTCAACGCCTTGAAGAAGACCAATTCAATCATCTTTGGGTGACGTCACATTGGCGGTATTGTAGCAGAGGCGCTATAGCCAGTCAAGCAATCGCCGTCCAGATTTGACCTGCACTGGAATAAGTGCTAGGCTACACATGAGCCGGGTCTGAAATCACCGGACAGTTGCTGATTTCTTCAAAGGCTGACAGACTGGCAGGCAAGCGAGTCAGGTCGGGCGGCGCTCACCTGGTCACGGTAGTTGAGGGCGCCTGCCCCCTTTGTACAGGGTGAACTGTGAAAAGAAGAGCGAACACATGTTTGTCATTGCGAGCGGAGCGAGGCAATCTCTCTTCTTCTTGGTTTCTCCCTTTCGCCTTTCGCCTTTCGCCTCTTTATCAGACGGGTGAGGTGATTGCATTGAGTGTGCGGGAACAGGTGGAAATTGTACGAGTAGACTCAGAGCGGCTCTTGATGGAGTTTATAAGATTTCCGTGGGAAATCTATCACGGAAACGAGCATTGGGTCCCGCCCATCATCAAAGAGCAGAAACAGTTCCTCAGTCCGACGAACCCCTTCTTCGAGCATTCCGAGGCCGATTATTACGTTGCGCGCAGAGGCGGCAAACCGTGCGGGCGCATCTCCGTGAGCATCGATCGGAACTATATAGATTTCCATAACGAGAAGATGGGTTGTTTCGGCTTCCTCGAAGTGATCAACGATTCCGAGGTTACTTCACGATTGCTCGACACCGCCCGCGACCGCCTGAAGGAAAAAGGCATGACCGTGATGAGAGGCCCGTTCAACTTTACGACAAACCACGAATGCGGCCTGCTCGTGGACGGCTTCGACACAGATCCCGTAATGCTGACGACATACAATCCGCCTTATTACGGCGAGTTGGTGGAGAAATACGGCTTGAAAAAAGCCCGTGATCTGTATTCTTACCACATAACCGACCTTGCTGTCGACGTCTCATACGTGCGCAAACTCGCCAACAAAGCGCGTGAGAACCACGTGACCGCCCGGACTGTAAACCTTAAGGACGTATGGGGCGAGATGGATCGGGTCAAACAGGTCTACAACAACGCGTGGAGCAAGAACTGGGGGTTCGTGCCGCTGACCGACGCGGAGATCGAAGACATCGCCAAGCACATGAAGGACCTGGTGATTGAGGAGTTGACGTATATCGGAGAAATCGAAGGGAAACCTATTGGGTTTCTCATGTTCTTGCCCGACTACAATGTCGTCGCCAAGAAAATGAATGGAAAGATGGGGCCCATCCAAATGCTCCAGTTCCTCTGGTACAAGAATCGCATCAAGAAGGGCCGTCTTTTCATGATGGGAGTGCACAGGGATTATCAGAAGACGGGTGTCGCCGCGGCGATGCTCGTGAGGGTGTACGACGCAGTGATACGCCGGGGATTCAAGACCGCGGAACTTTCATGGATACTCGAGGACAACGTCCCCGTTCGCACGGTGTGCGAGATGATCGGGGCAAGAATCTACAAGACCCACCGCATTTACGAGATGCCTCTCTCCTAAGAAACTGGTTTCAAGTTTCAGGTTTCGAGTTTCAAACGGAACCTGCGTTTCTTTTACAATCAACGCCGCGCTCCCGAGAAAGAGGAAAGACGAAAGGAGCAAGACGAAAGGGAAGAACCAAAGAAGAAGAACAGAATCGTCTCTGACTCCCAAGCTTCGCCTTTCGTCCACAATTAACCCCAGGCACAGGAGTCGGCTGCTCCTAGAAAACAGGCGAAACGCTAAGCGCAGGGATGAGTTTCTGTGGGTGCGAATTTATTCGCACGATTTCTTGGATGCTTTACACGCCGCGCATGGGGATAGATTGGCGCTTACGGAATTTAGGAGGCAGTCTCTGTAATCTCGCTTGATGCCGAGAGGCGTTCCCATGCCTTTTGAATTCTGTCACCCACCGCAACCACCAAAATCGCGAGAGCCGCGCCGGCCAACACGTCGATCACGTAATGGTAGCGGAGGAAAACCGTCGACAGAATCAAGCCCGTCCCCACTGGAAGCATAATCCCGAAGAGCCGCCTCTCGTAACGATAACATGTGATGAGTGTGATGAGCGTCACCGCGACGTGCCCGCTCGGGAAACAATCGTAGCGATACGGCTCGAGGGCAAAGAGCGTCGTCCGGATAAAGTCACCCACCCATTTGCCTTCGAGCGGGATGGTGTGGAAAGCGTGGAGGTTCAAGTAGGGCCCGCTCGAGGGGAAGAAGAGATTCCCGACGTAGGACAGGTAGAAGCCGAGGCACACCACAATGCCAACGGACTCGAACTCCCCCATCCTTTTCTTCAGGTAAAGCGCGAACGCGAGAATCACCGGCAAAAAATAGAAACTCGCGTAGCATACTTCGAGCGCGTCAACGAGATAGGGATTGAGAAACTGCGACAGGAACACCGTCGGATGGAGACCGAACATCGCGTAATCGATTGCGATCAATTGCTCATCGACGGCGTAAGGGAGAATGTGGTGGACTATTTTCCCAAAGCTGAAAAAGATGAGGATCACAAAGCACAGCGGATACCATCTTCTCGGGAAAGCGTTCGCCGGCTTGGGGTTGCCGCGGCAAAACCAGATCAGACATCCGCTCACCATCAGCATGCCGGCATAAAGGAAGACCAGCGACCGCCATGCCTGTACCCTTTCCCTGAAGAGCACGCTCACGATGAGAAGCAAGAAAACAAACGAAAGATTTATGATGTCGGTGGGCCGCATAAGTTGAGTTATTCGAGCCACCGGATTTGAGCGTTCGGGCGCGGTGCGTCTCTCGAAAGAAATGCGGTTTTGAGTTCCGAGTTCATGGTTCATGGTTGAATTCCAACACTCGCCTCAGCCGTACCGTTTTTCCATCCTTTCAACGTAAACTGTGAACCGTGAGCCTATTTCCCGTCAAACCTTCAAACTGGCAAACCATCAAACCTACCTTCTCAGGAGCTTTTTCTTCTTCTTCCAACTCGGGACTCGGAACTCGAAACCCGAAACTCCGCCCGCTTCGGGCCGGAGGCTCTCAACTGCCCGCAAGCGCCCTCGACGTCGAGCCCACGCGAACGCCGTATGAAGGCCATGACTCCGGCCTTTCTCAACGCCGTCTGGAACTGCAGAGTCCGCTCTCTCGGAGGAGCGGAGAATCTCCCCGGAAAGACGGGATTGTACTCAATTAAGTTGACCTTTGCGCCAAGAGACAGGGATATCTTAGTCAATTTCCCGGCTTCCCGCAAGGAATCGTTCTCTCCTCGTATCAGCATGTACTCGAGTGTCAACGGAGTCCGCCGGTTACGCACAAGAAGGCTGCATGCGTCGAGCACTTCCTCGATGGGATATTTTCGGTTAATCGGCATCAGGCGGCTTCGAGTGATGTTGTCGGTCGCATGAAGCGAAAGCGCGAGCCGCACCGGCAGGTCTTCGTCCGCCAGTCGGCGAATGCCGGGAGCATAGCCGGCCGTCGATATCGTGACGCGCCTCTTGCCGAGCGCGAAACCGCGCTCGTGAACGAATATGCGAGTAGCTTCTGTGGTCGCCTCATAGTTCGCTAGCGGCTCGCCCATCCCCATCAAGACTACATTGCTCAGCCTGCCCGCATTCGGGTCAAACCGCCCCCATCGCGCCTGGTCTATTATTTCGCCGGTGGTAAGATTTCGCGCAAGACCGCCCGAACCGCTGGCGCAGAAGACGCATCCGAACGCGCAACCGACCTGCGTGGAAACGCACACGGTGCTGTGCCCCGCTTCCGGCATGAGAACCGTTTCCACAGTCATCCCGTCGCCCAGTTCGAACAGAATCTTTTTCGTTCGGTCACGCTCCGAAACCCGCGCCCTCAGCGCCTTGATGTCGGTTATGAGAAACTCCTCGGTCAACTTCTCGCGCAGCCGCTTCGGCAGGTTCGTCATCTCGCCGAACGAGCGAGCGTTATGGCGATAACGCCATTCCGTGATCTGAGCTGAGCGGTAAGCCTCGAGCCCGAGCCCGGCAACCAGTTCATAGATTTCCCCGCGGAGAATCCACAGCAGATCA
>CAYVDS010000142.1:0-2031 GCA_964450145.1 uncultured bacterium
TGCATTGTCTTGATCTCGCCGTCCGTGGGAGCGCGGTCGGTCCGGCCGATGACTGCGTCGCGCAAAGTTCCGTGTCCGAGCAGATGGATGATGTTTACTGCGACGCCGTCCTTGAGCATTACCTCATTGTAGTCATCAAACGTCTTCCAGTTCAGTTCCATGCCGAGCATCTTTGTGAGCGATTCGATTTCTCTGCGGGCGTCGCCCACGAGCGGAGCTGCGGAGATTCCGCAGTGTCCCACCACCTCGGTTGTCACTCCCTGGTGGATCTTGCTTTCGGCGTTCCGGTTGATCGGATACAGGAGTTCGGAATGCGTGTGCATATCGATGAAACCGGGGGAGAGCCGAAGCCCCGCGCCGTCGAGGGATCGCTTCGCCGATGCGTCTCCCAGATTTCCTATGTCAGCGATCATGTCTCCCTGAACCGCTACGTCCGCGACGAACTCCCCATTTCCCAGCCCATCAAGCACTCGAACACCTTTGATCAATAAGTCGAACATGATTTCGGCCCCCAAATAGTCTATTTTGGATTCCGGATTTTAGATTTTGGATTGAAGGAAAAAGGTTTGTTGGCGTCTTTGACTGACACACAGAACCTCGCGCGTCTTGCGTCCGCCTGTCCCTGCCGCACTTCGCACCTTCTTCTAAAACGCCAAATAATGAACGAGTTCCTTCGTCATGCTCACGAGGTCTGAAATACCGACGCGTTCGTTGGCGGCGTGTGCGGATAAGTTGTTCGCCCGCGCGGGGGAGACGCCTACGAACTTGTCGGTCTTGAGCGCTACGGCGACGCAGCCCATATCGGTCGAGCCCCCCAGGCCGCCCACCATGAAATCGCCGTAATCATGCACGGCGCGACGCGCCTCCTTCATCTTTTTCATGTAGGCGCTTTCCATGTCGAAGACGACCGGCGGGTAATTATGGATGCATCTCACTTTGATGTCGAGCAATTTGCTCTTTGCTTTCCCGCGTTCGATTGCGTCCAGTATCTCCTTGACAACGTCCTCATATTTCTCTTCCGGAATGTAGCGGCGGTTCACCGTGAGGTTGCACTCGCCGGGGGTGATGTTGGGCTTGGCGCCGCTTCGCATCACTGACAGGTTGAACATGGGCGTCAGTTGCGTGGAGGGGGCGTTGGGCAGCGGGAACGAAGGGACCTTTGACTCTCTCTTCTCCACTTGTTTCTTAAGCGCGAGCAATTCTTTGATGACGGGTACCATCTCTTCGAGGGCGTTCACGCCCATGAAATTCATTCCGGAGTGGCAGCTCTTGCCGATGCCGGTGATTATTACATCGATTCCGCCCTCGCACGCCTGCATGATGATTGGCTCCTGCGCTCCGAGTTCGAGATTGAGCATGTGTCCTTGTACGTATCCATTCAGAGCAAGGTGGTAAACGCCGGGATACACGCCGATTTCTTCGTCAGTGCACAGCAGGCAGTGCATGCTGAAATTCGGCTCGAGCGAAAGATCATGCATCACCTTGAGCGCGCCCATGAGGCAGGCGATCGAGCCCTTCATGTCAGATGCGCCTCTGCCGTAGAACGTGTCGTCCTCGACGATTCCGGCGAACGGGTCACACTTCCATCCCTCTTCTATGGGCACTACGTCCATGTGTCCGTAAATGGAGACAGCTTCTTTCCCGACGTCCTTCCGGGCGACCAGATTCACGCGCGGTCCTTCGAGCGGATAAGGGATTTCCTTGACTTTTTCCTCCGGGACTATCACCCGCTCCGTTGTGAATCCGAATTTCTTGAAGTCGGGTTCAAGCGCGGCCACCAGCTTCTCGTAATTCCGGCCCGGCGGAACCGTTGTGTCAATGTTGACGAGCTTCCGCAATGTTGTGACGATGTATTCCCTGTTTGCTTCAACAGCCTCGAACGCCTTGTTGTAGTCCTTCATTTTCCCCTCGCTATTGGATGCCAATCCGGCGGCTTTGTCAGTGCCTGCCATAATATATTGCTGAGTTACGGAAAGTCAACACATTCTTGCCGGCCTGTTACCCCCAAAAAATTCCTCTTCGTAAGCATTG
>CAYVDS010000142.1:2041-13002 GCA_964450145.1 uncultured bacterium
ATGGGGAGCGGAGCGACGAAGAATCCCTCGCTTTCGCGCAACTTTGCGGCTGTAAACAGAGATTCCTCGCTTCGCTCAGAATGACAAATGACTACTATTGCCCTTCTTGAGCGACACGTTATTGCTTTTGGAACCCCGTGGTGAGGTATGTCGCAGGGAGCATTGCGATTAGAATAGAAAGGGCCGAGGTTCACCTCGGCCCTTCTGAATCGCGCTCCTTCCAAAACCTTAAGAGTGTGCTACGCTTCTCTCTCGATAATAGTCGCGATGCCTTGTCCGCCGCCCACGCAGGCGTTGGCGAGGCCGTAACGCGCGTTGTTCTTCTGAAGTATCCGCGCGAGAGTGCCGACCAAACGAATGCCGGTCGAACCGAGCGCATGACCGATGGCCGTGCCGCCGCCCATCACATTGACTTTGTTCGGGTCGATACCGAGTTCCTTGATGCAATTGAGCGCGACAACGCAGAACGCCTCGTTAATCTCCCAATAGTCAATGTCCTTCGCTTTGAGTCCGGCCTTTTCGAGAGCCTTCTTGCTTGCCGGCACCGGACCCGCGCCCATAATAGTCGGATCGACGCCCGACCAGCCCATCGAGCGAATTGTCGCAAGCGGTTTGACGCCTTTTTTCTTGGCTGTCTCCTTCGACATGAGGATCATGCCGGTTGCGCCGGCGTTCAGCGGCGAGGAGTTGCCGGCCGAGACAATTCCGTCGGGCCTGAACGCAGGCTTCAAACCCGCGAGACCTTCGAGCGTGGTGTCTGCGCGCACGGCCTGGTCCACCTTTATGACTTTCTTGTTTCCGTCCGCCTGCTCGGCCTCGAAGGGAAGAATCTCTCCATCGAAGAAGCCTTCCTGCTGGCCTTTGGCGGCGAGTTCGTGGCTGCGCTTCGCCCACTTGTCCATTTGTTCTCGTGTGATTCCTGCCTGCGCGGCCAATTTCTCGGCAGTCAGTCCCATATTCATGGTCGTCATCATATCCCAATGCTGATACTGCTCGTCTGTGATCAGCGCCGGATTCGGCGCGATCGCGTCGCTGCCTCGCGCCACAAGGTCCATCGGCACGCGAGTCATGTGCTCCATTCCGAGGCATAGAACGACATCCGAGAAACCCGTCATGATCTCCATCGAACCGATTTGAAGCGCTGCCATTGCCGAGCCGCACTGCTGGTCGACGAATCTCGCCGCGACGGTTTCCGGCAGATTTGCAAGGAAGACCGGAATCCTGCCGCCATAGGTCCACTGCTCGTTGACTCCCATTGCGCTGCCGGTGACGCAGTTATCGATCTGCTTAGGGTCGATTCCCGTCCGCTTGACCAACTCTTTCGCCACGGCGGCGACAAGCATGTCGGCCCTGACCTGCCCGAACCAATCGCGGGCCGGATCATTCGGACGCGACCTCGACAGTGCTGTTCTAAGATATCCCGCAATTACGACTTCTTTCATCGTCCTCTCCTTGTTTTCTGACTCCATTGACCAATTCCCATGCGATCTATCCACAGATTTCGCAGATTCTCGCTGATTTGGTTCTGCGAAAGTCTGTACGACTCTATTTCAGCGGATAAAACTCCGGCATGTCTTTGCTCACCTTCATCGTCCAGCGTGGCTGCCTTTTCTCGAGGAACGACGTAATGCCCTCATTGCAGTCGGGCTGCATCCCCGCCCACGCGAAATACGTGTGATTGATCTCTTCGACCTTCTGAAGGTCGGTCTCTGCGAGGAACTGCCATAGCATGCGCTTAGTGAGCGCGATCGAAACCGGAGCGGCGTAAGTCGCAATTTGCATAGCCAGTTCGCGCGCGGCGGTCATGAGTTCCGCATCCGGAACCACCCGGCTCACGAGGCCGAACTGCAAAGCCTCTTGCGCGCTGATGATCCTGCCCGTATACAGCAACTCGGCCGCTTTGCTTACTCCGACGATGCGCGGGAGAAACCACGGGCTGCCCAACTCCGGCACGACGCCCCGGCGCACGAACACCAGCCCGAAACGCGCGCTCTCGGCGGCGATTCGGATATCCATCGGGAGTATCATCGTAACGCCCACACCGACCGCCGGTCCGTTGACCGCGACGATGACCGGTTTCTTGAGGTTCAGAAGCACGGTGAGCATTCTGTCCACCGGCGTCTTCGGCGTTTCTCCGCCCTCGACCAAACCCTGCTGTTTCGATGGATCGAACGTGTTTCCGCCAGCCGAAAGGTCCATCCCCGCGCAAAAGCCGCGGCCCGCGCCCGTGAGAATGGTCGCCTTGATGGCGTCATTCTTATCCACTTCCTGCAAAGCGTCCAGCATCTCACCGGCCAAAACGTATGTGAAGGCGTTCAGACGATCCGGCCGGTTCAATGTGATAGTCGCCACCGGCTCCGATGCGTCAAACAATACTTGTTGATAACTCATTCAAATCTCCTACGCTATTGCTAACCGCAAGCGCTCCGACAGTCGCCCCGCGACCTCAGACTTTGGACTCCGCGACCCCATTTCGCCCCTCTTCAGTCTTTTATGCCTGCCAGCCGTTTGACCATCGCCTTGCGCGATTCGATGTCATACTGCGACGTGATCGCGATCTGCTCCATAATCGGGGAGCCGCCGCCGTGATAGCCTCCGACCGCCGCCACACCCGCGCTCGCGGAACAGAGCATATCGGCGACGTAGCGCCACAACTGCGCCGAGTTTTCCGGCGAGATGTTCGGATTGCGCATGATATATTTATTGAGGAGGTCCTTCGTCTCCGGATTCACGAAATCGCCTTCGTACGGGAATGTCGCAGGCACTCCGCCTGCGAGGTCGCAAATCATTTCCAATTCGTGGTAGACGGCTTCTCCCGTGAGGCAGCGCCCGACGTTCGCATAGATGGAATCCGGGATGTAGTTGCCTGGGCCGTATGGCATCTTTCCCATTCCGGGAACGAAGAGCTGATTGCTTCCTAATTCGGATGCCGTAAATCCCGCCGCATATCCGAGTTCAGTCACCATGATGAATTGCGCCAGCTTTTCGCGGACGTGGGATGCTTTGTTGATTCCGTTGCACTCGGCGACGAGCGCAGCCGTTCCGAGCAGCAGGTCGCCAATGGCCGGCTTACAGCCGGAGTAGCTGTGCCGATGGAACAACGCGAATAAAAGCGCGCACGCTCCGCCGTGCATTGTTTCTCCGCACAGGAACACGCGGTCCCAAGGGATGAACACGTTGTCGAAGATAGTGTATGAGTCGGTCGCGCCGGGAGTGAAACCTCTCGGGAAGTGCTTCCGCGGGCGCAGATTGTGGATGCTTACGACCTGCTTGATGCCTTCCCAGTCAGCCGGGATTGCGAACGCGACGGCCCAATCCTTCTCCTCGGGCTTGAGGGCGCGGGTGGGGACAACGAGAATCTCGTCGGCCACCGACGCCTCTGAGTTGTGAACCTTGCATCCGCGCACGACGACGCCGTCGCTCTTGCGCTCGACCACGCGCAGATAAAGGTCGGGGTCTTCCTGCTCGCTCGGGCGGCGCATGCGGTGGCCTTTCACATCGGTCTGTGCGCAACAGCCCACGAGGTCTTCGTTCTGGAACCGTTCGAGCCATTTCTTGAAGTTATTATGATATTCGGTTGCGCCGTTGTTCTCCTTATCGGCCTCATATGAGACCGCGTAGATCGCATTCGTGCCGTCTATTCCCATGCAGCGCTGGATGCAGCCGCCGACTTCCCGGCACAGCATGCGGGTCATATCCTGTTTCTTGTGAAGGTCTTCCTTGTTCTGGTGAACGTGGCAGAAGCGGTTAATTGTTTTGCCGGTGAGGTGCGAAGTAGCGGTGCAGAGGTCTTTGTTCTCGGGTTTGGCGGCAATATCGAATGTCAGCCCGATGGTATTGATACAATCCATTTGAAGCTCATCGGTCCGGTCGATCTTTTGGCCGTTGACGTAGATGTTTCGGCGCATCTTTTTGAGGCCTTCGATGTATTGTTGTTTTGTGCGCATAGGATTAGCTCCTTATTCTTGAAGCCACAGTTGTGACAAGTAAAGTCAGGGAGACCAACTTGCCGGTAGCTTGTTCTTACCTTCGGATGTTTGACTGCATCCTGCTTTGGAGGGCAAAAACCATAATATCATACCGGCCATAAGTAAAGCAAAAACGAAAGTTGATTAAAGCCACAGAGACAGCGAAGAATGATGAGTGACGAACAATGACCACCAAGTCAACAAGAAAAGCTAAGATGGGAATTGTTGATGAACACACACAAAACCAGCCGCACAGACTTCTGACCCCTAACGGACGAGACGTTGATAATAGCCCCGCTCCCCTGTCCCATCATGATCCGACCCACCTCCTGCGAGAAAAGAAAGTAGCTTTTCAGATTGCTATTTATTATTTCGTCCCACCCGTCCTCGCGCAGGTTCATGATGGGCGACATGATGCTGCGGGCGACATTGTTGACGAGAATATCTATTCGGCCGAACTTGGCCATTGTGTCCATCACAAAGCGATCAATGTCTTCTTTATTTGTCGCCTCGGCGGCAAACGCGAGCGAGCGCTGACCGAGCTTCTCAATCTCCTCCGCCACAGGCTGCACGTTCTCGAGTTTCCGGCTGCATACGGCAACGTCCGCCCCCGCCTCGGCAAACCCGAGCGCAATCGCTTTCCCGATTCCCCTGCTTGCCCCCGCCACCATCGCTATCTTGCCGGTTAACGCAAATCTGTCAATTGCCGTTGGTCGCTCGCCTTTTGACCCTTTCCCGGTCTTTGTTTTTCCCCTTCACCTTTCCGTCGCTGTCGGAGGCATTTCTTTGAGACTCCCGGTTCTCCAAGTATTTTGTAATCATATCCTCTATCTGTTTTGTCATTTTCCTTATGGGCGTTTTGTCAGGTTCAGCTACCCATAACAGGAGCGAGCCTTCCACATTTGCCGCTATCACGTTTGCCATGACAATCGGGTTCAGTTTGCGGAATTCGCCGCTTCTAATTCCCCCGCGTATGGTTTCTGCAAAGACTCCCTTCATCTCCCCATACAAACCTAGAACAATTGCCGAGGCGGCGGGATCATATTTCGAGAGGTTTACGAATTCCGTCCATACGCGGGAAAACTCGAGATTAAATAGGCTGAGGTCGAGAAACCATGAGATAAGATATTCGATGCGGCTCATGGCCGAATCGCATTTCGACAAGCCCTCCAGCATTTCCGCTTTGTAAGCGGTCGCCACATAGTCCATGGCGCCCTTGAGAATCTGTTTCTTTCCTGCAAAATAGTGATGCAGTATCCCGTGATTACACCCGGCAGCCCTTGCCACCTCCCGGATTGTGGCCTTTGCAAGGCCCTTTTCCGACACCACTTTGAAGAAAGCCTTGACAATTTCCTCTTTCCGAATGTCGGCTATCGTCTTTCTGGGCATTTTCGCTCCTTGGGCGACCCTGTTCCTGAAAACTTGACACTTGACATTCTTGTTAGTCAGATGACTAATTTTACCACGGCTCAGAAGACTTGTCAAGCGCTTTCTTGACAGCGCTTTCTTGCAGCTTGAGCCACATTGGACGTTGCGCGCCATAGCCACGAAAAGGCACAAAATTCGCGAAGGTCTTTTGCACGGAACCGCTCTTCTTTGTCATTCCCGCGAAACGCAGGAATCGCGAATGCCACGAATCACAAAAAAGAAACTTTGGATCACGGATATCACGAATTGTGCGGATTACACGGATGAAAGGACTTCTCTTTTGTCATTCCCGCGAAGGCGGGAATCCGTTCTTCTACTAACGGAGACATTCGGGCAACGGGCCACCGCACGCGCGACCCCGCGCATTTTGCGCGCCTTCTTGACTTCAGTTGACTTATCTCGAACTCGCTCGAAAGAATTCCTTGGGATAAAGAGATCGGCCGTTGCTTTATGACATATTTTCTTCGGCAGAAACACTGGCCCTAAGAATGCACAGCAGTGATAGAAGAACCTTAAGGAAGCGTTATTCTATTGTGTCCCCCGTTTCTTGGAAGCGATTCGAGTACCGCCTTGATCAGGATGGGCCAAGCAATAGTGGCGTCGGAATGCACTTCCGCAAAGCGGCCGCCTTCCTCACGCGGCATGAATTTCCCCCATGAGATACCCTCTGTGTATGGGCATCCGCTCAGCCCGCCCCAATGAGCCGGCTCAGGACAAATCCTGATGCTGTATTTGAAGCGGGGGATTCGGAAATCAGTGGCCAGCCGCATGTTGATAATGTCGATGAAGGGCCCTACCTGCTGACCCCAGTTGCGGGGAACGCCTCCGCCAATAGTGAAGATGCCGAGCGTCCTTGCCTGAAGCGCGCGCTGCGCGTAATCGTACAGGTCGAGGAAGGGATTAAACGGAGGCGCTAATGAAAAAAAATCTTTCATATCAGCCGCATCACCCTGCTTTGCGCTCAGTGCGAGAGAATAGGTTGCCACATCCAGACCGAGTTCGGAGTCGGTGAAGGCAGGAACGTATACAGGAACTCCATGCCGATACGCAGAAGCAAGGACGCTGGGTTCTTGGCCCAGATCAACAAGGCGACGGCCAAATTCTCGATTGATCTCATGAGAGCAGGTGGGTCGGGTCCAGTCAAAATCTTTGAGGACGCTCCGGGTGAATTTCTCGGCTTCGGACAAATTAGCCTCCATTTCAAGCGTATCATAGACGCGATTGTATCCCCATTCATAGAGCGTGCTGTCAGGGATTTTGGGGTCGTGCTTATAATGAACGCCACCGATGGCTTCGGTCAATCCATGAGCCATCAGCGCGCCGGTGCTGATAAGAATATGGACGAGTCCGTTATCGATCATATCGCACAGCACTTTTCCCATTTTGGCGATGGTCATCGCGCCTGACAAGGTCACGACCCTAATGCATGAAGGATCTTGAGCCATCTCCATAAAGACTTCAAAAGCCTCGCCCAGTTCGCGTCCTCCAAATGCTGTTTTGGACATTTGGCGCAGCAAATCGGGAAAGCTTTTTACCGTCTTCAGATCGAGTGTTTCGAGAGGATCGAGGCCGTCTTTGCGGCCGTCATGCAGTTTTCTTGCCACTTATCTTCCCTCCTGGTCCCTTGATTTTATGTCGCGAAGCCTACGCTCTTCTAATTGCGACACCGCAGTCTATGTGACCACCGTTGCCGTTTTGAATGGCAAAAATTTTATAGAAGCCGGCGCTCAATGTCAAGAATCGGACGCCATCCACTATACATGCTGGAATAGCACACACTTGTCTCATAGCTCTGACAAAAAGAGGGTACCGAGCCGAATGCCCCGATTCCGAAGTGGCCGCACATTGCCTCATGCAAAATTTATAACTGCGGTTTTACCCCTGAATCGAGCGTGCGAAACCATCGCTAATCCATTAACAATCAGCAGGCTTAGGAGGCTAGAGTGTGCTCCCGCAGTGATTGGCATTGTATTTGCCGACCGCCTTTTTGCAGGAGGACGCGCAGCGATGAGCGGCACGTCTGTTCTGACAAGTGCTTCCCGCAGCGTGCACGAATTTATTGCAGAACTGGTGTATCGTTTGCTGAAAATTGTTCCGAGTTCCTTGGATAGGTCTTATTTGAGACTCAAGAGCGAGGGAGCGGAGAACATTCCTTCCGAGATTCTCCACTTGACAGCATGGAATATACGTGGTAAGCTTAGATAGGTTGTTTAACCAACCTATGTAAATAGGAAGGAGACTGCATGGGAAGGAAGAGCCTGGCAAACGAAAGACGCATCCAAATCGCTAAGGCCCTGAATCTATGCATTTCGAAGTATGGGCTTCAGAAAAGCACTATCAAGAAGATAGCTGAAGAAGCAGGAGTTCAACCGGGTATTCTGCATCATTATTTCACAAACCGTGATGAGATTATAGGGGAAATGGTCGAGACAGTTGTTAATGAGATTTCCGACCGCTATACTGCCGAAATCAACCGGCACAAGAATCCCAAAGCGCGTTTTGACAGGGCGGTCGACTTTCTGTTCGGTCCCAACGTGACGGCGGATGAGAACACCGCCTTCTTCTATGACTGCTACGCAGAGGGCAGGCGAAACGAGAAGGTTCGCAGGAGCTTAATCAAGTTGTACCAAAGGTACCGCGGCCTTCTGATCGAGCTTCTTACCGAGACAGGCAAGTCGGCCGGACTCACAGCCGCCCAGACGAAGGATCTCGCCACCTTGATCGTTTCGATACAGGAGGGCGTGTCGCTGCAGTGGGATATGGACAGTGCCAATGTCAATCTCAAAAAAATGTGTCGAATGACAAAGCGTCTGATCGATCTGTATGTGGAGGATATTGCGCAATGACGGCTGACCGGACACCTGAATGCGCAGAAAGAATCCCGCTCGAAATCAGGATGCCTATTGCAGCAAGGGGTGCGCGTATCAAGAACCCGAAGGCGAATCCGATGAGCGAAGAGTCTTGGATTTGCCAAGAACGATTCTACATTGATTTACGTCTCAAAATAATAAGACGGCATGCTTTGTGAAGAGGAGGAACCAGCAAATGTTCTCACTTGAAAGCAACACGGCGGTCGTCACCGGCGGCGCATCCGGCATAGGGCTGGCCACTGTCAGGCGTTTCGCCGAAGCCGGCGCCAACGTGGTTATCGCCGACATCACAGACGCCGCCGAGTTAGCCAAGGAGGTAGGCGGTCTTTTCATCAAGACTGACGTTTCCAAAGAGGAGCAGGTGAAAGCCCTCATGGACAAGACGGCCGAGACTTACGGGCGCATTGATGCCCTTATTAACAACGCTGGCATCGGCGGCAGCGTGAACTTTATTCCATCGCTTTCCGCTGAAGATTTCGACCAGACCTACAAGGTCAATCTCATGGGCGTCGTGTTCGGGATGAAACACGCTGTCGACCATATGACGAATGGCGGCTCCATAGTCAACACCGCGTCGGTTGCAGGCTTGCAGGGCGCGCTAACATTTGCCACCTATTGTTCTTCGAAACACGCGGTCATCGGGGTGACCAAAACTGCGGCGCTTGAGTTTGCACCGCGCGGCATCCGGGTGAACTGTGTGTGTCCAGGCGCCGTGGATACGCCAATGCTCTACGAGGAAGGAGTAGAAACTGAACTCGCGATCTCCAAGCTCATGATGCCGCTTGGCCGCTTGTGCCAGCCTGAGGAAGTCGCGGCGCTTTTCCATTTTCTCGTGGCTGACGATTGCTCGTTTGTTTCCGGCCAGGCCATTTGTATTGACGGAGGCATGACGGCAGGATTAGGCCTGGGCATCGTAACACGTCTGATGGAGAACTTGTAAACAGGAGGAAGATATGATTGCCCGCAGATGGAAGGAGAGCGAAGTAACCCTGGATAGTCTCAAATATACGGAGGAGCTTTTCCCGGGTTTGCCGTCACGAGATTTGGCGCTCGCAAAATCAAAAGACGGGCGGTTCATCATCGGCATCTGGGAGGCCAATAAAGGAGCCGCGGAGTACGTCCAGCAGGAAGGCGCGCACTTTCATGGCACAATTCGATCTCGCTGGCGTCGCCATTTTCAATGGCGAGGGTCGCTGCCTCTCGCCGCGGCTTCGTAAATTGAAGGATAATGAGCCCGACAGCCATGAATGCCGCGGAACAGCAGAATATGGAGCGATAACCGACTGTATCAATCAGCTTGCCCCCAATCACGGGCCCGAAAATCTGCGGGACGGAAATACTGATGCTGTAAAGACCCAAGTACTGGCCGGTCTGCTTTTTCGGAATGATGTCGAGAGTATAGACGTAGCCAATTGCCATCACTGCTGCAAGGGGAATTCCGGTGAGCACGACGGTGACCAGCACGGCGGGCAGACTGTGTGAAAAACCGACGAATATCAGCCCTGCCACCCAGAATCCAAGCATGCACGAAAAGATACCCTTTCGGCCGAGTCGATCCCCGAGTATTCCGAGAGGAAGCGTTGAAGCCGTGGCCGTGAGTGAAAAGGCCATCATCACCATGAGGGATTTACCCTCCGCCAGATTAAGTTCTTCAACCATGAATAGGGTAAGGAAGGCAGAGACCATCCATACTCCCATCCAGCAGAAAAATTGAGCCAATAGATACTTTAACACGTTCGTTTCACGCGCCACGCTTCTCAAGTATTCGAGAAGACGAGTTCCCTCGGAAGATTCGCATTGCGTTCGCCCGGGCTCTCTTACAAATGCAATTGTTACAAACGCCGCCCCAAAGGAAACCGCCGCCACCATATAAAATACCGCGACGGTATGCTCTTCCCAAATAGCCGAGCCTACGATGAAATAAGACGCCAGTCCGATTCCTCCCATGAGATACATGACTCCGCTTGCGGTGCTTCGCTGGTGCGCTGGAGTAACATCGGGAAGCAGCGACAGGTAGGGGGCCTGGGCAAACCCAATAAAGAAATACATCAAGCCGGAAATGACAACAACGACCGGAAATGGACCTGCGTGAGGCAATAACAACACGCACAGAAACACGCCGAACATGCCGCCCAATATGTACGGACGACGCCGGCCGAATCGGGTCTCACTCCGGTCACTCAGGTAGCCGACCACAGGAGGCACAATGCAACCGGTGATGCCTGCAATGCTGAGCACGAGCGAGATCATGAACTTCAGGTCCGTGAAATTCTCCAGGAATAACGGCATCGAGCCGGTATGGAATCCCCAGAAGAACTGAGTCCCGAACCATCCGGCCCCAAGGATAACCATCTGCGCGCCAGAGACTTTTAACGGTTTGCTCAAGTTCGCATTTCCTTTACATAAAAAAACACGCTGAATCACACTCGATAAAAGGAAAAATATCTTTGCCCCAGTCTCGCCACTCCTGTTTGGATTGCCGCCTTCCTCACGGCATGGGACACTTTTTCCGGGACCTTACGGTTTAGGACGCTCGGGATGATGTAGTCCTCAGCCAATTCAGACTTACCAGCGCCAGTTAAGCCACACACATAAATCACGCTTCTGGCAGGCAGAGCAACAATTTCATCCAATATTTTATTAAAAGTCATTTCTTCAAGCTGACTTACTCTAATAATTGTTTCCATCATTAAAT
>CAYVDS010000143.1:0-12937 GCA_964450145.1 uncultured bacterium
AGTGCCCCTATTCTACCATAAATCAACCCCTTTGGAGAAGTGCGGAATGCAAGTTGAAATTGGAGATGGTGGGATAATTGTAGAGCAACTTGTTGGGAAATCGGCGCATCAACAACTCTCGGTGCGGCTGGCAGCAATACAATCGCTATTCCAACAGGAGGCGCGATATTCACTTGCAGAGTTAGAACGCAATCAGCGCGCCTGGGTTCGCAGCCATCTACAAAGTCAGCACGTTGAGCAAGTAATTGAGTTGGCGAATCAAGCGCGCAGAGATTTTTTAGTGCTCGTAACCATCGGCATCGGCGGCTCAGATTTGAGCGCGCGGGTATTCCACGATACGCTCAATCACCCCTATCACTATTTATTGCCGGCAAGCGAGCGTGGCGGGGCACCTGAAGTCTATTTCACGGGAGACACATTTGACCCTTACCGCCTCAACGGTTTGTTGGGTATGCTCTCTTCGAGAGGGTTGCTAAGCAAAACGCTTTTCAATGTCATCAGCAAATCGGGACAGACAGGGGAAACCATAGCGACACTGATGATAATCCGAAACTATTTGCAAACACAGCCTGGCGTCACCGCCCCTGAAGCGTGGCGTCGGCAAGTTGTGGCTACCACGGGCTTATCCTCCAAGAGCGCTCTCTACCAACTCCACCAGCAGAGTCCTTTTTATGGCGACGTGTTACTCCCTGTCCCTGAAGGAGTAGGAGGGCGATTTTCGGCTTTTTCTCCTGTGGGATTGTTCTTTTTAGCGATGACGGCAGGTAAAAATGAGTCCCCGGAGACGCGCGTGCGAGAAGCTCTTGACGGAGTTCGCGAAGCGGACGAGCTATTCCATAAACCTTATTCTGACGCGGACAATGCTGCTTATCGCCTTGCCCGCTGGCTTCATCTTGCGGAAGTCTGGGGTGGTAAAGGGACGCTGGTTTTTTACAACTACGCCGACAACCGCTGCTTGGGGGATTGGTTCGTGCAGCTTTACGAAGAATCCATTCAGGAACGAGGGCAAGGGGTTAATGTGATTGCTGCGCGTGGACCGACCAGCAACCATTCCATCCTCAACGGCATTCTCGGCGGTCTGAGGGACAAAGTCGTTTTGTTCATCCACTGGCAAGACCTCGGAGATGATTTAACGATTCCCACTCATACAGGCATCGGTGGAGAATTAGAATCATTTGAAGGTTTGTCAATGAATCAAGTTCAAACTGCTTCCTATCGCGGCACTGCTTCGGATTTCACTGCCAATGGGATTCCTAACGTGGCGTTATTTGTCCCGAAACGCGATGTGCGCAACCTCTGCAAGTTGATGCGTGTGCTCATGGATACCGTCGCTGTCAAAGGACGGCTGCAAGGACTCCATCTCAACGAAGCAGGACAGATGGATATAGCCAGAGAACTTACCTATCGGCAAGACGGAGTAGAGGGGTATAAGGCGAGAACACGCGAAGAAGCAAAGCAGATGCAGACCGCAAAATCATAATCGATATCGTAAAGGGAGGTTGGCCCTACGATGAAACTGAAAATGGTCAAAGCAAAGTTCTACCAAGACGGCAAGTTCCCGGATGAGATTGTCTTTGGGACGTCTGGATACCGAGGAATCATGGGAGACGACTTTACGAAAGAAGGCGTTGTGGTTGCCACTAACGCCATCGCTGACTATCTCGAGAAAGAAGAGCCGGAGGGTGAGAAAAAAGTCATAGTGGGCTATGACACGCGGTTCTTGTCGAAAGAATGTGCCGACATTGCCGCACAAGTGCTCGCTGAAAGAGGTATAAAGGTCTATTTGTGCACGAGACCTACACCGACTCCGGTCATTTCCTTCGTCATCCGGGAATGGGGTCTGCAGTGCGGCATCAATTTCACGGCATCCCACAATCCTCCTACGGACAATGGACTTAAGTTCAACCCCTCTTGGGGAGGTGTGGCAGAGCAAGCTGTCACAGATTGGATTCAGCAGCGCATTCAGACGATTCTTGGGACGGCTACAGCAGACAGGCGCCCCACTGTGTCGCTGGAGCAATTAGTGCGTGAGGGGAAGGTCGAAATGATTGACCCTACGGAGAAATACTTGGCTGCTCTGTTGGACCGGCACTTCGCCAATGTGCGAGGGAAAGGGCTCGTTGTCGTTGACTTCCTATGGGGCGGCGCATATGGTTACTTGGATGCGGCACTCGAAAGGATAGGATTTGACGTCTACCATCTCCATGATGTCCGGGGTGAGTCACCATCTGCGTTCAGGGACATGGATGACGACATCGAGGCAGCGCGGTTTGGCGATATTCCTCTGGACAAACAACTTAAGAAGCGCCGCATGGACCCTACGAATCCTGACGTGCTCATAAGGCTGTCAGAGGAGGTTGTTGACAGAGGCGCTGTCCTTGGGCTCGCTGTTGACCCCGATGGAGACAGGTTTGGAATCGTGGATAGCGATGGCACCCTGTTCATGCCTAACCAAATCATCCCGATGCTGCTGGACTACCTGATTGACACCCAAGGTTGGAAAAAAGGTGTAGCGCGCACCGTGGCTACATCCCACTTGATTGATGTTGTGGGCCAGCACCACAAGGTCTCTTGCTATGAAACCCCTGTTGGGTTTAAGTTTCAGGGACCCTTCCTCGAGGAAGGGACGGCAGATCTCGGTGCCGAAGAGAGCGGCGGCTTGTCCATCCAGAATTGGGTCAGGGATAAAGACGGCATCTTAGCATGCCTCCTTGCTGCCGAGATGCGCGTCGCCAAAGATAAGTCCTTGGCAGCCATCCTCAGGGAACTGACTCAAAAGTGTGGGAAGAAGTATTACAACGAGCGGGAGGATATTGATGCGACAGAAGCACTCAGGGCAAAAGTAGCAAGCTTGGCGCAGCAGAGGCAGCAATTAGGGCAGTTTCAAGGTGGGCAGGTTATCACGGAATTAAACAATGTTCCTGTCCGACGCAACCCGCAAGGAGGCCAATGGATTCGTGACACGGTCTCCATCGGTGGAATCAAGTGGCTGTTTAACGATGGCTGGGTTCTTCTGCGTCCTTCTGGCACCGAACCCATCATCAAACTATACGCCGAGTCATACATAAGCCGAGAACACCTGCGGAAACTCATGGCAGCGGCGAAAGCCCTATTAGATGTAAAGGAGGTCAAACCATGATGGCCGACTTTGAGACTCTGAAAGAGAAACTGCAAAAAACTAAACGTGGAGTCCTTCTCCTCAACGAACGGGAGCAGTGCCTCATCACGACCACGCCGGAGCAAATCGAAACTGGGTGCTCCGTTTGGCATCCCTTGGTTGGAGTGCTCCCGGACGATGCCTTCGTTCCGGTGAACGCTTCAATACCCGTTCTCGCCGACGACGATGTGTTATCGGTGTTTCGTGAGTGCGGTGCATGGTCAGACCTGCCCCGGTTTCGTGTAGCGGGGGCGCGTCAAGAATACCGCCTCGACCCCGCCCACCTTACCGTGGGCGTGCTGACCGCTGGCGGGAACGCTCCTGGGCTGGATGCCATCGTCGATTCTCTTGTCAAACGCCAGTTCTTGCTGGGCACTGAGTGTTGCAAGCGTACTAAAGAGCAATTGACCGACCAGGGCTACCCGCCGGGTCTTTCGTTCTATGGCATCGTTGGTGGCTATCGGGGGCTACGGGACCTGAAGGATGCGAGCGACCGGCGATGGGTCATGGAACTGCACCCTCGTGTGACGGACGCATGGGCAACGCGAGGTTGCAGCAGTCTACACGCTCTGCGAACCGACCCCTACGACCCGAAGACCCAGAAGAAGGAGTTTCAGGACTTTATCGATAAATTGGCGCAAAACGTCCGCAAGCTCAAATTGGACATCCTCTATACCATCGGGGGCAATGGAACAATGACCGTGGCCGATGCCTTAGGGAAAAGACTGTTGAAAGATGGTGGCAAACCCTGCCTGATAGTCGCAGGGCCTAAGACCATGGACAACGATGTGAACTTCACCGACGTGACGTTCGGTTTTCGCACTACGGTGGACAATGCGATTCAAATTTTGCGTGACTTCCATCGAGAGGCGGAGACACTAGAACGAGTAGGTATCGTGGAGTTGTTCGGAGCTGCCAGCGGGTTCGTTGCTTTACACGCCGCTTACGCAAGCGGGGAGGCGGACTACGGCCTGATCCCAGAGATGATGGGCGAGACTGTTGCAACCGCCCGTCAGGAACTGGAAAGAGCAGTCAAGCGCATCAGAGACAGAGCTAAGAAGCGTGGTCATGCCTTACTTGTAGTCGCTGAAGGCGCCACGATTAAGGCACACGCGGCTATAGCTGATAGCACGCCTTTGGAAGGTTTTCGGCACGGGATGAAGGTGGAACAGGAAAAGGCTTTCGCAGACTTGGTGGACTATGTCAAGCGCGAGACTGGACATAGCGTATTTTTCAGCCAGCCTAGGCATCTCATCCGCGCCACGCCGCCCAATGGCTTCGACATGGACTTGTGCAAATACACAGGGAAGTTAATGGTGGACACCGCTTTATCTGGCTTCACTTGCTGCGCAGTTCATCTTTGGCAGGGTAATTACGTGCTCGTGCCGTTGGAGACTGCAGTGGCTGAATTAAAGAGGGTGGACACCGCGGGGTACTACTTTATCACGATGTGGGAGAAATACCTGTTAGATTGAACTTTCAATCTGCGGTGGTAGGAGGGCTAAAGATGAGCGAACAAGAACGACCAAGCGAACAAAAGCTCGAAAAGCCGGTCTTTTTGTCTCAAAGCAGGGCGAAACCTGGTTGGTTCGGTTTACCGCTGATCAGATTTATACCTTTTTTGGGGAATACCAGTTAAGAAGGATTGCTCAAGAAAGATACCGCAAATCAAAAGGACAAGAGATTGATATGTATTCCGATCTTTTGGACAAAGCCATTAAGTCCAAAGAGATTGACCTCTCTGACTGTTACCTTGTCACCACCTATCCCTCCTCCATCTTAACCGACTACCTCGTGGAATATTATGGCGTCAAATTGATTTATACCAGTGTGGGCTTTAAGAACATTGGTATCACGGTGGTGATGAGACTGGAAGAAAAAATGTCAGAAGATGTTCATTTTAGACCCATCTACGTTCTGGGAAAGGAAGAGAGTGGTGGAAACGGTTTTGGGTTTCCTTACGGAGCCAAAACCGGTCCTGATGGGAAATCCTGGCTCGGCACCAAAGATAAGGATACCAGCTTAAATGTCCTAAAACTTATGGAAACCTCGGCGGATGCTCATCTAAGAGGAAAAACAATAGTTGACATCTATTCAGATATGCTGGATAGACTGGGAGTCCTGACCTTTTATGAAAGGGTAGACTGGTATACCAGAGACAAAGTAAACAACGTAAAATCTGACACCGTTAAATTTGAAATAGCGCGCAAAGCAGACCGTTTAGAAAAACCAGAAAATGCCTCAGAAGTCGCTATACTATTAGGAGAAGAGCTGGCAGAAGGAGCTCAAGGAGAGTTGATTGATTTGCCCAATTCCTATCTTTGGGTAAAACTGGCTTCCCAGGATACTACCTTTTCAGATGGAACCATGATTTTAAAGGGAGAACCTATCTTTAACCGCGTGTATGACCCGGAAGAAAAAAAACCTGCCAGAGTTAAAGGAGAATGGACCTTAATGCCGGTGAAAGCCTCGAAGTATCATTTAAGAAGCGGAGGTTATTTTACTATTTTCCACGCCGGAGAAGGCCCCAAAATTACCCTTTATAATAAAGAAGGCAGGCCTGTTTACTGGACGCTTATTCGTCCATCAGGAACAGAGGTTGGACTTATCAGAAATTACAATGAAGTGGTTTGTGATAAGGAACATCCCACCCCGTGGTTATTGGCTAAATATGCCAAACCTATTATGGATTATTTTGAGGTGCCAGAATACTATGATGGAGATAGCTATTTGGAACAGTTTGGAGAAAAAAGTTTGAAAAAAGTTTTGCAGACAAAGTACCCTGTTTTTGGGATGGGTGAGGGTACGCATGTGAAGTAAACAAAGCCGCTGAGGAATCGCACCAATTCGAGCCTTCTGTATCTATATGGCAAAGCTTATCTCAATATTTCTGGTGGGATGATTTATGAAGGAGGTTTATCAGATGTCTGTTGATAGTACAGGACAGAAACAAATACAAGAGTGGTTGAGCAAGCTAATCATTGAGGAGAACAGGCGTTTTGATCTTCTCATCAAGAACCTCAACGAGCTTACATCCCAGCTCGAACACTTTGAGGAGCAAGAATTATATGACCATATTTGCCGTGAAATCGCTCAGTATTTTCATGCCGATTGCTGTTCACTTTTTCTAGTATGCTATGAAGAGGTTGGCAATAGCTCAGGTAAGGTTAAGGTTAAGAAATCCCTCAGATTAGTTGGCGCCTTCGGTCCTTGGGAACTTGCTTTGCGTCCCAAGTATGTGCGGACGAAACAGGTAGATGAATATGATGTAGACAAGGACATTACGAGCACTACAGTGATGGCCTTTCAGCGAAATGAGCCGACTTTACACCCCGCCCGGCTTAACTTCGAGTTAGAAAGGAAAAGGGCGAAAGAAGAAGTGAAAGCGCGCAAAATAGACATTCCCAAGCGCAAGAAGTCGCAGGAACCGGCGCGCAACTTGGTTTGGCCATGTGATAATCTATATGGTGTGTGCCGCAATATTATCGCCGTTACAATTATTCGGCATGGCTCTGAAGGCTCTGAACCTGCCAAAGTCGGGCTGCTGAAAATCGAAAATCGGTCTCCAAGCGCAAGCCAGGGTTTCAGCCCGACAGGCGCAGATTATCTCTTTTTCAATGATCTGTGGGAATTAGCTGCGCTGCGTCCGTACCTCGAGGATTTGGAAGATAATATAGAGCAACTGCTCAAAAGAGCAGAAGACTCATCCCAAGCAGTCTTTGCTCCACTTCATAACAATGAAGGCTGGCGCCGGCATTATGAGGATATTTCCCTTGGCCGGAACTACTTCGAGAGTCTTCGAGACTGGCTTGATGGTAAAGAAAAAGAGATTAAGGGACAACCCGATGAAAACCGCCGTAGTGAACTGGAAGGAATTCGTGATAAATATGGCCGACTTTTACGGGAGCTAACCAGCTTATTAAACTTCCTAACAGAAGCGGAGGCGCTGTTACAAAACATTGCCTATGCCCGTAAAGTTCTTATGAGGCGTAACCGCGAAGACGAATTTCGAAAGAAAACTCCCATGCCCTCATTTTTCAATGCGCATAATCTTGCTATTGCCTTGGCACAAGTTGGCGAAGACAAAGTCCCTGCCGATTCGACGGCAGGGCGGCTTCGTCGTAAACTAGAAGAATTACCACTGCCATCTATAGAAGAAAGAAAGAAGGGTGTGTCTTTAAGCTCAAACAACCTCGTTGTTAAGGTGATGAGCGATTTATTCAATGGGCAATCAATGCAGAAAGACCTAACTGAATTCCTTGAAGGACGTGTATCATGGAACTTCAGCGCTGCGACTAACTACCTTCTCGAACGCTTGAAAGAGATTGCAAGTTTCCTTTTAGGGTCAGAGCAAAGCCATCCGCATCCAAAGGTCGAAGCGGAGGAAAAAGTGGTACGGCGAATCGCCGAAGAAATGTTGCAGGAGAACGAGGACAATAACATAGCGGATAGTCTTCCGACTGATGAAGCAGAGCGGCTTATCCTATCATTAGCCCATTTGTCGGCTATCGCCTCCATGTACGCTCATACCTTTAGCCCCACTGACTGTTATCGTCTGATGTTCATCGCTGGGCATGTATGCCAGGTTCTCGACAACCATCTTATGCGGCAGGCCAGGCAACGTAGAATTCCAGCCGGCTATACCGAGTTTGCGACTCTTGGCTTGGATTTATTCGCTTTTGAAGCGCTAGATGAGATTAAGATGATTTCCCCGCAGATTGTCAGGGGATTAAAGAATCTTGTGGAGAGGGACTTTGCAAAGCAGGGAATGCAAGATATAACTGTTGTCGCTGAAGAGTTGAATCTGGAAAAGTTCTTTGCCCAAGTTTGCCACGGGGACGGGAAAGCAGAGCTCGACATTGGGATTGCCTCGATTACAGTTCAGTCGGAAGATGGGGACCTGGGAACCCTCCCTGTTGTGGCTGTTATCAATGAAAGATGGAATACCCAACAGGCGGATAAAGCGCCGAGTGGCATCAATAGGGAAGTAAGCGTTGACAACCACAAGCTATTCCTGAAGTTGAGGATATCGTCAAACAAAATTACTGCGAGAGAACCCACATGGCTTCTTCAAGTTCGGAATTGCCTGTGGGAACTGAAAGAGGTGATTATGGATGAAATCAACCGGTAACGGATCACCAGTGCTTGAGCGCATTAAGATGCAGGCGGCTGAAGCTGCCCTCACCAGAGTTGTAATCCAACATGCAGAAGTAGAGCAAGAGGAATTGTTTTTTAAAGGAAATGAGAAGATTAAAGGAATTAAGACGGAGTTAGACAATATTTGCGCGGCGATCGCTGGTGCTGTGGCTGCTGATAGTTGCGCCATATTCTTCGTCACCGAAGATGTCGCTGCTGTTTTGGAGCAAAGGATGATTATGCGAGGAGGCTCTGGAAACCTGAAGGCGGTGCTTGCCGCTGGACGTCAAAATACTCCAAATCTAAGCGGTTACTCTTACCACTACCTAGCCCATGAATATCCTGACACTGCGCAAAATGAACAAAAAAAGAGGATCATTTCGGGGTGGCCTGTAACTAATCGAATCTGGCATCTGGGAGAAGGGTGTTGGGCGAATTCCAATATGGCGATGAACTTGCTCGCAGGTAAACCTGAGGATCGAAGAGGCCGGGGCGATGACCTGAATTATCCAAATAATGGCACTTTGTCCAGTGTTTTCCGCTGCTTCGTCGGCATTCCTATTTTTGCCCGAGGAGGCAAAACCTCTATCATTTCGCTGACTAAAGAGGAAGGTTCGGACGAGTTGCTGGGAGCTGCTTCAACCCGTAAGGAGTTTTTGGAACGATATCGGGTGATTGGGATACTCAAAGTAGAGGGCAAGCGACCCCAACGTCAAGGGCTGCCTGTTAAAGACGAGATATTCGATGAGTATGCAATCGGCAAGTGGGTATCGGATGACCAGCAGCGCCAAAATGTGATAAATGACATTAAGCAACGCCTTGATGTATGGTTTAGTAGGTATGACAATGGTGATGACGCCATACGAGGAATTCATGCGCTTTTTTTTGAAGTAGACGTTGCGGAAAACGTGAACGGTTTCCGCTTGCTGAATGTCGTTTCACCTGACACGGAGCTTAAGGATTTCCTAGATGAAGTATTCAAAACAGTGAACACGCAATCCCTTAATGAGAAAGAGTTACTCCAACAATGCTTACAATCCTGCTCAAAAGATTCTTGCCAGCGACTAGAGCGCTGGTTTAACTCCGGGAACTCCATTGAGGCTATTCAGAAGCTCATCACTGAAGACAATGGCTCAGAAAGAGTGGATGCAGTGAAATTATTAAATGTCTGTAAACTAGACACGGTTCTCGTAGACCATCTCACTGAAGTCTTTCATGCCCAATTCAGTAGCGAAGATGTAGAATTACTTGTGTCCATCGCCATACAACTGGGGAGAATCTTATCCCGGCGCACTATTGAGCATGCTGCCAGACACAAAATCGTCATCAGCGAGAATGAGGTTGGAACTCTAAATATTAGGTATCGGGATATAAAGCAGCTTGAGGCTCTACATAATGCATGCGACCGTCTCTGCCAGAAGGTGAACTATCTACTTACGTGCTTAAAGGAGGAATTGGAGCACAAGAAGGAGCAAGAGGTTTATGCAGCTCGTGTGAGTGAACTTGTGTATCCCAGAGGTCCTATCAGGCAGGTAGAGCCTCGGACAAAGGAGTTTATCAGCCTATTCCGCAAACTGGTTTCTAAACAGGAAAGGATAGAAGGACAGTCTGGCGTGACCAAACTCATCTTACACGAGGCGCCATTCTTTTTGTCGAATTTCGGACAATTGTCAGAGCGACAAGCAATTGTCAGGGGCTACCAAGGATTATTCTTTTTAGACCCTCCCCACGGTAGCGCTCAGGCGCGTCTTTATGGTACCCTTGGCGTTGAAGGTGCCCCTCAGGTTACTCCTAATCAGAGACCCGAAGAATACTTTCATGCAACAATTTGCAATGAGAGATATGATTATGACCCCAACTGGCCCTTAGTGCGACGGCTTTTGGAGACCTATAAGGTCGATGACATTCCTGGTGTCCGCATTATCTGTGATTACCTTTCTGATGTGGACGAAGTCCTAGACCATCTTAGAGCGCGTTTTCCCGATTGGCGTCTTGAAATAATCAAGATAGACCAGTCAGTAGAGATGGCTAAGGAGGGTGGATATCGAGGAACTCATATCACCGTGAAAACTGATGTTAGTCAACTTCTCTCGCAAGAAGAAGCAGACTTGCTTAGAAACGCCCTTGGCAAGAGGCCAGGCGAAGGAATAGAGATACTGTGTGAAATTCAGTTAAGGACAGAGTACGAGCATTCGCTTGCATTAAAGACCCATAACCTACTGTACAAGAGAGAAGAAAAAGTGCCAGAAGAGTTGCTTGGCGCTGTTCAAATTCACTCTAATCAAACCCACGAAATCGACCATCTAGCTGACAATGTTCGCACGGGCATCGAAGCAATGTTTCTCCCAGACGATTTCGGGGAGCGACGGCTTCTTTCCTACTTGCGCCACCGACTAACTCGAGAGGGCTTTACGCTTGTCGAGTTGGGCGCTCAGTGTGCCAAGAAGGTCCATGCAAAGCATCTGCGCTATAGCGGATTACCGCATTATAGTCATGTGATAGCAACATGTGAGAGGTTGGTTTATGGTTTCGAGGTGCTGGATCCAGAGATGATTTTCTTAGCCCTGCTCCACGATATATGGATGCCTTGGACTAATGAGAGTGAAGAAGACATTTCCATAGTTACATCAGTAGCTAAAGAACTGAAAGATACCAACGGAGCCTTTAATCACCAGCCAGAGCGTGAGAGGGAACTGTTCCAGAGATTGTTGAAGCAACGGGGATGTGATGTAATCTTTGAACAGTTCGGCGGTAGAATAGACTGGGAGAATCGTCTTAAAACATTCCAACCATGGTTTTGGGTGGTTGTGAGGAGTTTCAGAGAATTCTGGGGAACACCAATGGACGATTTGAAGCGGAAACGCCTGAGCCGCCTTGAGAAGATACGGTCAGAAATCGTGAATCGATGTGCTGAAGGACAGGAAAGTGAACTTCAGGACTGGCTGAAGCGTGCTTTTGTCTTGGAGGCGGCAATTTTATTGGGAAGACTTGAAGAGTTGCTCGAGGACCCGAACCCCCAGCGACAGGAGGAAAACTACCTTTATGCTTATGATGAATTTCGGATTATAAAGGAGAGCTTGCCTATCTCGCCAACAAAAAAGAAGGTTATCCACGAAGCCCGGCGCGCTTTTCGGGTTATCCAGATGCACCTTCGGCTGCGAGAGCCCATCGAGCCATGGGAATGATGAGAGATGCGGAAAAATAATTGTTTTAGCGGGAGGTCAAGCGAAGCTTGTCCTGTGAAATGCCACGGCTTTCAGATAGCCGTGGGTACCTATTGGAGGGACATCACCATGAAAGAAAATATGAATGAAAAGCCCTGTGTAGCTTTAAAAGAGCTTCGCGCCGCATTCTTAAATCGTGTCGTTCAACGTTTTGATGAGCGTTCTTTAAAAAAGATTACCCGCGCGTTGGAGGTTGCCGAGGACGCTCATGCTGGACAAACCCGCGACGACGATACGCCATACATTTTGCATCCTTTGCGAATCGCTCTTTTTCTGTTGCATGAGAAACTCGACATACACGACGCCGATATCCTCTGCGCGGCGCTTCTCCACGACGTAGCAGAAGACCAGGAGCGATTTGCCCCTGATTACATAGAAGCAGAATTCGGCAACAGAGTTAGTTCCATTGTACGAACTTTAACAAAACCCAGTGATCCAGACAAAACGCGTGAGCAAATAAACGAGGTCTACTTTGAACGCTTGCGGCATTCGGATGAAGATTGTAAATTGATTAAGCTAGCCGACAAATTGGATAATGTCCGAGATGCGGTCAATTGTCCATATCCCACTAAGCAACGGCGTACCGCCGCAGAAGCGAAAGACTTCTACTTATCGCTAGCCGCTAGCCTGCGGGATACTCGGCGTCAGCGGATTATTTTGAAACTCATGAATGAGGCTATCGCTACACTAGAGGCTATAGAAAATCCCAACATTGCCAAAAAGATAAAGGAAAGGAGAACGTGCCAATGCAGTTCGCAAAACTGAGTAGGCGATTAGAGGGATTAGAGGAAGTTCAAATCTAAATATATCTAACTGGAGAGCGTAGTGCCTTGAGAGGGGCAAGCTGCGTTCGGAGGGGGGGCAAGGGTAATCTTTTATTAAAGAAACACCTGCTCTACCCTATAATAGCTCAGAGCCAAATCCTACCATTTTCGCGGAACCCCTGACCCGATGAAGGGGATTGAAGCTCTGTTTGGAATGATGGCGCCGGTAGCTATTGCGCAAGCTGCTATCCGCCAGCGCGGGGGGACGGTTAGCGTCGCGAGTTGCGGCCGTAACGTTCTGTGGACCCCACGCGGTGATATTCTTACCGATAATCCTGCACCCGCCCACGAACGGTTCACTCTCTTGCCGAGCGTCATGCCCTTAGCCGTCGTTTCCGTCAACGTTTAACTCAGAGTGAGGCGTTTGCGTCGCGGGGTGCCCGTCACGCGTTGCGGACGTGGGAAATGAACGTTTTACTTTCTCCAGGACGTTTATTCCCTATTCCCTTTCCGGGTTTCGTTTAATTCCCCCGCTCGGGCATCCGTCGTTGGTGTAGTTTTATCGTTGGCTTGTCAACCGAGCGGTGTTCGCTTCGCTTAGTTTTTCCGAGCTTGTTTTGCGGCCGTTAGCGTCCGTTAGTTGCCGACATGTTTTG
>CAYVDS010000144.1:0-4856 GCA_964450145.1 uncultured bacterium
GAACTTGGAAAAAGACAAGAAGTTCATGGACGATAAGAAAATGCTTTTGAAGACAATGGAGTCAGAACTTTCAACTAGTACGGTCGAGAAAAATTCTCGCATGAGAGCATTGACGAAAACGGTGCAAGACCTTGAGAGAAGGAAAGAGGTACTGTTGGACAAACTGGAAAGAGAAATAATAGGCGATGAGACATTTAAGATAAGATTCGAGCAAATAAACTCTCAGTTGGTTGAGAACCGACTCGCTCAAGAATCCTGGCAGAGCATTGCGAAGGATGAGGTTCTTCAGCGGGAGTCACTGGCCGTTTCCTTTGAGGAGATATGCTCATTCAAAGAAGGTTGGAAGTTTCTTGATGATGAATCCAAGGCGGCAAAGCTCCGTGCCATTGTCAAGTCGATATCCGTTACAGAAAAAGATATCAATTTGGAGATATATCTAAGTTTAGGTTCTTTTGAGGAATTGTCCCGCACGGGCAGGGATTCATGGCGGCCACGAGCATGAAGCTCGATGGGAACGTGAGGCTGTATGCAACGCGGGATATTGTCACCTTCCCGTCTTCGAGCGGCTGCCTCAGGGCCGCGAGAGCCTTGCGGTCGAACTCCGGCAGTTCATCCAAGAACAGCACGCCGTTATGCGCGAGGCTGACTTCGCCCGGCGTCGGATAGTTGCCTCCGCCGACGAGCGCGACGTCGGACACCGTGTGGTGTGGCGAGCGAAACGGGCGCGTCGCAACGAGGGCTTTCCCGGCGGGCAGGAGCCCGCTGATGCTGTGAATCTTCGTGGTCTCGTGCGCTTCTTCCACGGTCATGTCCGGCAGGACCGTGGCCAGCCGCTTTGCGAGCATCGTCTTGCCGGAGCCGGGCGGCCCGATCATCAGAATATTGTGCGCGCCAGCAGCGGCCACCTCGAGAGCGCGTTTCACGTGCGCTTGACCCTTGACCTCGTTGAAATCGATATCGTATTGCCCGTTTTGTTTGAATGCGTCCGCGAGGCTAATCTTGTAAGGAGCGATAGGGGTAAAATCATCCAGAAAACTTGCAAGATCGCGCAGGGTCTTAACCGGGATGACCTTTACTTTCTCGACGACCGCCGCCTCGGCCGAGTTTACGGCCGGAACGACCAATCCCAGTGTTTTTTCCTGCGCCAGCAGCGCCATCGGCAGGACGCCCGGAATTCCGCGTATCGCGCCATCGAGCGAGAGTTCGCCGGCGATGTAATAATCGACGAACTTGTCTGTCTTGAGTTGTTCCGAAGCCGCGAGGATGCCGATCGCAATGGGGAGATCGAACGACGAGCCTTCTTTCTTTACGTCGGCGGGCGCCAGGTTTACGGTTATGCGCTTTGTGGGAACCTTGTACCCGGAGTTCTTGATTGCGGCTGCGACGCGCTCCTTGCTCTCCTTGACCGCACTGTCGGGCAACCCGACCACTGTATACGACGGCAGCCCTCCCCCCAAATCAACCTCGACCTCGACTTGATACGCATCCACCCCGAACACAGAACTGCTGTAAACCTTCGCGAGCATATCTTTCTCCTCGTTGCATGTAGGTAGAAAACAGTGGCGAAATTATAGCTGAGAGCATATGCTCCTGTCAACGGAATGGATTCCCGCCTTCGCGGGAATGATAAAGAGGGGCACTATTCGTTCGTGTGATTCGTTCCATTCGTTCCATTCGTGATCCCATCTTCTTCTTTTTCATTCGTCTACTTGGCACAATCCGTGATCCAGAAATACGAGACCCAAATGAGGCATTTGGTGGCCATATTTGGCCGACTCTGGGTCCGCCGAACTCGTCGCAGCACGAAGTAGCAAAAGCGAACTAAATTTGTTACTCTTTGAAGGTGTTAAACATATGGAGTATTCTGCGTGCAAGCTTTACGCGTGGCACAATAGTTGCCCTGAAAAAGACCCAAATCGTCCGCCATCTCGGACACGAAGGCCCGCAAGAACAAGAAAATGAAAGCAAAAATTCGAACAAATCTCCTCTGCGGATTCCTCAGCTTGATGGTACTGCTTATAGCCGGATACGTCGTCGTTGAGTATCGCCTCGACAAAATCAAACGCGCCAACGCCAAAATCAGAGAAGAGTGGACCGAAATAAACCTTGCCAACCAGGCGCAACTGAAGCTCGACGAAAGCATCAAAGTGCTGGCCGAATATGTGCTTTCGGGCGACCCGCAAGATGAGGTCCTTTTCCGCAGCGAGCTTCGCGCAGGTCTCGATGCCATTGAGCAACTCGAGCATTTGCAGGAAGCCGAAAAAGGGAGGATTCGCGAAGAAGCGGAGCATACGGAGCAGGAACTTAACTGGATACACTCTTTCAAGCAGGATTTCGCAAGAATCGAGTCGACGGCAAATGAATTTCTCTCTCTGCCCGACCCCAAAGCCGACGCGACCGGCACGCAGACATTTAATGAGCTGAGGCGCCTGTCGAACAAGGTCATTGACGGCCTTGCACAGTTCCGCAAGGTCGCTCACGACCAGTTGAATAAATCCATACAGACGGCGCGTCACGAAGAGAATGTGTCCGAGCGCGTGATGTTCATAAGCGTGTTGGGTATGGTTTGCCTGGGAGTCGCTCTCAGCCTTGCGTTCTCGAAGTCCATCGCCGCGCCGATTATCAGGTTGAGAGACCGCTCCCGCGAAATAGGGCTTGGTAAATTCGGCTATGTCCCTCTTGTCTCCCATATCGACGAGATCAAAGACCTCGACGCGGCTCTGCAGCGCATGGCCGCGAATCTCAAGGACGTGTACGAAAACCAGGAAAGAGTCGTTCAGGAGAAGACGACGGAACTGAGAAGCGCGAACGACCATCTCCAGAAGCTGTTCAACGGCATCACTGACGGCATCGCGGTCATTGATAGGGACTTCAATGTTATCGATGCGAATTGTGGGTTACAAGAGCTAAGCGGACTGTCGAGGGACGAAATCGTCGCGACTCGATGCTACACATCGCACGCTTGCCGCGATCTCGCATGCGAGCGGTGCCCCGCTATGAAGACGTTCGAGACGGGGAAGGCCGCCTCGGTCGAAATGATATGGAAGAAAAATGGCCAAAAACTGCACGTGGAAATCCGCACATTTCCACTTTCCCAGAACGGCAGCTCACCGTCGATGGTTATTGAATACGTTAAGGATGTCTCAGCCAAAAGGAAGATGGAAGAGCAACTCTTCCAATCGAGCAAGCTTGCCGCCATCGGAACGCTATCGGCCGGCATTGCCCACGAAATCAACAATCCCCTGACCAGCATCGTGTGCGGAGCGGAGGCGGTCCTGAATCGGCTGGAATGCGGCGGTCGCACTGATTGCGGCGCCCGGCCTGAAGTTGACGGCTATCTCAGAACAGTGCAGAAGGAGGTCTACCACTGCAAGAGAATAACCCAGAGCCTTCTCGATTTCTCCCGCCAGAGTGAAACGGGAAGGGAACTCTTCGACATGAATCAGGTCATCAGCTCGACTTTGGAGTTGCTGAATTTTAGGATCAAGAAGAAAAGGGCCGCCGTTCACGTCGATTTTGGAGAACGCGAAACCTACCTCGTCGGCGACGGAGCGCGTTTAAAGCAGGTCTGTTTCAATATCTTGAACAACGCGTTGGATGCCATCCGTGTACATGGTAATATATGGGTCACTGTGCGCAAGCAAGGCGACGCAGTTATTTGTGAAATTACTGACGACGGGCAAGGCATCAATCCCGAGAGCCGCGAAAGGGTTTTCGAACCATTCTATACCACCAAGCCACCCGGCGAAGGAACGGGACTCGGCCTCGCCATTTGCTATGGAATCATACAAGAACACGGGGGCGACATCACGATCAACAGCAGGGGGCCCGGCCAGGGGACAACCGTCACCCTGAAGCTCCCGAGTTGACAGCGCGGCGCAGCCGCAACCAACCAAAGAGAAGCGGCCACGGGATTTCACTGATTACACGGATTTGGGAAGAAGAAAAAGAAGATATCTTAGACCACGAATTACACGAATGAGCAGCCTCTTCTTTATCATTCCCGCGAAGGCGGGAATCCATGATGACGCCACCGCCACAATGCGCAGGAACTCTTGACGCGGCATAACAAGGACACTTCACTATCTATGGAAATCCTCCTTATTGACGACGATTCGCAAATACGCAACCTCTTGGGGCGCGAGCTCGAAAATATGGGACACCACGTCACAACGAAAGCGAGCGGCCACGAAGCCACGAAATATCTCGCCGAGCAAGATTTCGATGTCATCCTTCTCGACATCAACATGCACGATATGGACGGAATGGAAGTCCTGAAATCCATTAAGGAAATGGGCAGTCTCTCCGAGATCATCATGCTGACCGGGCATGGAACCATAGACCGCGCCATCGAAGCAATGAAACTTGGAGCCTACGACTTCCTCACGAAGCCTTGCAAGCTCGCAAAACTCGAAATGGTGCTCCAGCGGGCGCACGAGAAGAAAGTCCTGCAAACGCAGAACCTCGTGTTCCGTGACATGGTGACTCCGGCGGCGCATGACTCATTCATCGGGCAATGCGATGCAGTCAAAGATGTGCTCCGAATCATCGAAAAAGTGGCGCCCGCCGACTCGCCCGTTCTGTTGCAGGGAGAGAGCGGGACCGGCAAGGAAATGATTGCCCGGATGATTCATGCGCGGAGCCAACGCAGCCGCAATCCTTTTGTGGCGGTGAACTGCGGTCTGATTCAAGAGCAATTGCTGGCGAGCGAATTATTCGGCCACGAAAAAGGCGCATTCACAGGAGCGACACAGAGCAAGCCCGGCCTTTTCGAGGCCGGAAACGGCGGGACAATCCTCCTCGACGAAATATCTGAAACGAGCGCCTCCGTTCAGGGGGGATTGCTGCGGGTTCTC
>CAYVDS010000144.1:4866-12877 GCA_964450145.1 uncultured bacterium
TCCAATCGGGCGAGATTCGACGCGTGGGCAGTAAAACCATCCACCGCGTCAACGTCCGAATCATTTCGGCCACCAACCGGAATCTGGCGGAAGAAGCGCGCCGGAACCGGTTCCGTGAAGACCTCATGTTCCGTCTGAACACCATAACCATCGAAGCGCCTCCGCTGAGAGAACGGCTCGAAGATATACCGGCGCTGGCCGAGTATTTCCTGAGTCAGAACGCCCATCACAACGGGAAGAAAACACTGGCGCCGGAGGCGCTCAAGGCTCTCCTGCAGCACGATTGGCCGGGTAATATTCGGGAGCTGAAGAACGTGGTGGAAAGGGCGTGCCTGCTTTCGGAGGACTCCGTCATCAGGACCGAGGACTTGAGAATAACTGGGGCGAATTCATCAAACGGCGGCGACGACGACCTCCTCTCGCTTTCCCTCGAAGAGATCGAAAGACGCCACATCCTCCGCATACTTCGCCATCACGGCGGCAATAAGACACAGGCAGCGAGGACATTGGGAATCAGTCTGAAGACTCTTTACAACAAGATCGAATCTTTGAATTTGCGTATGTAGAGCACGGCAAATGGACCTGCCCGCAATTATGTAGGTGCGAATTTATTCGCATGGGCAGGGCCAGAAAGACCGACAATATTGTGCGAATGAATTCGCACCCACAACGGACCAGCCTGAATGCGCAGTTGCCGGACAGATTCAAAACCCCTTTTAGGGAAAAGGGGTGAGGTGGGATTCCGTCAGGCGAAGACTCAAGAGGACGCCAAGCGTCGCGCAGAGAACGGACTCCATTCCCACATAAAAGTGCCCGGCCCCCGGTATGATCGACAAGCGGGCATTTGCGCTCAGGGGGTTGAAGAATTCTTTTGCCTCATCGACTGTGCACGCAATGTCTTCATCCGAAAAGATAAAATACTTGGGGCAATCAAGGGATTTGACAAAGCTCATTTCGTATTCCGACACCGGCGGAGAAATGCAGAATACTCCGTCTGTTTTTCTCGTAGAGGCAAGACGCAAGGCTACGATTGCCCCGAACGAATAGCCTCCGACGAGCAACGTTTTCGGGGGATTCGGAAAGCATTTCAGCAGATGCTCAAAAGCCGCCTTCGCGTCCGGAATTACCGTCTTGTAGTCTTCGGAACCCATAATTGATTCCCAGAACTCAAACTTCTCCAACTCGTTTTTCCATGGGCCTTCACTGTTTCCCACCCCGGCGTAGTCGAATGTCATCACGACGGCGCCGCATTTGCTCAGCGAACGCGCGACGTGCACAATCACATTGTTCTCGACGTCGCCTCCGAGATGGGGATGCGGCGAGCAAAGCACGACCGCGGGTACGGACCCAAGCGACTCGTCGTAATACAACTTGCCCCTTAAATGAAACCACTCTTTCTTGAAGGTCACGTACTCTTCGTAAATCATATTGATTCCTCTCCCGCGCCGATCTCCTGCGTCTGCAATATCTGCGCATCAACCCTCCGGAGGGCCGGCCTGAACACGCTGAGAAGAGCAGGCAGAAGGAACAAGTCGCAGAGCAGCGCGAGCAAAAGACAGAGACCGGAAAGGAGACCGAAGTAGCGCGTCGGCCTGAAGTCGGAAAGCCCCATCACAATGAATCCCGCGAGTAAAGTCAGTATTGTATAAATCATCGGTTTTCCTATGCTCATTGTGGATAAGCTGCGAGCACTCGACCTGTCCCCCGTGCTTTTCATGAAGTCGGCGTAACGATGCAAATAGTGAATCGTGTTGTCCACAGCGATGCCCAATGAAATGCTTGCGACAGTGGCCGTGGCGGGGCTTAGGTCGATTTTGAGAAACCCCATGACACCTAGCGTCACCACCATAGGTACGAGGTTGGGTATCATACTCAGAACTCCCAACCACACCGAACCCGAAGTGGCTGCCATGAGCGCGCCAATGACGACGAAAGCCGTCGCGAAACTCTTGATAAGCGTCATCAGCAGATAGCTATCCATCGAGGTGATCATAGGGACCACGCCGGTCAACTCCGCCGTAACGCCCTCCGGCAGAATCGACTTCGTGAAGGCTTCGATTTCGCACATCGCTCGCTCATAATAGATTGAATTCATCGTAAGACCGCGACCAGAAATATGCGTTGTCTTTCCGTCGGGGGTCACAAAAAGACGAGCCAACTCGCTCAGAGCCGCGGGGATTTTCAACCCTTCAGACGCGGGAAGCAGCGGATGCCCCTGCTGAAACCCGACCTGTAAGTCGCGAATGGAGAAAGAATGAGTGACGAACGGTTGATGTGAGAGATTGTCCTCTATCCGATCGACGGCCGCGAGAACTGAAGCGCTCCGAACATCTTCGCCTTGAAGGAGGATTTCAAATGGGCTCAAACCTGTGAGACGCTTCTCGATGAATGCATAGCTTTCCCTGATCTCGCTATCAGGCGGGAAGAACTTGAGCGTGTTCGCCTCGACTCTCAACTGGGTTATCCCCGCCATGCCCGCGATACTTATTGCTCCGAAAAGAAGAAGCACTAACACCGGATGAGCCGAGTTGAATCGGCTGATGAAGGTGAGAATCGTTCGCGTATGTCTGTCGAGTTCGGAACTCGCAGATATCCCCGCTCCGCGCTTATACACAATCGAGGCCGGAACAAAAAGCATCGTGATAAGGAAGGCGAAAGCAATTCCCATCGCGGAGAGGAATCCAAAACTGCGCACCGGCGAAAACCGGCTCAGCGCAAGCGAGCCGAATCCGATGGCCGTCGTCAGGCTTGTCATAAAACACGGCTTCCACAGGCGCCGCACCGTTTCAAGAATAGAGTTCTCCGGCGAATGATTTCCCCCGATCCTCCGCTGATAGTCGCAGAGGAGGAAAACGGAGTCTTCAATTGCGGCTACCAGGATAAGCGGAGGCATGACCGAGAGCACCAGATTCATCGTCCCGCCCATGAGTGAAAAGACTCCCAGAGTCCAGACTATGCTCATCCCTGCCACCGCCATTGGAATCCTGACCCCTGCCCGGCTCCGAAATAATGCGAATAGCAAAGCCGAGGCGAAGATAACCACGACCGGGGTGAACACGCGCGGGTCGCGCGTCGCGATTCGATCCAGTTCCGCGCTCATAACAGGCGGCCCGGCGAAGTGGAACTTCCTTTCCGGACAGGCAGTCTTAGTGAGCTTCCTGATCGCGCTCACCGTGCCTCGGCGATCTCTGACTCCTTCCGGGGTCAATACGACAACCAGAGCGGTGGTCGAACCGTCGTCGGATATGAGGTTCCCCGTGAAGAGAGGATGGCCGACAATGTACGCGCCAAATTTGTCGAGGGTGAGATAGCTGCCGGCGGGTAATCGCGATACGCCCTGTCGATACACTTCTGAGAGGCTCCACACACGGCTTACCGTCTTCAAAGCCTTCAGTTGCTCAGACAAACGATGAATCTGCCGGAACGTTTCCTGAGAGAACAGATTCCTGTCAGAGAAGACCACCAGGACGAACTCTTCTGTCCCGAAAGCTTTCACAAATTCGTGATAAGCGCTCCGCCTGGGGTCATCATCCAACAGCCACGTCTCGATCGCGTTGTTCGTCTTGAGCCGGAGGCTGCATACGCCAAGAAAAGCCGTCACGGCAGTGAGCGCCCAGAGCACCTTTCGGGCGTGGCGGGTGACAAGATAGCGATAGAAGTCGAACATTACTGAGTCCCGAATCCGCAAACTATTTCTTAGCCCGTAACGTGTGCTTGCGGAAGTATATGGGGAGAAGCGTCGCCAGCTTTATGATCATCGGTATCTGACCCTTCAGCTTGATGTGCCCCCGGAAGAACGCGTTGGCGGGCTGCACCTTGCCCGTGATGACCTGCATCAAAGTCGAATCGTCCATCTCGATGATGCACGGGGCCTGGAAGTCATCACACGGCGCGAGAGGTTTCACTTTGCCGTCTTCGATCTCGAGAAGCCACGTTCCCCCATTCTCGCCCTGAATGCGGAACATGCAGGTGAAATTGATCTCGCCGATCTTGATGTCCTGTTTCTCGCGGATCAGCCCGGGCAGGAACTCGTTAAAGTATTCCCGGCTGTTGGTCACGACGTCCGGCAACGCGGTCGCCGGCATTGGCGCTTCTTTTTCCAGTGTGTCTTCCATTTTGGTTCCTCCTTGTTTAACTCCTAAGAAACTAGTCCTTGGTTCCTGGTTCTTGGTTCCTCGTCAGGTCAAAGAAACCGAGCGCCTTACGTCATTCCCGGAAATCCATTTTAGCAGGCGGCCAACAACCAATCTGGATTCCCGCCTCCGCGGGAGTGATAAGGAGGTTGTGGCCTCGGGTTTCTCACGAAATCAACCCCGCGCAGGCGGGGGGCAGGCGCTTAGAATGATGCATGCCTATTGCCTTTTGAGTAACACGCCGTTAAGTCGCGAGAAAGCGCTGTCCAGAATCTCTGCGAGCTGCTGGATATCTTCCTCCGTGATGACAAGCGGAGGCTGGAAAGTAAGCACGTTCCTCCAAATACCCGTCTTGCCTGCCAGCACGCCCGAGTTCTTCAGAATCTCCAACGCCTCGTCAGTCTCTTCAGTGGCGGGAGCTTTGTCCGCCTTCACCAGTTCCGCGCCGAGCATCAACCCCTTACCGCGAACATCGCCGATGAGCGGATATTTGTCTTTCAACTCCATGAGGTGTTTCTTGAGCAGTTCGCCTCGATGCTGCGCTTTGCTGACCAACTGTTCGCGTTCGATCACATCGAGAGTAGCGAGTCCCGCCACGCATGAAACGGGGTTTCCGCCAAAGGTAGATGCGCCCGGCCTTGTAAAGGAACTCGCAATCTCGTCGGTGGTCGAGAAGACGGCTATCGGAGTTCCATTGCCGAGAGCCTTGGCGGATGTGATGATATCGGGAATCACATCCCAATGCTCGCATGCAAACATCCGGCCCGTTCTGCCATAGCCCGTCTGAACCTCGTCGGCTATCAACAGAATTCCAGACCGGTCGAGTATTCCCTTCACGCGCTCGAAGTATCCGTCCGGCGGCACGATTATCCCGCCATTTCCTTGTATGGGTTCCGCGAGAAACGCCGCCACGCGGCCAGACGTGCTCGTGGCAATTGCTTTCTCAACCTCATCGGCGCACTCGATCTCGCACGAGTCAGCCGGGTAGCCCAGAGGACAGCGGTAGCAATAAGGATTCGCCACATGTACGATGCCGCCCACGGGCGCCGGGTCGATGCGCCAGAACGAAAGTCCCGTGAGGCTCATCGTCAGCTTGGTCCGTCCATGCAGCGCTTGTCGCAGGGCAAGAATCTCCGTGCGGCCCGTATGAATCTGAGCCAGAAGCGCTGCTCCCTCATTAGCCTCTGAGCCGCTGGCGCAAAAGAAACTCCTTTTGATCCCTCCCGGCATGATTGCGGCCAGCCGTTCGGCCAGCTCAACCATCGGCTGGGTCAGATAAATTATCGTTGTATGCTGGAGAGTTTGTATCTGTTCGCACACGCATTCGACGATATGCGGATGACAATGCCCTGCGCTCGCGACCGATACGCCCGAGTAGCAGTCCAGATATTGCCTGCCCTCATGGTCGTATAAATACTGGCCTTTCCCCCGTACAATTTGCATCGGGTCGCTGTAAAAGTGGTACATACACGGCATGAGATACTCTTTTTTCTTCCGGATAATTTCGTCAGGGCCGATGGCAACGCTCAGCAAGTTCGTATGCACGGTGATTCCTCCTCGCAAGGGTGACTCGGGCTGCTCAGGACGCCTTTGGGGTAGTTCCGGATGCTGAACCGGCGGGGGCTAAGCTCCACAAGATTCTGATAGTCTCTCTCATCCGAATCGGGATTATCCTCGCCAGCCGCAATACGATCAATCTTCCGCCTGTACAACCCGGTGAGGGCGGCGAGATAGCCGGCATCGTAGTATTGCCCTTCCACTCTCAACGCACGGACATTCGCCTCGAAAAGTTCCCCCACCAAAGGCAGCAGGCAGATGTCAAAAGGCAGCAACAGGTGATTGCGGCAGTACTGGTCAACCATGATCAGATAAGCTTGCCCTCTCTCATCCTGCAGAGCATATTTGCCCTCTCTGCACTGCATCGGACAATCGCCGCTCGACGGAATACAATGAATGTTTGCCGCGAAGATGCAGTGTTCCATGACTGCGCCTAGCGCCGGGCCATGAACTACGACCTCGGCCGGAAGAACCCCGGACCTGCTGAGAGACAAGGCGGTCTTCAGCGAAGCCTCCGCCGCCGGGGTGAACCGTTTGACATTCAACTGTTTCAGAAGTCTGATGCTCCCGGTATTCAGGACATTTAGTGTAAAGTCAGCCACAGAACAACCGGGCCGGTATTGAGTGGAGAGACGAAGGGACCCTATGTTAGTCACAAGAACCGAATCAATCGGCTCATCCTCGAGACATCGGAGAAGGCATTCCATTTCCCACAATTCCCTTGCTGTGGTGATTCGCGGAGAAGCGATCCCGACTTGCTTTCCCGATGTCTGCGCAAATGAGATGAATTTCTTGATCGAATCCTGAGACCAGTGAGTCCCTTCGTCGCTAAACACTTCGCCGCCGATGTATATCAGGTCAGCTCCTGCATTGGCCGCGCCATAAGCTGCTTCGGGAGAGCCCGCCCGCACGGCCAAGAAGGGGATCGAATCATACTCCGGAAGGCTCTCTATACTACTCACTGTCGAAATCATGAATTTCTGTCGCGATTTCTGGCACACAGTCATTGCGAGCGAAGCGAAGCAATCTCGATGTGATGCAGAGATTGCTTCGTCGCTCGGGTCTATGACCCTTTGCTCCTCGCAATGACACCTTGTTTGGTTGCGGCTACGCAGCGCTGTGCCCTCTTTTTCTGACAATTCGACGCGAATCGCCGCTTGGGGTGTCTCGAACGTGATTTCGGGCGGGCTGCTGAAGAACCGTGGTTCACGTTTTCCCGAAAATCCGATGGATGTCGCCCCCGGGTTGCCAAAGGCGTAGTTGGACGAGAATTCCCTGATGCGGGCGCCGTAAAGCTCCTGGTAACGACTCTTCGCAGTTCGATAGGAATAGGGCGCAGACCAATATTCATCAAGGGCCGCGCGGTACGACTCCACGATCACCTTCAACAACTCAGCCGGGCGCATGCGGCCCTCGATCTTGAAGGAACAAATGCCAGCGTCGACCATGTCGGGAATATGCTGGATCATGCACATATCTTTTCGCGCCAACAGATAAGGACCTCCTTGTCCATTGGCCTTTGATTGGCCGGTCTTGGCGTCAATCAGGTCGTATGGCCACCGACAGGGCTTCAAGCACCTGCCCCTATTGCTGCTCTCTCCAAAGAGAATGCCGCTGGTGAAGCACTGGCCGCTTTGCGCGATGCACATGTCTCCGTGAACGAAATACTCGAATTCCAATCCTGTCTCCTGCCAAAGAGACTTCACCTGTGCCAGCGTAATATCTCTCGAAGTGATAATTCGCCGGATTCCCAGCTCCGCCAACGCCATCGCCGCGTAACTGCTGTGCGCGTTCATCATCGTGCTGGCGTGTTTGTATATGCGAAGCCCCAGTTCGTTGGCCAGATGGAGAACGCCCATGTCTTGTAATATGATGGCGTCAACGCCAATAGATTCGAGGAATTTGAGATATGTCCCAACCCATCTTAGTTCGTCATCTCCCAGAAGGCTGTTGACCGTCACATACAGTTTCTTGCCCCGTTCATGACACCACTTGACGGCCTCTTCTAATTCATCATCGGTGAGATTGAAATCGTTCCGGTGAAGACGCATGTTGAAGTTCTTGCCGCCGCAGTACACCGCGTCTGCGCCGGCAAGAATCACTTCCTTCAGAGCCTCTAACGTTCCCGCCGGGGCCAACAGCTCCGGCTTTCTCAAATGTCTTTGTCTCATCATTTCCCTTTTTCCTTGAGGGCGTGCCTTCAATCTTTTGCCTTCACTCTAGTAGAGCCCCGTCCTCAGCGCGCGCTTCATGTGTGGTAGCGGCTCGGGATATCGGAATCCGTCCTGCTACACCCCGAAGTGCCCCAAACTCGGCGGAGG
>CAYVDS010000145.1:0-9358 GCA_964450145.1 uncultured bacterium
TTCTTGCGCGCCACTTCTTCCTGGTCTTCGTCAATGCGAGCATAAATTACGTCGGGAGACATGATGTCCTCCACGCGCTGTTGCCTCCGGGCGACGATCAGGTCTTTCAACGAGACTATTCCCGTAAGCTTACGCATATCGTCTATCACATACGCGTAGTAAATAGTCTCCTTGTCAGGCGCTTCGAGCCTCAACTTCTCTATCGCTTCTTCAACGGTTAGATTGGGGGAAAGCGTCGCATAATCCGACGTCATAACGGCGCCGGCAGTGCCTTCCGGATGCGAAGCGAGCTTCCGGATGTCTTCACGTTCGGCCTGCGCTATGCCCGGCATCAGGAGTTGTATCTCCTCATCGGGCAGTTTCTTTATGAAGTCGACGCGCTCGTCGGAGGACATGTTGGAGATGAGTTCCACCAATTCCGACCGGCGCATACTTTCAGCGAGCGACAATTGAACATCGATGTCGAAATATGGGAAAATCGCCACGCGCGTGCGCGGGTCGGCGCATGACAGAATCTTGCTGATTTCGTCGGGCTCCAAAGCGCTCAGGAAGTCAGCGATGTCGGCGGGGTGGGATGATTCGCAGAACTCGCGCAAACTCTGCGGATTGTTTTCCGCAAGGAGTTCACGGAGTTCCGGGACAAGTAAGACGTTTTTCATTGTTCACCTCCGGCAGGATCGGCGCGGTTGCCGCCGGAGGCGAATCAGGAGGGCCTCAGGCTATCTCGGCCCGGAGCCCATTCACCCTGTTGGCCACAGTGGCGGCAATTGATCCAGAATATCGAAATTCTCTTTCGTACAGACTTATTGCTGCGTATTTTCGGCTAGTACTGCCAGGGTCTTCCATATATTATTCCAATTTGGGGAATAGGGACAGACCCATAACACAGGGTCTGTCCCTGTAATCTCGTGCTGCACTAACAAAATACCGCCGTTTTGTTCTCGCGGCGGGTTATCTTATAAGGGACGGAACCTATATTACGGGCCTGTCCCTTACCTTGCAAGTGTTTTAAGCTTTCAATTTTTATTATACTGCGTTTTCATTTAGGGGTCAAGCGGAAATGGGACAGACCCTGACTGCGGGTCTGTCCCTATTCTCACTTGGCGCGCGCAATTTCCTCGATCGTGTCCGGATTCTCGACCGATGCGATGTCGCCCACGTCCTGGCTTAGCCATTTTCTCCGGATCACTCCGCGCACGATCTTGGCCGAGCGCGTTTTGGGCAGCGCGGAAACGAAGCGGAGGTCCTCCGGCCGCAGCGTTTTTCCCATTATTTTGACTACCTGTTCTTTCAGTTCGGTCCGCAATTGCTCACTCGGCTGATAGCCGGGATGCAGTACGACGAAGCAGACGACGCCCTCGCCTTTTATCTCATGGGGCACTCCAATGGCGGCCGCCTCGGAGACAGCCGGATGCTCGATGAGGGCCGCCTCGATTTCGGCCGGGCCGGTGCGTCGGCCTGAGACTTTGATGGTGTCGTCGGCTCGTCCGTGCAAGAACCAGAAGCCGTCTTCATCCACGTGCGCCCAGTCGCCGTGATACCACACGTCGGGCCATCGTGAGAAATACGTCGCAATGTAACGGTCGGGGTCTTTGAGGAACCCTTTGGTCATGGAGGGTGCAGGCTTCTTGCACACGAGGTGGCCTATGCCTCCGCGGATAGGATTGCCGTCGTCATCATATACGTCGATGTCCATCGCCAATCCGGGCCCTCTGAGCGTGCACGGCTTGAGGCTCGCAATCGGCAGAGGGGACAGCAGGCAGCCGACGATCTCGGTGCCGCCTGAGATATTGATGATCGGGCATCGTTTGCCGCCGACATGTTCAAAGAACCATTGGTACGATTCGGGGTCCCAAGGCTCGCCGGTCGAGCCGAGAATCCTGATCTTCGAGAGATCGTGTTTCTCTACCCAATCGACTGGCGAGCGCATGAGCAGCCTTATTGCTGTCGGCGAGATGCCGAGAATGGTGACGCCGTGCCGTTCGCACACGTCCCAGAGGCGGTCCGGCTGCGGATAATCCGGCGCTCCCTCGAATATCAAATAGGTTCCTCCGAAATGCTGGACGCCGATGATCTCCCATGGGCCCATCATCCATCCGATGTCGGTCACCCAGAAGAACGTATCCTCTTCCTTGACGTCGAAGTAATAGCCCAGTTCCTTTGCCATCTGCGCCATGCATCCGGCGTGTGTGTGCACCGTTCCCTTCGGCTTGCCGGTCGTGCCCGATGTGTAAATGATGAGAGAGTAATCTTCGGCATCGAGCTTTTCGGTTTCGCATTTGGGCGACTGCTTGGGAACGATGTCATGCCACCATATGTCGCGGCCTTCCTTGATATCGATGGGATTGCCCATGCGACGCAGAACGACCACGTTCTTTACGGTCGGCGTCATCGCGACCGCTTTGTCGGCTTCATTCTTTATCTGCACGAGTTTGCCGCGACGCGCCGAGCCGTCCGCCGTGAACAGAACCTTGGCCTCCGCGTCAGCGAGCCGTGTCGCAAGCGCCGTCGCCCCAAAACCCGAGAAAACCGGTATCGCGACCGCGCCGATCTTAAGGCACCCCATCAGAACGACGACGATCTCGGGTACCATTGGCATATAGATGCCAACGGCGTCGCCTTTCTTGATGCCGAGGCTCTTGAGCGCATTCGCGAGTTTGTTCACCTCGTTATACAATTGCCAATATGAAAGCGTGCGAACTGCGCCGTCATCGGCTTCCCAGACTACGGCCAGCTTGTTGCGGCGCCAACTCTGCGCGTGGCGGTCAAGACAGTTATGGACGATGTTTATCTTTCCGCCGATGAACCATTTCGCCCACGGGAACCCGCCGGAGGCGTCGAGCACCTTCGTGTAAGGCTGATACCATTCAACGCCGAGGTCCTTCAATGCGGCATCCCAGAACCATTCGGTGTCTGCTATCGACCTCTTGATGAGTTCGTCATAATCCTTGATCTTGTGCGTTCGCATGAACCGCTTGATATTGCTCTTGTTCTTATAATCGCCGTAGGGCTTCCAGATTACGTTCTTCATTGTTTTCTCCTCTTATAAAGAATGACGGGCAAAAGGTGAAAAGGGGAATGGGAACCAACTTATTTCCGATTTCCGGCTTCTCTTTTCTCCGACGCTTACTCAAGCGCGGACATTATATCATACCCCAGTTGCGAGTCACGGTCACGGGTCAGAAAAAAAGTGTCTAAAGTGAGCTAAAGCGCCTAAAGTGTCTAAAGTGAAATAAGATAATCCCCGTTCGCTTTCTCATTATTCCGCACTCATTGCCCATCACTGCCCTCTTTCGCCTTTTCCTCTTATGAGATTCCCCTTTCATCTCTCTTTATTTCGATGATGCGGTCACGCGCGTAAAGGGCGTATTTGGTTTTGGGGAATTCCTCGACGACGCGGTTAAGGATCGCGATGGCCGAAGGCGCATCCCGCTTCTTCTGCAAGTGCACGTCCGCGAGGCGATTCATGAGGGAGACGCGCTCGCTTTCAGGCATGCTCGCAGCAAGCCCAAGGGCTTCTCGCATGTACTTGATGCAATTGTCGTAATCCTCGAGTTTGTAATACAGATCGGCGAGCCTGATTCTCGGCGCAGGGTTCTTCTTGTCGTTCGCGAACGCGCCCTGATATATGGCGATCGCTTCCTCAAATCTATGTTCGACCTCGTATTTCTCGGCGAGATCGTACGTCTCTTTGACTTTTCCGGCCGCTGTTCCACCGAGCAGAAAACCGGCGACGCCGCCCGAGAGGCGGCCCGAGTACCAGAGCGCGAGAATCATGCCCGCAATGATTCCACCATAGACAGCTATCGCAACCCAAATATTTTCGAAGGTCGGCCCTGCATACAGCAGGCCGATAATGAACAAGACCATCAGGATTTCTATAAGCATACACAGAACCTCGCCGGACAGGTATTGGAAGAATTCCCTTGGGGACTGTCCCGTAATTGGCCACCATGATGGGATCCTGTAGGTGCGAATTTATTCGCATAATGTTTTCGGGCTCTTCCTGCGTGGCGACTGCGAATAAATTCGCACCTACAGAATTACGGGACAGTTTCCCTACCCCCCTTTGCAAAGAGGGAAACGCGCTCTATTCCAGTATTTCGAGTAAGTCGACTCGGTCCGCTTTGAATTTTATGATATCGCCCGCATTAAAACGAGAGACATTCTCATGAGGGATAACATAGAGCTGGCCGAAACCGGCATCGACCAGAAGATCATGGTCTGCCTCGTTGACATCGAGGACTTTCGCGACGAGCGTGACTTTTGAAGGGGCGACATTTGCCGGCTCGAAATCGCTGTCCAACACCCCGGGCGTCGCCGATTCAAGCACAGCTATTTCCCCCTCGATGGCGGGGACGCACAGAATCAGCTTCTTGCCCTTGCCCAGCCTCGATTCAGTGACGGCAAACCCCATGAAATCAAACAGTCTGATGAGCGTTCCGCCGTTCGTCTTTACGGCAACCGTCTGCTCATACGACATTCCGTCGAGCTTGCAATGCGACTCGAAAGAAAGTATCTCGACTTCCGCAAAATGCGTGTTATCCAAATGCATTATGCTCTCCCAAGAAAGTGAGCCGAAGGTCGAAGGTCGAAGGCCCTTCTGTCGAAGGTCGAAGGCCCTTCTTTGGTATTCAACCGGAAACCGAGCCTTTCTGAATTATACTTAAACGGTCTTATTCTTGTCCAAGAGGCGAGAACGAATTCAGCAAGGGAGTCACAGGGAAATCGCTTTAATCACACGCCGTGTGATATTATCGTTGACGCGCGGCAGGCCACCAGCTCTGTCCACCAATGCAAGGGCGAGCAGCAAGTCACCCTTAATTCGGGGACACCATGCCGCGCAGTATTAAGGGACAGACAAAAGTAGGTGACAGAGACTGTTCCGGTGTAGGTGCGAATTTATTCGCACACGCGATGCGGAAAGACTTAACAAATCGTGCGAATGAATTCGCACCTACAAAGATAAATGTCGATTCGCCAATTGCAGGACGGTCTTGAGAGGGGCATATGAAAATTGTAGTCATCGGGTCAGGAATTTCCGGATTGACAGCCGCGGCGTATCTCGCCAAGGCGGGGCACGAAGTAACCGTATTCGAGCAGTTCGAGCAGGTCGGCGGAGTGACCGCCCGGTTCGAGCGGCACGGATACAGGTGGGACTTGGGGCAAATGATTATCCAAGGGTTTGGGCCGGGCGAGCCCATCGGAGACGTCCTCTCGGAACTGGGACTGACCGACAAGGTCAGAGCGGTCAAGGATGACCGTGCTTACGTGTTCCCCGATTTCGAGATCAGGAAGCCAGAGCGCTACTCAGGCCCGACGTGGAGAATCAATCGTTTGAAGGAACTGTTCCCCGATGAGGAGGACGGTTTGGATAAGTATTGGAGATGTCATCTGCGCGTCATGAGCCTGATGACACTTGCCCGCAAGCTGGAGAAGGCCTCCGGCCTGAAAGCTGCCTACTTGAAACTCAAACTCTACCTGAAATTCCTTCCGCTTATGCCGAAAAAGAATTGGGACGCACAGCGACTTATGGACTCTTTCTTCAAGTCCCGGAAATTGCAGGCCGTATTTATTTCCATTCTGGCCGATTTTTTTACGCCACCGAATAAGTTCCTGGGCCTTGGCGTCTTCGCAGTCAACCCCGAAACCTCATTCGACAAGAGGATACCTAAAGAGCTGGCGAATGGGGCCGAGGAACTCCCTCACTACAGCGTCGTCGGTGGTATCAGCACGGTCATTGATGCGCTCGCGGGGAAGATTCGAGAGAGCGGGGGAGAGATTTATACGAGCTGTCCCGTATCCGGAATCACTGTTGGAAACGGCCGCGTAATCGGCGTCGCAGATGCCGCAAGAAAGCAAACGCCTGCTGACGTTGTGGTCGCGAGTGGAGGCGCCAAGGAGACTTTCCTGAGACTGGTGGGCAAGGAGCATCTGCCGCCGCAGTTCGTCACGCAGGTGCGCGAGCTGCCGCTCATGGACTCCGTTTTTATGGTTCATCTCGGCGTAGATTTTGATCCCGCGCCATATTTTCAGGGAGTGTGCACTTACTACTACGGAGCTTATGACCTCGACAGAGTAATCGCGACCGCCAAAGCGGGGATTTATCATGAGGGGAAAGACGGGTTTGTCCTACATGTGCCCACGCTGCGTTCTCCCGAAATGGCGCCGCCGGGACATCATTCAATGACCATTTACACGATATGTCCGGACAAGCTCAAGGACGGGTCATGGAATGAGAGAAAAGAGGAATACGCGGACAAACTTGTGGCCCATGCCGAGAAGTATCTTCCGGGATTGCGAAACCACGTCAAGGTTCGGGAGATTATCACGCCCGACGATTTCAGGCGGAGGACATATACCGAGCATCATTCATTCGGCGGGCTCGCGCCCTTTATGGGCAAACCCGGAATCCCGCATAGAACGCCCATTGAAGGATTGTGGTTCGTGGGAGGGCAAAGCGAAGGCGGCGACGGTGTCAGCAATGTCCTCACTGCAGCTTACAAGGTGGCGAAGCTTATTAATGCGGGAGGGGTCGGTCGCGGCGTTGCTGGCGCGAACTAAAAGGATCGGCGAAAATCAGAAATCCTTCCTTGAGGCTGTCCCGTAATTATGTGGGGCCGAATTCATTCGGCCAGTTGTGTCAAAGATGGCTTGAAAAAGCGGGCGAATGAATACGCACCCACAGAATTACATCCCCATTCGCCAATTATGAGACTATCTCAAAGGGGGGATTTTCCCACTGTGATGACCAAATTCGGGGACACGATGCGGCATCGTGTCCCCGAATTTAGGCTGGTTCTTCCACACATAACCCCGCCGGTGGGGTCGTATGCTCAGAATGACAATTTGAATCGCCCTACGACGGGGAGTCTCATTTTGGGCAACAGCATCTCAAACGTCACGGTTCATGCGAGGCCGAAGACCCGCTTGGCGTTCGCATGGAGCCATTTATCGAGGACAGCAGGCTTGAGCGGGAGCGCGCGGACTTCTTCAATAACCTTCGAGATGTGCATGCCGAGGTTGAGCCAGTCGCAACCGAAAAGCACGTTATCCTGTATCGTTGAGTTGCCGAACCGCAGCAGCATTTCCCATCCGCTTCCCGGCGTCGCAAGATATTTCGGGCGATGGGCCGAAATATCGAGATAAAGGTTATCGTGGCGCCACGCGAGCGCAACTATCTCATTCACCCACGGCCAGCCGCCGTGGCCTGCGATTATCTTCAGACCGGGAAACCTGATGCAGACATCGTCCAAATGAATCGGACGCCCATAGTCCATCCGCCTCTTTGTAGTCCAGTTTATCGACGTGTGCATCCATACGGGAACGCCGAGTTCCTCGCAGCGGGCATAGATCGGGAAGTACTTCGGGTCGTTTGCATAGATATCGTGCATGAACGGGCGCAGCGCGACGCCGTTCAGGCCAAGCTCCTTGATGCTCTTGTCGACCTCGGCAACTGCCGCCTTGCCCTTATGTGGGTCCACTCCGGCGAAACCAATGAATCTGCCCGGATATTTCCTCATTATCTCAGCGACCTTTTCGTTAGGCACAGGGACAATGCCGGTAGTGGTCTGTTCGTCCATGTTATGGATCGCGGAAGCGCGCACGCCGGCGTCGTCGAGCGCGGCGACGAACTCGTCCACGTCGCGCGGGAAACCTTCTATCTGCTGCGAGAGAAACTCGATGAGTTGCTCTCGCGTCATTGCTTTCAGCATTTGCTCGATGCTGTCGAGGCTGAGTCCTGCCGCCCGAAGGCCCGGCGGCGCAAACACGCGCAAATAGCCTTTATAGATTTCGGGCAGGTCGACTATGCCGTCATAGTAGAACTCAGGCGTTGGCACCGTGCTTGAGACATCAATGATTTCGGTCATGGGCGCCTTTCCTCAGGACATGGTTGAGGTGTAATTGCAGTGCATTTCGATGCTGTCATTTTGGATTTTAGATTTTGGATTTTGGATTAGAAAGGAAGAGCGAACCATAAAAGTCTCGAAGTAAAAGTCGAGACCACGAGTTGCATAGGCTGCAAGAGTAATGGTGACATGGGCTTTGGCGTTTCAATATCCGCCTCAATCCGTCACTGAAAGAACCAGTTGTCTTGCTTCACTCCAAAATCTAAAATCCAAAATCCAAAATTCCTTTGCGTTTTTGCGGTTAGAAGAGCTTTTCAAAGTATTCGATCTTGTATTCCGACTTCGGGAAAGTGTCGGGCGGAACAAGCTCGATCACCGGCTTGAAGACCAGCTTATCCCGGACGGTTCGCGTCAATGTCTCTTTCAGTTCTTCGAGCTCCGCAGGCGAGAGGCCCGGTCCATGCTCGACTTTGATTTGCAAGTTCTCGCCGACCGCAGGGCCGGGTTTCTTGAGCACGATGCGCATCTCGCCCGTTGTCCGGGGCGCGAATGAGGCGATAACGTTCTTGACGGCAGCGGGGAACACGTTCACGCCCTTCACCTTCAGCATGTCGTCGGTTCTTCCGATAACGCGAAAACGGAAGCTAGTGCGGCCGCACGGGCAATCTCCTGTGTGGACGCGCACCACGTCGCGGATACGGTAGCGAATAACCGGTGTGGCCTCCCGGTCAATAGTGGTGAACACGATTTCGCCCTCTGCGCCGTCGCTCATATCGAGCGGTTCAAGGCTTACCGGGTCGAGCAGTTCTGCGATAACAGCGCCTTGCGCGCAGAAGTGCATGCCCGTTGCTTCGTCGCATTCGGCCGCCATGTCGGCTGCTACGTCGGCCATGCCGTAGAAGTTGCGCGCCTTGATTCCCCAGACGGCCTCGATGTGTTTGCGGTCCTCTTCGGTAAGCGTCTCACCCGCCATGAAGCCCTTTCTGAATCCCATCTCGATCGGCTCTTTCCCAAGCATTTCACGGACGATCTTTTCGAGGAACATACTTGCCGACGGCGTAGAGAAAAGGACTGTGGGTCTGAACTCGACCATGATGTCCAGCAGCTTCTGCATGCCTGCGCTTACGAGCGGGAGCGGGATAACAGTGACACCGAGATATTCGGCGCCGACGCTTTCGCTCAGGCCACCGATGAAGAGTCCGAAATCCGCCGGGTTTATCATTACGTCGTCGGGGCGGAGGCCGCCGGTCCAGCCGTGCCGCGCGAACAGTTCTTGCCAGAGATGCGCGTCGTTGCGAGTGAGGCCGATGAATAGCGGCTTGCCGGTTGTGCCGCTTGTGCCCTGAATGCGAATGATATCCTGCATGGGCGCGCATTGGTGTCCGCCGAGTCCGCCAAACTCGGCCTGCGTCTGCCGCAAATCGTCCTTCGTGGTGAACGGGAGCCGCGACAAGTCTTTCACCGAAGAGATCCGGCCAATCTTTACTCCCGCCTCGTCATATTTCTTC
>CAYVDS010000145.1:9368-12557 GCA_964450145.1 uncultured bacterium
CGAGTTGCTTTTGCAGTTTTGCGTTTTCGATTTTCTCGAGCTCAGTGCGCGGCATCGTCTCGATCTTCTCGTCCCAATATTTTCGCCATTCCGGCATATGCTTACTCCGTTATTTCGCCCCCGATAATTTCCATGCTGTCTGCCGGGGCCGAAAGCGTCAGCCAGCTTTCGATCTGGTCCGCGGGAAACTCTCCCGGTTCACGAAAGAACAGCACGGGTATATATTTGTCCTGAATCCATACATCTACTAAATCCGCATAGTGCGGGCTCGAGGGGTCGCCGCTCTGGCCGCCCGGAAACACGCCCGCCATATTTGTGAGTTCAGCGAAGTCGACGATCATTCGCCAACTCGGCCCGCCGGTCACATCGCCGCCGTTGCCTCGGGCGTTCAGGGTGAGGTCGCTTCCGTTCAGGGGCTGTCCGCCGCGTCCGAGCGCCGGATTGCCCGACAAATGCTCGATGCGCAGGCGGTTTACGCTGCCCCAGTTCCATTTGGAAATATCGCCGCCGTAGCGAAAAGCCAGTTCATCCACCGCCCCGCGCAGGCCGCGGGCCGCAATTTCTCCAAGCGACTCCGTCTCTTTAGTCCGGACATCATCGAACCATTTTGAATTCGGCTCTTCGACCACCATTTTTTCGAGCACTTCCAGCGGCGGCTGCCACTTGTTCAGGTCGGTGTGGCCCCATGGCTCGCCCTGCGCATAGATGCCGGCCGCCGCCCATTCGTCACGCCACACGGCGTCGCGGAATTCATCAAGCCATTTCCACCACATAGTCGGAGCGGCTTTTTCGACTGTCGTGACGAAATCCCACTTCGACAGGACATCGAGCGCCTGAGCGTAGAGCGAGCCAGCCTTAAATTTATCTTTGCAAGAAGTCGCCATGTGAGGAAGCATGGATTCGGCGGCGGTATCGAACGCATCTGCCTGAAACTGTTTCATCTGTTCGACAGTAATGGATTCATGGGATGCGAGCAACTGATTGATACGGCGCGCCCTGTAACCTGGGTCCCATTCGTAGCCGAGGTAATAGGGGTATCCCCTCGGGGCAGGGCGCTGATTCGCGGAGGCAAGATAGCGCTGCGGCGGATTCACGCTGTGCGGGGTGTCCGCCCTCGGGACGAACCCTTTCCAGTCGAAATTGCCGGAGGCGCCGTCCACAGGAACGCGTCCCAGTCCTTCCTTTCGGAGAGGAAACAGGCCAGCCGACCACATTGCGATCATTCCATTCGTGTCCGCATAGTCGAAGTTCTGCGGCGGAGCATTCAACGTTTGCATCGCGACCGCGAAGTCATCATAGTCCACCGCGCGATTGAGCAGATAGAAGGCGAGCGCGTCGTTATCCGGTTCGGAGCCTATCCATTGAATCGAGAGGTCTGCGCCCACGGTCGAGATGATTGGGCCGTGCGCTGTGATGTTTACCTTGATTTCGCGCGGCTCAAGCCCGCGGACGTTGAGCGTCTCGCTGACAATGGTAAGCGGCTTCCATTCGCTCTCATGCAGATACCGGGTCTTGTCGTCGCTCAGCTTCTCGATGAAGAAGTCGGTTCCGTCGGCTTGTGTATTCGTTATCCCCCATGCCACGTGGCGGTTATGCCCTATGGGGATTATCGGCATGCCGGGCAGAGAAACCCCGACCACGTCGAAGTCGCCTCCCTCTACGTGAACGGCATACCAGACGCATGGCATATTAAATCCGAGGTGGGGGTCGGACGCCAGTATCGGCTTGTCCGTGGCCGATTTCCTGCCATCAATCACCCAGTTATTGCTTCCTACGATACGCTCGTCGCCGAATATGCGCAGTTGTTTCGAGGCCATCCTGATAATGTCAAGGCAGGCTTGTCCAACTCCGCCCGACGCAGGGATATTTTCAGGGATATTTTCATTGTCTATTCTCGAGTCGTCATCCGGAGCTTCTGTGTCGCCGCCTTCTTCCCCTTTCCCTTTCTCTCCCTCCGAATTTGTTTCACTTTCGCCTCGGGGCTGCGCCCCTTTCGTCTCGGGGCCGCGCTCCCTTCGCCTTTCGCCATCTTCTTCCGCTTCTTCTGCCGGAATAATCGGCTCTTCTCTATATCGGTCGATTGGAAAGAGTTCGTCCACCGTCGCCGGGCCGAGTTTTTGTGCGAGCGTTCCAAGATACAAATCGTCAAGACTTCCGCACAGCTCCCATGCCATGCCTTTGCCGATTGCGAGCGAATCCGCCACAGTCCAAGGCCCGGGCTGGTAGCCCATCTGGCGGAATTCGAGTGGGAGTTCCTCCGGTAGTTTTCCGGCTATGTATGAGTTTACTCCCCACGAATAGGCGACGAGGTTTTCATATAGCGCGCGGTGTTCCTTCGCGCGTTCGGCCGACGCGTTCGCGAGCCGGTTGAGACCGATGGTGCGTACGAATATGTCGTGCTCGAGGGCGGCGGGGCCTGCCACTTCCGCGAGTTTCCCTTCCGCTGCGCGGCGGCTGAAGTCCATCTGCCACAACCGGTCGCGCGCATGCACGTATCCCAGTGCGAACATTGCGTCGGGCTCGTTCTGGGCGTAGATATGAGGGATTCCGTATTTGTCAATGATGACCTCGACGTTTTCCTTCAAGCCTCCCAGATTCTTTTCCAGCCGAACGATTTCTTCGGCTGTCGCCCAGTGAGTGTTCGCGACCAAAAGGACAACCGCTATGAATGCTGAATAGAGAGCTTTTCTCACGGTTTTTGTCTCCTCTGTCCAAGAGAAAGAATCTTGACCGCAGAGGACGCGGAGGGTCGCAGAGGAAAACCGGATGAAGCCGATACTCCCCCTTTTCTCAGCGTTCTCAACGGCTGACAAATTGTATAGTTCGTTTCGACCATGCGAGTGTCGATACGGGCAACCCGGCGTTCACGATTATAATACGGGATGGGCGTGATTGACAAATGGACCATATGATTGCGGATTGAACAAAGCAGAGGCAAGGGAATTCCGCGAAGCGCGGCACTTCGCAGGCTCAGCCATGCCGATGAACGCGGCCGCGCAAGGCGCGGAGTCCAAAGTCGAAGGTCCAAAGTTCAAGGTTAGGAAAAGAAAAGGCGGAACAAGAAGAGCGGAAAGGAGAACCGGGACGGCATGGGCGAAAGGAGCGAGACGAATGGGGACAACACAGCGCGGCATAGCCGCAACCAAACACCTTCACCACAAAGGCACCAAGTCACCAAGGAAAAGAAGA
>CAYVDS010000146.1:0-12420 GCA_964450145.1 uncultured bacterium
ACATCGACCGCGCCAGCCGACGCGAGCTCATGGAAGGCCTGCAGGCCATGGGTGCGTCTGACAATCTTGCACTTCTCGCAAATCTTCTTTACTGACGTTCGCACTTTCATGGTCTACGTTCGCTTTCCGGGCAACTCACTTGTATCGATACACGATCCGTCCCCGCGTCAAGTCATACGGTGAAAGCTCGACCTTAACCGTATCACCGGGGAGAATGCGAATAAAGTGCATCCGCATCTTTCCGGATATGTGCGCGAGGATACGATGGCCGTTCTTGAGTTCCACGCGGAACATTGCGTTCGGCAATGGCTCAATAACCGTGCCTTCAACCTCGATTGGCTCTTCTTTCGCCATAACGACATCTGTCCTTCACGCTGCGAATCTGAAAGACATCCTTAACTGTCCGTGCGCCGAGGCGTCAAACTGGTATTCCCCGCTGGCCAACGGCCAGCAACGAAAGTATCTCAGCCTCACCTTCTGTCACTGCCACCGAGTGTTCAAAATGGGCCGAAGGTCTGCCGTCTTTTGTAACGACGGTCCAACCGTCTTCCAACACCTTTACATCATACGCGCCTGCGTTAACCATGGGCTCTATCGCCAGCACCATACCCGGTTCCAGACGCGGCCCAAGATGCGGGCGGCCGAAATTGGGAATCTGCGGCTCTTCGTGCATCTTCTGCCCGATGCCATGTCCGACGAAATCTCGGACGACGGAAAACCCGTGCTTCTCGACGTGCGACTGAACAGCATGAGATATATCGGACAGCCGGTTTCCTCCACGCGCCTGCGCGATTCCCTCGAAGAGCGACTCGCGCGTGACCTGTATCAGCCGCTTTTTCTCATCGGATACTTCGCCCACCGGAAATGTGGCCGCAGTATCTCCGACATAGCCCTTATAAACGACACCAATGTCAATACTAACAATGTCGCCTTCTCTTATAAAGACATCAGACGATGGTATCCCATGAACAACCTGCTCATTAATTGAAACACAAATGGTTTTTGGATACCCTCTATAGCCCTTGAACGCTGGTTTGCCATGCGCTTTCGCGATCAGGCGCTCAGCCTTCAAGTCCAGCATTTCTGTCGATATGCCCGGCCCGATGTCCTCCGCAAGTTCCTGCAGAATGCGAGCCACAATCTGGTTGGCCTCGCGGAGCGTCACCAACTCGCCCCGAGACCTTATGACTATCACCGCGCCCGCTCTCCAATATCACCGTTCAGTCAAGCGCCGTGCAAATGCGCTCGAACACTTCATTGATGGGGCCTTCGCCCGATACGCTAACCAGTCGGCCGCTCCTCTTATAGTACTGAATGAGCGGAGCAGTCTGTTTTTCGTATACCGACAACCGATTCTCGATAGTCTCACGCTTGTCATCATCGCGCTGATAGAGCGTCGCGCCGCACTTGTTGCAGATGCCCTCTTTCGCCGGCGCCTTCGATATGAGGTTGTAGTTCTCGCCGCATTTCGAGCACGTGCGCCTGGCAGTAAGCCTCTTAAGCAGGGCATCCCTGTCAACAGCCAGATCTACGACCGCCGTCAGAGGACAACCCTTACCACTTAATATTTTGTCGAGCGCTTCGGCCTGAGGTAAGGTGCGCGGAAAACCGTCGAGGAGGAACCCTCCCCCGCCATCTTCTTTATTGATTCTCTCAGCCACTATGTCTGTGACAACGGAATCCGGCACCAACTCGCCGGAATCGAGAAAATTCTTTGCTTTGCGTCCAAGCTCGGTTCCCTCTTTTATGGCGGCTCTGAAAATATCGCCCGTCGAAATATGAGGGATCGAGTAGCGTTTTGCCACGTTGACCGCCTGCGTCCCCTTCCCGGCGCCGGGCGGTCCCAGCATAACCATCAGCCGCTTTCTGCCGTTCACTCCCACTCTCCTCGTCCTCCCCTTGCGTCGGCGCTCAGAATCTGCGCGCCTTGATACGCCCTCTCTTCATGAAACCGTCATAGTGCCGCATAAGAAGATGCGACTCAATCTGCTGTATCGTATCCAATCCTACGCCAACTACGATAAGAAGGCTGGTACCTCCGAAAAAGCTGGCGACCAGGTAGTCGACACGCATACCGTGACTTATTATCGTCGGGATCACGGCCACAAATGCGAGCGCGACCGCGCCCGGCAGCGTGATCCGAGTCATGATTCTGTCCAAATGCTCGGCCGTCGGCTTGCCCGGCCTAATTCCCGGCACGAATCCGCCGTATTTCTTGAGGTTCTCGGCCACGTCAATAGGATTGAACGTGATCGCGGTATAAAAATAAGTGAAAAAGACTATGAGAGCGACATAGAGAACGTCATACAACAAAGCCCCCGGCGCGAGTTTCTCGACCAGCCACTGCATGGCGCTCGTGTGGAGAAATTGCGCGATGAACGTCGGGAATAGCAACAAGGAGGATGCGAATATGATCGGGATTACGCCCGCCTGGTTAACCCGAAGCGGGAGCCACGTGCTTTGCCCGCCGTAGACCTTGCGCCCCTTTATCTGTTTCGCATACTGCACCGGAATTCTTCGTTGCGCTTGCGTCAGCACGATTGTGCCGGCAGTAACGGCCACGAGAAGCGCCGCAAGCACAATCATCTTGAATGGGCTCATTTCGCCCAGGCGGATATTATTGAACAACATCGCAAGAGCGGTCGGCAAGCCTGCAACGATCCCGGCAAATATTATGAGCGATATGCCGTTTCCGATACCGCGCTCGGTTATCTGTTCGCCCAACCACATAATGAAAGCGGTTCCCGTCGTGAAAGTGATCATCGTCAGAAGGATGAACCCGAGACCCGGGTGTGGAACCATTTCTTTTCCCCCGAAATTGCTCGGATTTGAAAGCCACAAGCTGATGCCAAGCGATTGAAACGCCGTCAACGCGATGGTTCCGTAGCGGGTGTACTGGGTGAGTTTCTTGCGTCCTTCCTCGCCCTCCTTCGATAGTTTTTCGAAGTATGGGATAACGGCGACCAGCAGTTGCAGAATGATCGACGCGCTGATGTACGGCATAATGCCCAGCGCAAAAACAGTCATCCGCCTGAATGCGCCGCCGGCGAACAGATCTGCAAATCCGAGCAGCGTATTCTGGCGCTCAGTCACGAATTCAGCGAGCAGTCTGCCATTGATCCCCGGGGTCGGTATGTGCCCGCCGAGTCTGTACACGGCGAGGAGCACAAGCGTGAAGATAATTCGATTCTTTAGTTCGGGTATCTTGAACGCATTTTGGAACGCGCTAAGCAATTAAACCACCTCGGCCTTGCCGCCTGCGGCCTCTATTTTCTCCCTGGCGGATTTGCTGAACACGTGGGCGCGAACGGTCAGCGGGACTTTGAGTTCCCCGTCGCCGAGTATCTTTACGCCGTGGCAGTTCAGCTTGACCATACCTCTTTGGCCGAGTAACTCCGGAGTCACTTCCGTGCCGCCCTCAAATGAGTTGAGCCGCGCGACGTTTATGATTTCGTATTCCTTCCTGAAAATATTGGCAAAGCCGCGCTTAGGCACTCGCCTCTGCAATGGCATTTGGCCGCCCTCGAACCCAACAACCGATTTCGGGCCTGAGCGGGCACGCTGTCCCTTATGGCCCTTACCGGAGGTCTTGCCGTGGCCGGAGCCCTCTCCGCGCCCGACTCGTTTGCGCTTTTTCCGCGCCCCTCGGGGCGGTTTGAGATTGTTGAGCTGCATCTTTCGTGGACCCTCTATGCGATGATCTGTGACACTTCCCTGTTACGCTTGGCCGCGATTTCCTCAGCCGTGTGAAGATTCTTGAACGCGGCGATTGTGGCTCTCACTACGTTGATTGCGTTACTGGAGCCGAGTGACTTGCTCAGCACGTTGGACACGCCCGCAGCCTCCATGACGGCCCTTACTCCGCCGCCCGCGATCACACCGGTACCCGGCGAAGCCGGCCGGATGATCACACGCGCGGCACCCGCCTCTCCGACTGTCTCGTGCGGTATTGTGCCGTTCACAATCGGGACAGCTACCATCGATTTCTTTGCTTTTTCGATCCCTTTTCGGATCGCTTCGGGCACCTCCTTCGCTTTTCCGAGTGCAGTTCCGACGCGGCCTTTGCCGTCACCCACCACAACGAGCGCACTGAAGCCGAACCGCCGACCACCTTTGACTACCTTCGCGACCCGATTGATCTTTACGACTTTTTCCCTGAGTTCTTGTCCTTCAGGCTGAACCTTTTCCAAATTTCCTCCTAGAACTTCAGTCCTTTTTCGCGAGCCCCTTCCGCGAGCGCCTTTACCCGACCGTGGTAAAGGTAACCGCCGCGGTCAAATACGACTTTTCCCACTCCGGCCGCAATGGCTTTTTCAGCCACAACCTGGCCCACGATACGAGCGGATGCCACATTCTTGCCCGCCGCTCCGCTTTTCCGAGTGTCCGCCGACAGCGAGGAGGCGGAAGCGAGGACGCGACCTGTGGTATCGTCAATGATTTGGGCATATATATGCTTCAGGCTGCGATGAACGCACAGACGCGGCCTCTCGGAAGTGCCCGCCACTTTTTGCCTTATGCGGAGATGCCGCCGGTGACGCGCGGCTATCTTTTCGAGTTTTAGTTCTCCCATCGGTAGACCTCGATCACAATCCTGCTTTACCGGCCTTGCGGCGCACTCGCTCGTCGACGTAACGGATTCCTTTGCCCTTATACGGTTCCGGCGGCCTGAAACCCCTTATCTGCGCCGCTATCTGACCGACGACCTGTTTATCTATCCCGTTAACGATAACAATATTCTTTTCGACGGAAAGCTCTATTCCGGGAGGTGGCTCAAACACGATCGGATGGCTATAACCGAGCTGAAAACTCAAGGCTCTGCCCTGTTTCACGGCGCGGTAACCGACACCCTGAATATCAAGGCTCTTCTGAAAACCCTCTTTAACCCCGCGCACCATATTCGCAATAAGCGCGCGTGTGAGTCCGTGAAGAGCCCGGTTCTGCCGATCGTCGCCGGACCGTGTCACGACCGTCTCTTTACCGGCAACGGCTACGCAAACGAGGGGATGCGCGTCAAGTTCGAGTTTCCCCTTTGAACCTTCAACCGTCACGTGCTGGCCGCTGACCGAAACCTTTACGCCTTCCGGAATCGGAATTGGCTTTCTTCCTACCCGAGACATTGGAATCAAAACCCCTTTTCTTACCAGACCTCGCAGACTACTTCCCCACCGACGTTGGCCTCGCGCGATTCTCTGTCCGTCAGCATGCCCTTTGAGGTGGAGACAATTGCCACGCCGAGACCCCCCATCACGCGCGGTATCTCGTCCGCTTTCTTATATATACGCCGCCCGGGCGTGCTCACACGACGAATGCCGCCTATAATACGTTCCTGTCCGGGGCCGTATTTAAGGAATATCCTGATTATTCCTTGTTGTCGGTTCTCGATGACCTTGTAGTCGGCGATATAACCATCTTTCTTGAGAATTTTCGCTATGTCCTCACTCATCTTCGAGGCAGGGACATCCGCCTTCTCCTTCCCTGCGTCGCTCGCGTTGCGCACGCGCGTGAGCATGTCAGCAATCGGGTCCGAAAGCGACATCGCTGTTTACTCTCCTTTTCTTCGTATCCAAACGGTCGTCGGCGCCGGAGTCACCAACTCGCTTTGATAACTCCCGGCAGTCTTCCCTCGCGGGCAAGGTTTCTAAAACAGATACGGCACATATCGAACTTGCGGAGATAACCTCTCGGCCTTCCGCAAATCCTGCACCGGTGATACTTGCGCGCGCTGAATTTCGGTTTCCGTTTGCATTTTGCTATCAGAGATTTCTTTGCCACTCAACATTCTCCCGCCCGGGCTAGCCCCGGCCAAAAGGCATACCCAGCTCCCTCAGCAGTTCGGCGCTGGCCTCGCGGTCCTTTGCGTTTCGTATCACTAAAACCACATTCATGCCCCGGACCTTGTAAACGTCATCGTAGTCGATCTCGGGGAAAATAATCTGCTCCTTGATGCCCAGAGTGAAATTGCCGAACTCGTCAAACGCCCTGTGGGAAACTCCCCTGAAATCGCGGATCCTTGGGATGGCGATATTGACGAGCCGGTCGAAGAACTCATACATCCGGTCTCCCCTCAGAGTGACTTTGCAACCGATGGCGGAGCCGGCGCGGAGTTTAAAACCGGCAATCGACTTCTTCGCGCGGGTCACAACGGGTTTTTGACCCGTTATTTTAGTCAACTCCTTTACGGCGCTTTCCATAACCTTGGCGTCGCCGGGAGCGTCTCCCAATCCCATATTCACCACAATCTTGTCAAGGCGGGGCACTTGCATGACGTTGCGGAGTCCCAGTCTTTCCTTGAGGGCCGGAGCTATCTCGGTCTTGTATTTTTCTTTAAGCCTTGCCAATTCCAGTGGTCCTCTTCACTCTAACCCAAATCTATTATTTCCGAACATTTCTTGCAGACGCGAACCTTCGAGCCGTCCTCCAAAGCTTTCCCGCCAACTCGAGTCGGCTTACCGCATTTCGCGCAGATGACCATCAAGTTGGAGACGTGGATCGGCGCTTCTCTACGCACGATCCCTCCCTGCGGATTCCTCCGTGATGGCCGTTCATGGTGCGCCATCATGTTGAGCGCTTCAATGATCGCCCGGTTTGTTCCGCGGGAAACGAGCAACACCTTGCCCTTTTTTCCCTTCTCCTTGCCGGAGATCACCATGACATTGTCGCCTTTTTTAATGTGCATTTTCGATGTGGTCATTGTCGGACTCCCCCGAGCCGCCTCAAACTACTTCCGGCGCGAGTGAAACAATACGCATGAAGTCTTTGTCTCTCAGTTCGCGCGGCACAGGACCAAAGATTCTCGTTCCCCGAGGTATCTTCTGTTCGTTGATGATAACAGCGGCGTTGTCGTCGAACCTGATGATCGAGCCGTCGGCGCGCGCCGTATCCTGACGGGTTCTCACGATGACCGCCTTGACGACATCGCCCTTCTTGATCTGCGCCTGCGGCATGGCCGCTTTGACGCTGCACACGATGACATCGCCAACGTGTGCGTAGCGCCCTTTCGTACCGCTCAGAACCTGTATGCACTGAGGTTTTTTTGCGCCCGAGTTGTCTGCGACCTCGAGCATCGTTCTCATCTGGATCATGACAGCTCCACCTGCCAACCTCGCTTCATACAAGGTCGGATGTCACTTGGCACGCTCGATAACCTCCGCAAGCCGCCACCGCTTGGTCTTGCTGAGGGGTCTGGTCTCCACGATACGAACGACATCGCCGACACCGCATTGTTTCCTCTCATCGTGCGCCTTGAACTTCCTCGTCTTCCTCATCACACGCTGATAGAGGGGATGCCGGAAAGTGTGTTGAACCGCCACCACAACAGTCTTGTTCATGTTAGCGCTGGTGACCACACCGATTTTCTCTTGCCTGTGTCCGCTCTGTTTCATTTGGCTACTGTCCCTGAGTTTGTAACTTGCTCTTTTCGCCGAGCACAGTTTTCACACGCGCAATATCGCGGCGAAGCTCCCGAAATCTCTTCACGTTGTCGAGTTGTTGTCCGCTTGCGGCCTGAAGGCGCAGATTGAAGAGGGCCTGCACGCTCTCGGAGAGTTCGTGCTCAATCTCCTCCCGTGTAAGTTCTCTAAGTTCCTTAGTGCGCATCAGTGGCCACCCCCGATTGCGGTCAGCCGCCTGACGAAACGGGTGCGGATGGGCAACTTGCTGGCTGCCAGCCGGAACGCTTCTTTTGCCAAGTCTTCCTTCACACCCTCGATCTCAAAGAGAATCCTGCCCGGCTTGACAACGGCGACCCATGCCTCGGGCTCGCCCTTGCCTTTTCCCATACGCGTTTCAAGGGGCTTCTTGGTCACCGGCTTGGCCGGAGGAAGATTCAGCCAGACTTCCCCGCCGCGCTTTATCTTTCGCGTGAGCGCCACTCTGGCCGCCTCGACTTGGCGCGCGGTCACCCACGCGGGTTCGAGCGCCTGGAGTCCGTATTCGCCGAAATGGACGGCTTCACCCCGTGTCGCTTTCCCCTTCATGCGGCCGCGCTGCTCTTTCCGATACTTCACTCTCTTAGGCATCAACATTTCGTCTTGGTCTCCCTATGCGCTCGCCCGGGTGCTCTTGTGATCGCGGTCGAAAATCTCGTCGTGGAACACCCACGCCTTCACACCTATCTTCCCGAACGTGGTGTTGGACTCGGCGAACCCGTAGTCGATGTCGGCCCTGAGAGTCTGAAGCGGAACGCGTCCTTCGCGGTACCATTCCGACCGCGCAATTTCAGCCCCGGCGAGCCTGCCCGCACAATGGATTTTGATGCCCTTTGCGCCCAGCCTGATCGCGGTAGTGACAGCTTTCTTTATAGCGCGGCGGAACGACACCTGTTTTTCCAGTTGGAACGCGATGTTTTCAGCGACGAGTTGGGCATCGAGTTCAGGGCTCTTTATCTCCTGAACGAGTATATGCACCTCGCTGCCGCAGAGGGTCTCGAGTTCAGCGCGCAACTGGTCGACCTCGCTTCCACGCCGTCCGATGACGATGCCTGGGCGGGCGGTGTGGATCGTGATGCGGGCCTTTTGCCCCATGCGTTCCACTTCCACATTCGATATGCCAGCGTGAGCGAGTCTCTGTTTCACGAGCTTGCGTATCTCGATGTCCTTGTGCAGGAGTTTGGCGTAGTCGCGTTCAGCGAACCAGCGGGAAGACCATGTCTTCGTCACGCCCAGCCTGAAGGCTGTCGGATGAACCTTCTGTCCCATCGATTATCGCTCCCTTTCATCCAGCTCGATGGTTATGTGGCAGGTGCGTTTCAGCACCCTCAGCGCGCGTCCCATAGGAGCAGGTCGGAACCGCTTGAGAGCCGGCCCGCCGTCCACAGTCGCCTTGCTGATATACAGGTTGTCCACGTTTACGTCACTTCTCTGTTCCGCATTCGATAATGCCGATTTGATGAGGCGTTCCACGGTTTTTGTGGCGCCCTTTCGCGTGAACCGAAGCAAGCCGAGGGCCTCGTCGGCGTATCTGCCACGGACGAGGTCGACGACCAGTCTCGCTTTTCTCGGCGCAATTCGTATGAACCGGCCTTTTGCCTTGGCTATCATGATAACTGCTCCGTCAATTGGCGACTCGCTCAGCCCTTCTTGCCGGGACGGACGGCGCTCGCCTTTTCCGCGCCGCCGTGCGCGCGAAAGAAGCGCGTGGGAGCGAATTCGCCGAGTTTGTGGCCGACCATGTTCTCGGTGATATAGATAGGAAGAAACTTCTTGCCGTTGTACACGGCCAGCGTAAGCCCCACCATCTCGGGAACCACCGTCGAACGGCGTGACCACGTGCGTATGACCTTCTTGTCGCCGGCCGCTTGCTGGCGAAGCGCCTTCTCCATCAGATGCTCGTCCACAAACGGGCCTTTTTTAATTGATCGTGCCACCTGTCGGCCTCCGAACCATCTATCCTTTTCGTCTCTTTATGATGTACTTATCCGAGGGCTTTGCTTTCTTCCGGGTCTTGTACCCCTTCGTCGGCATGCCCCATGGCGAGCATGGATGGCGCCCGCCGGAAGACTTCCCCTCGCCGCCACCCAGCGGATGGTCAACGGGATTCATGGCAACGCCGCGAACATGCGGCCTGCGTCCCACCCACCTCGACCGACCTGCCTTGCCAAGCGAGATATTTTCATGTTCGATATTGCCCAGTTGCCCTACGGTCGCCCGACATGCAGTCGGTATGAGCCGGACTTCGCCGGAAGGAAGTTTCACATGGGCGTAATCGCCTTCCTTGGCCACCAGTTGCGCGCTGGCTCCGGCAGTTCGGGCAAGCTGACCGCCCTTGCCGGGCTTCATCTCTATATTGTGTATGACCGTGCCGAGCGGAATATTTGCTATCGGCAAAGCGTTGCCAACGAGAATCTCGGCGTCAGGGCCGGAGGACACCTTCGCTCCCGCCTCAAGGTAAAGCGGCGCCAAAATGTACCTTTTTTCGCCATCCGGATACTGCACCAGCGCGATCCGCGCAGTCCGGTTCGGGTCGTATTCGATCGACTTGACCACGCCCACGACGCCGTCCTTGCCGCGCTTGAAGTCAATTTCGCGATATTTTCTCTTATGGCCGCCACCTCTGTGGCGCGACGTCAACCGCCCGAGCGAATTTCGTCCGCCTGAGCTTGTGAGTCCGGCAGTGAGAGCCTTCTCCGGCTTCTTTCCCTTGGTCAGTTCATCGAAGGTCAAGCCTGTCCGGAAACGCAAACCCGGAGTTACCGGCGAATATTTCTTTATGGCCATTTTCGATCCTTCCCAGCCTAGAACAGCTCTATCCTATCGCCTTGTTTCAGGGTCACGATGGCTTTCTTCCACTCGGAAGTGTAGCCGACGCTAAGGCGAAGGCGTTTCCTTTTTCCCGGCACCCACATGGTGTGCACGTCGGTGACGTTCACCTTGAAAACGTCTTCGACCGCCTTTCTAATCTGAATCTTATTGGCGCCGGGCGCAACCTCGAACACGTACTTGTTTTGTTTCTCGCTCAGGAGCGTGGCCTTTTCCGAAATCACCGGCTTCTTGATTATCTTATATGGGTCGTACTTCATGAAAGCTTTTTCTCCAGCGCTTCGACAGCCCCCTTCGTGAGAAGCAGCTTGTTGTGGCGGATGATATCGAGCGCGCCTAAAGAGTTAACGAATGTCTGTTTTACTCCGGGTATGTTCCTTGCTGAAAGATATACGCTCTTATCCGGCGCTTCGGTCACGATCAAACAGCTTTCCGATATATTGAGTCGTTTGAGAATCTGGGCGAGCTCCTTGGTTTTCGGCGCGTTCAGTTTCAACTCGTTCAGGACCACGAGCTGTCCGCTTTGCAATTTGTCGGCCAGCAGCGACTTAATAGCGTTTTGCCGAAGTTCCTTCGATATCTTCTGCGAGTAATCGCGCGGATGTGGCCCGAACGCGGTTCCTCCACCCCGCCAATGAGGTGATTTGCCGCTGCCTATTCGCGCTCGCCCGGTGCCTTTCTGCCTCCAAAGCTTCCGGGTGCTGCCAGCGACTTCGGCGCGCTCTTTGGTGTCCGCAGTGCCTTGACGCGCGTTTGCCTGCTGGGCAATGACAACCTGATGCACTACCGCCTCGTGGGGGGCAACAGCAAACACTTCGCTTTTGAGATCCAGCTTGCCGAGCTGGGAACCATTTGTTGCGTAAAGGACGGCCTCTGCCATCTCAGTTCTTTCCTTTCACTGCTTTGCCGGGGCCCTTGACGGCCTTGAGAACTTCGACCAAACCACCGTTCGGCCCGGGAACCGCCCCTTTAATAAAGAGAAGATTCTTCTCTGTGTCCACTCGAACGACTGTAAGGTTCTGAACAACGCGAGTGACGTTTCCCATCTGTCCAGGCATACCCTGACCTTTCCAGACCTCCGAAGGAAACGCACACTGACCGATCGAGCCGACTCGCCGGTGCGACGTGTGGCCGTGGCTGGCCGGACCGCCGCCGAACCGAAACCGCCGGACGACGCCTGCAAACCCGCGCCCTTTCGTGGTTCCCCTCACGTCTACCAGCTCGCCTTCCTTGAAGACGTCCGCCTTCACCTCGGCGGCCTGGGCGAGCTCAGGGGACGAACTCATCGAGAATTCACGGAGGCTCCGCTTTGAAATAACGCCCGCGCGTTTGAAGTGCCCCTGCAGGGATTTCGTAACGTTACGTTTCTTGTCTTCGAATCCCAGTTGAACGGCCTCGTAGCCGTCGCGTTCCTTCGTCTTCACTTGAGCAACAACGCAGGGGCCGGCCTGGATGACAGTTACGGGAACAAAGTTTCCGTCTTTCGAGAAAATTTGGGACATTCCTAATTTTCTACCGAGCAATCCGAACACTTCCTTGCCCTTTCCTGCTGATTAGCAAAGCTCAACCCACATCAATTCGGGGCGGATGCGCTCATTTGCACATTTCCCACCGAACGCGAGTTCACTATATATATAATCACTTTCACAAGAATCCAACGGTAGCCTGCTACGAGAAGCCTTCGCTCCCGTGCGGGTAGCCCCACCCCGTGCAAACACAGGTCGTGCGACTCAGAGTTTAATCTCGACGTTGACACCCGCCGGAAGGTCAAGCTTCATGAGGGCGTCAACGGTCTGCGCCGTTGGCTCGATTATATCAATCAAACGCTTGTGCGTGCGTATCTCGAATTGCTCCCGAGACTTCTTATCCACATGGGGCGAACGCAGAACCGTGATTATACTCCGCGACGTAGGCAAAGGAATCGGGCCGGCCACTTTTGCGCCCGTTCGCCTGCACGTGTCTACTATCTCGCTTGTAGACTGGTCGAGTATCCTGTAGTCGTAGGCCTTAAGCCTGATTCGTATTTTCTGGCTGTCTGCCATGTTCCCTCTTGCTCCGGCCTATTCGATGACTTCGGTGACGACGCCCGAGCCGACGGTGCGGCCGCCCTCGCGGATAGCGAACCGAAGCTCTTTCTCCATCGCGATCGGCGTTATCAACTCCA
>CAYVDS010000147.1:0-4437 GCA_964450145.1 uncultured bacterium
CAATTACCAATCCATAGTTGGTGACCGGGACACCGATCTGCCGGCATCGCAACAGTCTGGTCAGCATTTCGCGCCGGTTCATCATGCATGCGCCGCAATGGACTACAAGACTATACGAAGACAGATCGTCCGGGAAATCATGCCCTTGTATTGTCGTGAAGTTCAGTTTTCCGCCGACGTATTGCGTAAGCCAACGGGGAATCTTTACGCGACCGATGTCTTCGGCAATAGGATGATGCGCGCACGCCTCGGCAACAAGGATTCTATCGCCCGGCTTCAATCGCTCGACTGCCAAAGTTCCGAGCACTTGCTGGACCAGGTCTCCCTTGAAACGAGCGAAGAGAATGGAGAACGATGTAAGGTTGACTCCGGGAGGAGTATCGGCCGCAACCTTCATGAACACCTGCGAGTCGGTAACTACCAGTCTCGGGGGGCAATTCAGTCGGTTGAGCGCGTCACGCAGTTCGCGTTCCTTAACAACCATGCAATAAGCATCGCCATCCAGAAGGTCCCGGATGGATTGCACCTGTGGGACAATCAGTCTTCCTCTCGGCGCTTCTTTGTCTATAGGCACTACGAGTACTGCCATTTCACCCGGCCCCACCAAATCTGCAAGAATCGTAGGATTATTGACGAACCCCGGCGGAGCGGCATCGAGCAGGGCTTGCCGAACATCGAGTATCCCCTCGTTTGTGGTCGCGCAGGTTCTTATGACCGGAACTTTTTGCGAGAGCAGTCGCTCAAGGGTCGGACCGTTCGGTTGCGCCAGATCAACCTTGTTGAAAACGACCACTGCGGGGACTTCTCGGTTTCGCATCTCGGCCAAGAGCTGTTCCTCGAACGCACCCCAGCCTTGGGCTTCGCATACAATGACGCCAACGTCGGTTCGATCGAACACCTGGTGCGTTCGCTTGACGCGAAGTTCGCCGAGCGCGCCCTCATCGTCTATCCCGGCAGTGTCGATAAACAAGACTGGGCCCAACGGGAGAAGCTCCATCGGCTTTTCGACCGGGTCTGTAGTCGTACCCGCTTGTTCTGACACAATCGAAACCTGCTGGCGCGTAATCGCGTTCAGCAAGCTCGACTTGCCGACGTTGCGGCGTCCGAACAGTCCAATGTGGAGCCTAAGCCCTTTCGGTGTGCGTTCCATTGCTTTGCTCTTTTTCCAGATGAACCGAGCCAAGGCGACAAACAGCCTCGGGACTAACCAACTCATCAAATTGCTCAGGGGTAGTCATTCTCTCGGCAACCGCCAAATCCTTGATGCTGCTGCCGGTCTTGCGAGCCAATCCCACGAGCCTGCAAGCGGCCTCATAACCGATTAAGGGTAAGAGCGCTGTTGCGGTGGCGGTCGAACTTTCCACATGCTTGCGGCAGCGGTCCTCGTCGGCCTCGATCCCCTCGACGCAGAGCCGCCTCAGAATATCGCAGCCATGAGCCAGCAGGGTGCAACCTTCAAGCAGACAATTTGCAATCAGTGGGAGGAACGGATTCAGCTCGAGACTGCCCAAGGCAGCAGCGACCGCGATCGTCTGATCGTATCCCATAACGAGCATGGCTACCTGAGAGACGGCTTCCGGAATCACAGGGTTCACTTTTCCTGGCATTATCGACGAGCCGGCCTGGCGCGGCGGCAGACGAATTTCGCCGAGGCCGGCGTCCGGACCGGAGGCCATCAAACGCAAATCGGAGCATAGCTTGAGAAGGGATGACGCACACGCTTTCAGAATGCCCGAGACCTCTACAAACACATCGGAGTTCTGGGTTGCGTCGATCATATTCTCTGCGCGGGCGAAGCCGATCCCTGTGAGCTCGCGCAAGACGTCGACTACACGGAAAATAAACTGGCGAGGAGCGGCGATTCCTGTTCCGATAGCGGTGCCGCCGAGGTTGACTACGCGCAGTCGCTCCTCGCATTTGTAGATTCGCCACCTGTCACGGCTGAACGCCTCCGCATATGCGGACATCTCGCGCCCGAGCGTGGTGAGGACTGCGTCCTGCATTTCAGTGCGCCCTATCTTGACAACGTGGGCGAATTGACTCTCCTTCGTCTGGAACGCCTCCTGCAATGCGACAACTTGCTCTTCGAGCTCGCGGAGCAGCCGGATTGCCGCCAGTCTCAATGCGGTCGGGTAAGTATCATTGGTTGATTGGTGGAGGTTGATGTCGTCCAAGGGCGAAATATGCTCGTGATTGCCGAGCGGTTTGCCCAGAATTTGAAGCGCGCGGTTGGCCAAAACTTCGTTCACGTTCATGTTGGTGGACGTCCCGGCGCCGCCCTGCAAGCAATCCACCTCGATGAAGTCATTCAGGAGACCATCCGCCATTTCTTTGCAGGCACTCTCGATGGCTTCGGCTTTTGCGTCGTCTTGCCAAGCCCTCAGCGCTCGATTAGTGACCGCGCAGGCAAGTTTCACAGTGCCATAGGCGCGCACAAGTTCCGGATGGACATGCCGGTTGGCTAATGGAAAATTCTCGATTGCCCTTACAGTATGAACGCCATGGAGCGAATCCGCAGGAAGTCGAACCTCCCCGAGCAGGTCGAATTCGGAACGGTATTTTTCGGTCATGGATACCCCTTTTCACTTAGAAACGATGCTCTGAACTTCAGAAATACAGGTCTCGCTCTCCCTTCTCGATTCTGCCGAGTCGTTTCTCGGCTTCTTCGCATCTTTCTTTCAATGGGATTTCCCGCAAATTCTTTTGAATTGCGGTCAGACCCGCCTCGCGTGTCTCGGGACTCGCGTAGTCCTCGATGTACTCCTTGAACGTCATTATGGCGTTGGGCAGGCAGAAATTCTTGATCAATCCCGGCTTTGCCAAGTCCATGAAATCTTCGCCCGTGCGGCCCAACCGATAGCACGCGGTGCAGAAGGAAGGGATATACCCCATGCGCACAAGGTCCAAGATGACTTCGTCGACACTCCGGTGGTCTCCGAGTTGAAATTGCGCGGTGGCAGATTCTCCCTCGGTGTAGCCGCCGGGGTTGGTGCGACTGCCCGCGCTTATCTGCGAGACTCCGAGCGCAAAAGTCTCCGCCCTCATCTTTGCGGTCTCGCGCGTGCTCATGATGATACCGGTATAAGGAACAGCGAGACGCAATATCGCGACAATCTTTTTGAAATCATGGTCTGACACGGGGAACGGAGGATGTTCCGAAATATAGGAGCCGTCAGCCGGTTCGAGTCGCGGGACGCTGATGGTGTGCGGTCCGACTCCATATACTTTCTCAAGTTCTCTGATGTGCTGCAGGAGCGCCAATATCTCAAAACGATAATCATACAGCCCGAACAGCACGCCTATTCCAACATCGTTAATGCCTCCCTCGAAGGCTCTGCCAGGCGCGGTCAGCCTCCAGTAGAAGTCGGATTTGGGTCCGGATACATGCAGCTTCCTGTATGTGGCCAAATGATACGTTTCCTGAAAGAGCTGATATGTCCCAATCTTGCAGGCTTTCAATCGGCGGAACTCATCCATTGTCAGAGGCGCGATGTTGACGTTGACTCGGCGGATTTCCCCCTTTCCCTGACGGGTGGAGTAGATGGTGGCTACGGACTTGAATATGTAGTCGATTCCTTCATCCGGATATGATTCTCCCGCCACAAGCAATATCCGCTTGTGTCCCGTATTTTCGAGATGACGCACCTCATCGGCTATTTCCTCTTGCGTCAGCGCTCTACGGCGAACATCCTTGTTGGTCGCACGGAACGCGCAGTAGAGGCAATTGTTGCGGCAGAGATTCGAGATATACAGCGGAGCGAAAAGAACCAGCCGTTTCCCGTAAATCGACTCTTTCACTTCTCGAGCGGCATGGAACATCTCTTCCATCAGCGCGGGATCAGTGGATTGAAGAAGTATCGCCACGTCTGCGATTTCGAGCCCTTTCAACTCGCGCGCTTTCGCGATCACGTTCCGAGCGGATTCGACGTCCGCCTTCGCGGCCTTTGCGAGGTTGTACCGGACTATGGCCTCGTCAATAAAGCTCCGTCTTACCTGTTCCGTTTTTGCGATGGCATCCATCTGGACTTCCTCCTGAGAGACATAGTCTTATTCCGGGACATCCCGCCGCAGGCGGGACATCGTGTCCCCGAATAAGCGCCTAATGAGCGACTGGAAGATAAATAACGAAAATAGTCCCAAGCCCTTCCTCGCTCTCCACAAGGATGCGGCCTTTATGCTGGTCAACAATGTCTTTGACAATTGCCAGGCCAAGACCCGTGCCGACTTCCTCAACGGCCTTGGCGTTTTCTGCTCTGAAGAACTCGGTGAACAACCGGCACATGTCAGCCTTCGGGATTCCGATACCATTGTCGCGAATCTCGATCCGGATCGTGCCAGCCCCATTTGTCCCGGGCGAGAACACCACGCTCACGTTGCCCTTGCCGGGGGTATACTTAATGGCATTCGATACAAGATTCTCGAGCATTTGCTCGACCA
>CAYVDS010000147.1:4447-10220 GCA_964450145.1 uncultured bacterium
CCGCTGACCTCATGGCGGAGCCGACCATTCCGGCGGGGCATCCGGAAGCGTTCCACGATGCCTACGCCCGCTTGCATCGCTGCTTCGAAGCTGACGTGCGCAAGTGGCAAGCCGGCAAGCCGTTTGCCTGCGATATTTCGAATGCAATCCCCTTCTTCGCCGCTTCATCCTGGAACGTCCGCCGAATTCTGCGTGCAAGCACAGCTAGTTCCACTGGCGCAAATTCGATTTCCCTTTTTTCGGCCCTGTCCGCGGCAAGAATCATGAGTTCATTGATCATTGAAAGCATGGTCCGAGCTCTGCGGTCTATCCGGCGCAAATATTCATTTTGTTCGGCGTTCAGCTCGCCCTGGTATCCGCCTCTTACGACTTCGAGGATGCTGACGATGGCGGCAAGCGGCGCGCGCAAGTTGTGAGCGACCCGCATCATAAACCAGGAGCGCTCACGCATCAGATTCTCAATCGACTCATATGCGCGCGCGTTCTCCACCGCAATCGCGACCAAACCCGCCGCCAGACGGAAGAAATCTACTTCATCGCGTCCGAACTCTTCCGGGCGCATCGAATAGGCGCCCAGGATACCGATAACCCGTTCTTCAGCAGTGAGCGGAACGAAGAGAACCGACTGCATCCGCGCCGCCGCGAGGTCTTCCCCAAATTGGAATAATTCACGTTGGGTTATGTGACCGGTTACGTAGGGCTCGCCCTCGATAATCCGCCGATTGAGGGGGCTCTTCGCAACTTCCACCGTTTTCTCTTTGATAAATTCGGCGGGCAGGCCGTGGGCTGCGGCGTACCGCAGCAATTTGGCATCTTCACTGAGAAGCTTGACTGACAGCCCCTCCACCTTCATCACCTCGGCCAACTCCGACGTGACGGTGTTGAGCACATCATCAAGTCGCTGGGCCGAAACGATCGCCTGAGTCATCACATAAAGGCTGTTCAGCTTGTTATTGAGCGCGGTAAGCACCTCGGAAAGTTCCGCGAGGTCCACTATGCGCTTACGCAACATACTCATTATGGCCGTCGTGGAAAGTGTGGTTATAAATACGGTCAGGGCAAAGAATCCCATGTTGACCATCATCTGGAAGGGTTGTTTGGCCAGATTGACAGACTCGCCCCGAAAAACCACATAGTGATGAGGGATCCATGTCATGTGCTCAGCGATTGCAATGAAGGTCATACCTGCAACGGCTAGCGCTGCAAAGCCGTAAGCTGAGCGCGGGCGTAACAAGATCGAGGCAAAGATAATGTGAAAAATGAAAAAGAAAATGAGCGGACTCGCTACGCCGCCGGTAAAATGAACAAGGAGAAACATTGCGGCGTAGTCAAGACCTGCCTGCCAATAGGTGAACTGCTGAATATATGTCGTCAGATCTCCCGTGTCTCTATCCAAAGACCGGCTGCGGGCAAAAAAGACGATGTTATATGCAAGAATAAACAACGCAACAAGCATGAGCGCCGAAGCGGGAAATTCCACTCCTATCACACGGGCCGTAAAAGCGCCGACCACGATGCTTGGGGGGACCCACCATCGCAGGCGTATGAGCCAGAGAGTCCTCTCCTTTAGCTCACCAAGGATGATACGTTTGCGTTTGTGGATTTCCTCGGGAAAATTTCGGCCTCTCGAATCCTTCGACATATTGGTCATCTGTCCGGTCTCCCCAGCATCTTCGGCCTTCTCAGCCTCCGCTCAGAATCCCTTCTATCTTCTGGAGGAGCTTTTTGGCGTCGACAGGTTTTTCAAAGAGCCATTTCGCAGGCCATTCTTCGCCGAGAATGTGCTGGAATTTATCGGGCCCCTCGCTGCGTACCTTGTCGAGGAAGCTCGTCAGAAGTATTATGGGAAGGTTTTCAAACTCGGGTTTCCCTCTAAGCTCATATGCCAAGTCGAAGCCCTCCGTATCAGTTGCCATCATGATGTCGAGGATCATGAGGTCAGGAAGCCCCGTTTTGAGCGCATCGAGGGCCTCACGTCCGTTTGACGCAGTGCGGACAGTGTATCCATTTTTCTCGAGGATGATGCGAATCGAATCACGAATATCCCTGTCATCATCCACCAGGAGTATCTCGCCATTGGTTGCCATAGTAACCTCCTAAAGAACCGGTTTCTGTTCCCTCGTTCCTGGTTCCTGGTCGAATCGCAAAGAAGCTGAAGGCCGTACATCGTCCCCGCTGACGCGGGAGCACTACCGGCCAAGAACCAAGTGCTCATATCGTTTCTTCCATGATACGCCGGTCTAAATCCCCCGATTGACGTAATGCGTATGAAGCAGCTTATGGGACAGTTCCCCAAGCGGCTCCTTGAGGAAATCGTCATACAGCTCTTTGATCGCGGGATTCTCGTGAGACTGTCTGATCATTTGCACTTCGCCGTCATCAAGATAAAGGGCTTTCGCGCGGAGCGCACGCTTCTCGTTGCTGACCGGCAGAGGTTGTCCGCCGCCTCCCACGCAGCCGCCCGGACACGCCATGATTTCAATGAAGTGGTAATTTGCGGAGCTATCAGCTACCTTTTCCATCAGCTTTCTCGCATTGGCGAGACCGTGCGCCACCGCCACACGGACTTCGCCCAGTTCGCCGACCACCATCGCCGCCTCCTTGACGCCAGCCAGTCCGCGGACGGGCGTGACGTCAAGGCTCGGCATGTTTTTCCCGGTAACGACGGCATAAACCGTCCGCAAGGCAGCTTCCATAACTCCCCCTGTCGCGCCGAAGATAGTGCCCGCGCCAGAATATTGCCCCATCGGCGCATCATACGTGTCCTCAGGGAGATTAACAAAGTCGATACCAGCCTGTCTGATCATACGGCCGAGCTCGCGGGTTGTGAGGACCGCGTCGACGTCTCGATAACCGGAAGCGCACATCTCAGGACGCGCCGCCTCGTATTTTTTTGCCGTACACGGCATGATGGAAACCACATAAATGTCTTTGGGGTCTATGCCCGCAAATTCGCCATAATAGGTCTTTGCGAGCGCGCCGAACATTTGCTGAGGCGACTTGCACGTGCTCAGATGAGACAACAATTCAGGATAGAAATGTTCGATGAATTTGATCCATCCCGGACTGCACGAGGTTATCATGGGAAGCTTGCCCCCCTTCTTCACCCGTTTTAACAACTCATTGCCTTCCTCGATAATCGTGAGGTCAGCGGTGAAGTTGGTGTCGAACACCTTATCGAATCCCAAACGCCGCAGGGCCGCTATCATTTTCCCCGTCACGAGCGTTCCGGCCGGCATGTCGAACTCTTCCCCGAGCGCGGCCCGAATGGCAGGCGCTTCTTGCACTACGACGTGCTTGTTCGGGTCTTCGAGAGCCGCCATTACTTTGTCAACATCGTCGCGCTCGACAATCGCCCCCGTCGGGCATACAACCGCGCATTGACCGCAAAAAGTGCACGCCGAATCCGCAAGGCTCGCGCTCATGGCGGGGACAACCTTCGAGTCGAAACCGCGCCCCTCCGGAGTCAGGAGACTCACTCCCTGAATTTCAGCGCAGACAGCGACGCAACGCAGGCAGTTGATACACTTAGAAGCGTCGCGGACAAGCGAAGGCGAAGAATCGTCGATGCGATGGGTCGTGAAATCCGTCCGCGGCACCCGTATTGTGCGTACGCCAACCAACTCGGCGACCGCCTGCAACTCGCAGTGCTCATGCTTCTGACAGATGTTGCAGTCCTGCGGATGGTCGGAGAGTAAGAACTCGACCACGCTTCGTCTCGCGCGGCGCACGCGCTCCGAGTTCGTTCTGACTTTCATTCCCTCGGCCACGGGATAAACGCAGGAGGCAACCAGTGTGCGGCTTCTTTCGATTTCCACAACGCACACGCGGCAAGCGCCGGGCGTATGATTAAGCTCCTGCAAAGCGCAAAGCGTCGGAATTCGGATACCGATTGAGCGGGCGGCCTCGAGGATGGTCGCGCCGTCGGGAACCTTCGCCTTGCAGTTGTCTATAGTCAAAGTAACCATCGCGTTTCTCCTTATTCAATCGCTTTCTCTCCCCCTTTGTCTCCAAATCGTCCGTCTCCCCCTTTGTAAAGGGGAAAGGGGGGATTTTGCGCTACTCAACCTTTACGTCGCACCGCATGCAACGACGCGCCTCCGCCATGGCAACTTGCACGTTATAGCCGAGTTCCACCTCACGGAAATCTCTCCTCCGTTCCGACGCTGTCGCTTCCGGCATTACGGCCTGTGGCTGTTCGATAACTTCTTCATCGATCTCGAGTGGGATATCGATCACGTCCCCGGGCGGAGCAGTCCAAGGTTTTTCGCCCATCTCCAGCCGTATCGCCGCATCTATCTGTCGAGCCGCATCCTGCCCCGCCTTTATCGCGTCCACGACCATGGCCGGACCAGTCACCGCATCGCCGCCTGCCCAAACTTTGGGGTTGGTGGTTCTCAGGTTCTTGTCAGCTTTGATTGTGGCCTTCGTAGTCTCTACTCCACTTCCATTCCCAAGAAAATCGAGATCCGCGCTTTGACTGATGGCGGCTATCACGGTGTCTACCTCGACAGTGAACTCTGTGCCGTTGACCGGCTCAGGCCGCTTGCGACCACTACGGTCGAACTGTCCCAGCTTCATGCGTGCGAACTCCAGACCGGACACCTTTCCATTGCTTGACAGCACCCTCAGAGGAGCAACGAGGAACTCGATACGCACACCTTCCTGCTCGGCGGCCTTGATTTCGGCTTCTTGCGCAGGCATGTCCTTGCGTTCGCGGCGATAATAGACCGTGACGCCGTCGGCCTTCATCCTCAGAGCGGTTCGTGCAGCGTCGATAGCAGAGTTGCCGCCGCCTATTACGGCGACACGCTTTCCGATCTTGACAGCCGCACCATTGTTGCATGTTCTAAGCATCTCGACCACGCCGAGTACGCCCTCGACATTCTCGCCGGGTATGCCGAGCGCGTAGCTCTTTTGGGCGCCGACGGCCAGATATACGGCATCGAATCTTCTCTGCAATTCCTCAAAAGTGATGTCGCGTCCGACCCGAATGTTCGTGTGCAACTCGACGCCTGTCTTAAATATGTCTGAGATCTCGGCATCGAGGACTTCGCGGGGAAGCCTGTATGCCGGAATCCCCCACCTAAGCATACCGCCGGGTTGAGGCAACTCCTCAAAGACGGTGACGGCGTATCCGCGTTTCTTCAACTCTAAGGCCCCTGCAAGACCCGCCGGACCCGCGCCGACAACGGCTATCCGTTCTGTCCGTGTGACAGGGATCGGTTCGACGTCCGGCCTCATCCCGTTGTCTGTCACGAACCGTTTCACGAATTTGATTGCGACCGGTTCGTCGAGCTGACCGCGCCTGCATTTCTTCTGACACGGGTGCCCGCAGACACGACCGCATACGCTCGGAAAGGGGTTTGTGCGCTTAAGCACTCGATATGCGTCGTCAATCCGGCCTACGCGGACCAATGCGACATAAGCCGGTATATCCATGCCAAGCGGGCACGTATGTTGACACGGACTCTTGAACAGAGCCGAGCACACTGCGGCCGAACAGTGTTTGTCGTGTATATGCGCATCATACTCATGACGGAAATAGCGGATAGTGCTGAGCACTGGGTTCGGAGCGGTCTGGCCGAGACCACACAGGGCAGCGTCTTTGATGCTTGCGGCAAGTTCCTCGAGCAGTTCAACATCCCCCGATTGGCCCTCACCATTGCATATCCGCTGAAGTATCTCCAGCATCCGCTTTGTGCCGACCCTGCATGGAGTGCATTTCCCGCAAGACTCATCTTGACAAAAATCCATAAAGTAGCGGGCCATA
>CAYVDS010000147.1:10230-12176 GCA_964450145.1 uncultured bacterium
ACCATGCAGGTATCTTCATCCATCACGATCATGCCGCCGGAGCCCATAATCGCGCCTGCTTTCGTTATGGCTTCATAATCTGTCGGGAGATTAAGATGCTCCGCCGGAATGCATCCTCCCGACGGCCCGCCGAGTTGGGCAGCCTTAAACTTCTTTCCATCCAAAATGCCGCCGCCGATGTCGAAAATGATATGGCCGATGGTAGCGCCCATTGGCACTTCTACCAGACCGGTATTGTTGACTTTGCCCGTAAGCGCAAATACCTTCGTGCCCTTTGACGATTCCGTTCCGATTTTGGCGTATTCGTCTCCGCCCTCAATAATAATCTGCGGAATATTCGAGAAGGTCTCGACATTGTTGAGGATGGTAGGCTTTTTCCACAACCCCGAGACGGCCGGGAATGGAGGCCTCGGACGCGGCATGCCCCGGCGACCCTCGATGGAAGTCATCAACGCCGTTTCCTCGCCGCATACAAACGCGCCAGCGCCCTGATATACCTCGACATCGAAATCAAATCCCGACCCGAAAATGTCCCTGCCCAGAAGTCCGTATTCCTTGGCGCGCTCAATCGCCATGCCGAGCCTCTTCACCGCCCTTGGATACTCGGCCCGACAATATATGTACCCCTGGTGTGAGTTAATTGCTTTCGCCGCTATGATCATGCCTTCTATGATCGAGTGCGGATCGCCCTCCATCACACTGCGGTCCATAAAAGCACCCGGGTCGCCTTCATCCGCGTTGCAGAGCACGTATTTGACATCGCTCTTGGAATTCGCACAGAATTCCCACTTCACGCCGGTGGGGAAACCAGCCCCGCCGCGGCCGCGCAACCCGGAGGCTTTCACTTCAGCGATAATCTGTGAAGGAGTCATTTCGAGGAGCGCCTTGGCCAATGCCCTGTAACCGTTGCGCCAGATGTAGTCCTCGATTTTCTCCGGGTCTATCAGACCTTTGTTATGCAGAACTCTCAACTGCTGACTTGCGAAAAAGGGAACATCGTCCATTCGGGGAATGACCTGCCCTGAGACCGGATCAACGTACATCAACCGGTGCAACGGTTCCCCTTTTATGAAATGCTGCTGCACGAGTTCAGTCATGTCTTGTGGAGTCAGCTTCTGATAAAAAATCCCCTCCGGGAGGACCGTCATAACGGGGCCCACGGAACACAGACCTTGGCAGCCAGTCTCAATAATTCGGATTTCATCCGACATACCACGCTTTGAGACTTCCTCTGCCAAAGCAACCGCGACCGGCTTGCTGCCGCCGGCGACGCAGCCCGTGTCGCCGCACAGCATGGCGTGGAAACGATACTTTGCTCTCTCCTTTTCCACCCGGCCACGGATAGTATTCAAACCATCTATCGTCAGTTTCTTCTTGGCCATGGTTTCTTACTCCTCAGCGGTTAGGGACGCGGCCTTGTACTTGTCCACGATCGCATTGAGCTTGGCCACTTTCACTTGTTTGTGAGTGTCTTCATCCACCACCACCACAGGACCAAGCCCACACGCTCCCACGCACCGAACGAGGTCGAGACTGAATTCCCTGTCATCCGTACATCCACCCGGCTCGATTCCCAGTTTTCGCTCCATCTCCTCGAGTACCCGTTTGGCGCCCCGAACATGACACGCGGTGCCAAGACAAACCCTGACTTGATGTTTGCCGCGCGGCGTCATTGTGAAAAACGAATAGAAAGTTACCACACCGTACACCTGACTCAAGGGAATGCCGAGCCCGCTCGCGACGCGTCGTTGAATCGCCTCGGGCAGATAGCCGGTGATGCCTTGAACCTCTTCCAAAACCGGGATCAGAGCGCCGGGCTTGTCCCGGTACTTCCTTATCACTTCGTCAACCTGTCTCAACTGCTCATCCATGAATTCGTCTTGGCTTTCTTGTGTCCTGCACGTGCATTCGCGATTCATAGCGGTCTCTCCTCACTCCAACGGCAT